>JBMCXO010000042.1:0-12226 GCA_048621055.1 Candidatus Natronoplasma sp. | reverse complement strand
TCTGATACCAGCCCTCGACTCGGAAAGATGGAAAATCAGACAAAAGGCTGCCGAAGCTCTTGGCAATGTGGAAATAACAGAACTTAACAAGCGAAACAGAAAAAGAGTTGTCAGAAAACTGCGTGAAAGATTGAGAGATAATGACAAGTGGGTGAGGGTAAGATCTGTCAGAACATTGGCCAAAATAATATCCGATGTTGACGGAGAGATCCAAGAAATTGATCTTGAAAAGATCAGAGAAGATATATTTGAGATGGAAGATACGGAAGCAGACGAAGATGTTTTGGAGGCCGTTAGAGATGCGAAAAACCTTTTAGAACTGGTTTGAAACTTGTTAAGGTGAAGAAAAATGGATCAGGAATTCGTGATGATCTTGACCACGATAGGAAGTGAGCATGAGGCCGAAAAGATCTCAAAAAAGCTGATCGAACAAAATCTGAGTGCCTGTGTTCAGGTATATGGTCCTATAAAGAGCACATATCTATGGGAAGGTGAGTTGGTAGAGGATGAAGAATGGATGTGTTTTTTGAAGACACGTTCTGACAGGTTCGAGGATGTCGAGCAAAAGATCAAAGACATACACAGTTACGAAAATCCGGAAATCATAGCTCTCCCGATAATACAGGGGAGTGAAGAATATTTAGGATGGGTAGATGAGATGGTAAGGTGAGGTAGATGACGAAAATTTATTTATCTACTCCCTCTTTTGTCCTCACAGAATGAACCAGGAGCTACTTATAACGGTCTCGATACTCGTGGGGTCCGCTTTTATCCCATCTCTCATCTATCTTATCTGGATAAGAAATGCGGAGAGGTATGGGAAGAAGAGTTGGTCTGATCTTTCTAGGACGTTTTTATGGGGAGCGGTGCTTTCAGTCTTATTTGCGCTTGTTTTATCGCTGATATTCGTGGGAGTCATATCTGCCCCAGAGTTACAGCGTGAATATGAATTTTTAGAGGGTGAGACCGTTCAAACACTTATAATAGTTGTTATCATAGCACCTTTCGTAGAAGAGTTCACTAAAGTTTTGGGTGTCTTTTCTGTTAAAAGATCTCTAACTGATATAGAGTCGGGACTGGTCTTCGGAGCGGCTTGTGGTCTTGGATTTGCGGCTACGGAAAATCTACTCTACGAAAGCTCAGTTTATCTAACTGAAGGTTTCGGTTCCGCTTTCGTCAGTATAGTTGTCTTGAGAAGTATTGCAAGCACACTACTCCACGGAAGTGCAAGCGCCATGGCGGGCTATGGTGTAACTAGAGCCAAATTTGAAGGTTGGTACTTTTTCCTCCCGTATTATCTGATAGCGGTGTTCATGCACGGAGCTTTTAACTTTTTGGCGTCACTACAATTGGTGGTAGCTGGAGATATTTCCCTTTTCGCCGTATTGTTAGCGATATTGTTCTCTTTAGTATCTATCTCCTATGTACGCAAAAAGATAAAGAAACTCGATAGAATTTGAAGGAAAGAGGTGTTAGATTGGACAATGGTTTTACGAAGGATGGAAAGGACGTCGACGAAGTCAAGAACAGGTTAAAACATTTCAAGGAAAAGGATTTTGACTTCTCTTCCGGTAGGGTCTTCGCCTCCATGTGTACGGAACCACTTGATATAGCTAAAGAAACTTATATGGAGTTCATCGAGTCGAACTTGGGTAATCCCGGACTTTATCCAGGTACAAAAAAGATGGAAGAAGAGATCCATGAGGCAGTAGGTAGACTTATCAACGCGGAACGGATGAGATGTGTTTCAGTCGGTGGGGGTACTGAAGGGAACATCATGGCTCTCTGGAGAGCAAGAGAAAAAACAGATAATCGTAAAGTTATCTTACCGAAAAGTGCCCACTTTTCTTTTGAGAAGGCGTGTTCCCTCCTCGATATGGAAGCGGAATACGTATCTTTGAATGAAGATTACACGGTGGATATCGAGGAGATGGAGAAAAAGATAGACGACGATACCGCCGCTGTTGTAGGTATAGCGGGCACAACAGAGCACGGTGCTATAGACCCCCTTGAGAGGATAGGGGAGCTTTCAGGCGAAATACCTTTTCATGTAGACGCCGCTTTTGGAGGTTTAGTTATACCTTTCCTTCATATGATGGATTATGACGTCCCCTCATTAGATTTATCTGTTGAAGGGATAGATTCTATCTCACTCGATCCTCATAAGATGGGGATGTCACCGATACCTTTAGGGCTTTTCTATTCCTGCGGTAAAGACAAGATCTCTGTGGATTCGCCTTATCTAACTGGAAAAGAACAGAAGAGTATAAGAGGTACCAGAGCTAGTGCTTCCATACCGGCTTTCTGGGCTACCATCAATCTTTTGGGAATTGAAGGATATAAGGAGACGATCTCTGATTGCATGGAAAAAACTGACTATATTGTAGAGATGATGGAGAAGGAAGGTTTCGAAACTATAACAGAACCAAAAATGAACATAGCATCTTTTTGGAGCGAAGAGCCTGAGATATTGGTGAGGAAATGTGCTGAAAAGGACTGGTATATCTCGAGAACTGTACATCCCCCAGGACTGAGATTCGTAGTGATGCCACACGTCACCAAAAAATCGATAGAAAAAATCGTGGAGTTGTTGGGTGAATTGAGATGAGCTGTTTAAAGATCGGCAGTTTTGAGTTCGATATAGAAGAAGCGAGGTCGAAGCTGGAGGATATCGGAGCGGAAAAGATCATGGTCCAATTACCAGATGGACTGAGACCGAAGGCTCAACGTTTTTTGAAGCTGTTTGACCAAGAGGCTGTTATTTGGGGAGGATCGTGCTACGGTGCCTGTGATATCCCTGATGATATAGGTGAAAACGACGCTCTGATCCACGTAGGCCATGCTTCTATACCTAACCTTGAGGTGGATTATCCTATAATATACCTTCCCGGTAAAAGCACGAGATTTCGGGATGTAACGAAAGAGCTTTTTGAAAAGGTCGATGGAAAAATAGCCCTTTATGCAACAATCCAGCACATACATCAACTTAAAAAGATGGAAGATATCTTGTCTGAGAAAGGTTACGATACTGTCATAGGAGAAGGAAATAGCAGGATAAAAGATCCTGGACAAGTATTGGGCTGTAATTATTCGGTAAAAGTAGAAGACGCAGATCACCATCTCTACCTAGGTACGGGCAGATTCCATCCGCTGGGTCTTTCTTTCTCACTAGGTAAGGATGTTTTGATATACAATCCCTCGACCGGTCAAATAGATATGATCCAAGAAAAAGAAAGAGACGATTTCTTGAGAAAACGGTACGCAGCTATAGTCCGAGCCGAGGAGTGCTCTAAAATAGGTGTTATAGTTTCCAGGAAAAAAGGACAGAGGAGGATAGAGACGGCAAAGATCATTCAGCGGATCGGAGAAAGAGCTGGCAAAGAGATCATCCCTATAGAATTGGATGAGATAAAGAAGAGATCGATAGATGATCTGAATCTGAAATGCGCTGTAAATACAGCCTGTCCGAGGATAGCCCTTGATGACTCCAAAAATTATGATACCGTACTAGTGACTCCAGATGAACTCAAGATAGCATTGAAAGAAAAAGATTGGGAAGATTGGAAGATGGATGAGATCGATTGAAACTATTCTTCCATAATATCTTCAGCCTCGATGAACTCGCCTCTCTCTTTATATGCGGTCACGATCATCAACGAGGTTACGTTTTCTACACCTTCCAGATTTGAGACCTCTTTGGTGAGGAATTCCTTCATATGATCATAGTTCTGGAACCTGGCTTTTATAATAAAATCAACATCTCCAGTAACGAGGAGTACGTCCTCTACATTTTTTAATCTGGAAATCTCGGCGGCGATCTTATCGGACCTTTTTGTGTCGATATCAAGTGTTATCAGAGAACTTACCCCTCTGTCTTGGTAGTAGTTGGACAGGACCTCTTCGTATTCTTCTTTATTTTCGACTTTTGCCATATAGAACACATCTCCTGTGATTATCTACAAGTTTTAATTATAACTTCCGGTTCTCTATATGGTCGATCCGAGCTCTTCTTGGATATCTTCGTAGACCTGCTGGAGCAGGTTTTCGAAGTCCTCGTTTTCATATTCTACGTATCTTCCTAACCCGCTCTGAATTTTGGCTTTGTAGGAATCGTTATCTTTTATTATTTCTATCGAAGCGAGAGTTTCTTCCATCCAGGCACCTCTTATCACGGGGTAGAGAGCTATCTTATTTAAATCTTTTTGAGGGAGATTTCTTAAGTTATATTGATCATAAATAATTCCTATGGCCATCAAAGTTTTATACTAGGAGAATCTAATAGGTGAAGAGAAACGAAACTTTGGAGTGTTATTAATATGGCAGAGTTTGAAGTGGTCATCTCGGATCCAAAAGATGGAAACAGTTACCAGAAGAAAGTAGACGGTCAACACGCTAACAGGCTGATCGGTAAGCAGATCGGCGGCGAGGTAGACGGTATTTTTGTCGGACTTCCGGGCTACAAGCTTAAGGTAACCGGAGGTAGCGATATAGACGGTTTTCCGATGAAAAAAAACATCCCCGGGACCGGTAGGAAAAAAGTTCTCGGTAAAGGCGGAGTTGGCTTCAAAAGCCAGGCTAAGGGTGTGAAAAAAAAGAAATCCATGAGAGGAAACACAGTTTCCGATCAGATAAACCAATTGAATATGAAGGTCATAGAGTCAGGTCCCAAGGAGATACCGGAACTTTTGGAAGAAGAAAAAGAAGAAGGAGAGTAACCGATGAGTCCACCTGAACAACCAGAAGTAAATATCGGAATGGTGGGTCACGTCGACCATGGTAAAACGACGCTGACCGAAGCACTCAGTGGTGAATGGACAGATAGACACTCTGAAGAGACCAAAAGAGGTATCAGCATAAGGCTTGGTTATGCTGATGTTTCGTTTTATAAATGTCTAGATTGTGAAGGAGCAGATGCTTACACTCCTGAAAAAGAATGCCGAACTTGTGGCGGAGAAGCCGAGTTTCAAAGATCCATTTCTTTTGTAGATTCTCCTGGTCACGAAACCTTGATGGCGACGATGCTGACTGGTGCTTCCATCATGGACGGTGCCATACTGGTTATCGCGGCTAACGAGGAATGTCCTCAACCTCAAACGCGAGAACACTTGATGGGGCTAGACATATCTGGAGTAGAAGATATCATAATCGTCCAGAACAAGATCGATCTGGTGAGTACGGAAAGGGCAAAAGAGAGTTACCAAGAGATAAAAGAATTCATCGAAGGTACGGTTGCTGAGGATGCCCCTATCATTCCAGTCTCAGCCCATCACGATGTGAACGTCAATATATTGATAGAGGCGATCCAGGAGGAGATCAAAACACCTGATCGCGATCCAGATGTGCCTCCTAAGTTACCCATAGCTAGATCATTTGATATAAACAAGCCAGGAACTGAAATCTCCAAGTTGAAAGGAGGGGTCATAGGAGGTTCTCTTATAAAAGGTACATTCAATACGGGAGATGAAATCGAGATCAGACCAGGTATTGAGATCGAAGAGGGAGGAGAAAAAGTGTGGGAAGAGTTGACCACCACCATCGAGACGATGAACTCAGGGAGTCTAGAACTCGAAGAAGCTAGACCTGGTGGTTTAATAGGTATTGGAACGATGTTGGATCCTAGTATCACTAAATCTGATTCTCTTTCTGGAAGACTAGCAGGATATCCAGATGAATTACCGCCTATCAAGGACGATTTCGTTATGGAAGTAAATCTTTTCAATACTGTCGTTGGTATGGAAAAAGAGAAAAATGTTGAAAAGATAAAGACTAGAGAACCTTTGATGTTGACTGTAGGATCTTCCACTACAGTCGGTGTAGTTACATCTGCTCGTGAAGACGAAGCCCAAGTGAGATTAAAAAGATCAGTATGTGCCGAAGAGGGAGAAAGGATCGCGATAAGTAGAAGGATAAAAGGAAAATGGCATCTGATCGGTCATGGTGTCATCAAAAGCTGAAATAGATATCATTATTTTCTTTTTTTAGTATGAGAAAGTGGATATAAGAGCTGATTGAGCTAAGTAAGTGTTGATAATCTAGATAAAATGTTTTGAGAATTATAAGGTGAGCAACTGACAGCGGGCCGGGGAACGGTGACCTTCAAACAGCCAGGTTTATCTTCTTCCCCGAAGGGAACAAGACTCCTGACCTAAGCCGTCGTTCCAAGGGTCCACGCTATGGGACCTAAGCGTCCCGTGGGCTCGCGCACCACAGTACCACAGAGCACGCTGGTGGACTTAACTTCTGGGTTCGGAATGGGACCAGGTGTTCCCCCACCGCTATGGCCGTCAGTTGCTCGTTGAAATTCTTAATAGAAAGAGGTATTTATGCCTTTCCATAGTAACTAACTCTCTTCGACCACAATGCTTTTATTACCCTTTCATCTGTAATATAACACGGTAATTAAACCAAGAGGAGATCACTTTGGATATTTTGTTTGAAACAATGCTTTGGGTCGGTACTTTCTTTTTGTTGTTGGGGTATTTCTCGGAGCGCAAAAAACATCTCTTGAGAACCTACGGATATATCCTGCTCGGCATCTTTTGGGTTGGTGTAGTTCCCTATTATTTGGCGATAAACGATTACTTCAACGCAGTCCTATCCTTTTTAGCTCTACCTCTTTTTGCTTATTTTGGATACAATGAATATCTTTCCAAGAAATGGGAAGAAGACCCCGAGGTAATGCGTTTTCTTGCCGGCGGTATTTCGATCGCAACATTGATCTATTTTGGAGTCCAGAGAATACCTCTACTGACTGGCTTTCTCGTAAGAATAGTCACAGAACACACCGTATTTTTTACCGATCTTTTAGGATATGATTTTACAGTAGGGTTGATAGATTATAATGGAAATCCTAGTCTTTATCGGGTGAATTATGAGCCTATTCGGGTATCCGTGAAGGGGAGTAATCCCCGAATCTCTATAATCTTAGCCTGTACCGGTCTTCAGGTTATGGCAGCGGCAACCGGTTTGATAGCATCGACAAAGGCAAAGTTGAAACCAAAAATTATCAGCCTCTTGGTAGTCCTACCTGCCGTCTACATCGCTAACGTTGCTAGAAATGTGATGATTCTCTTTCTTACAAATGAAGGCATCGTTTCTTTCGAGGTAGCTCATAATGAGATAGCAAAAACAGGTTCCGTCATAGTTTTGATAGTCCTGCTTCTGATAGTGTTCGAGATAATGCCGAAATTTTACGATAATATAATAAATGTGGTAAAACTTCCAAAACGTGAACCTATCCACCAGAAACAACAGGAAGAATCTTGAGATCCATGTTTTCTTCAAGCTCATGGTCTAGAGGTATCGGCTCTCCATCGCAAAGAACTATGACCGAATCAATATGGTGATCAAGCTTTTCTATCACAGCAGATATCCGACTCCCCTGGGGAACTTCCACCTTTCCTTCACTTTCGATATTTACGTTCATCATCTCTTACGATAAAGGATGGATATATTTAAATTTACATGGGAAAATTCGAATTGACTAAACGATAAAAATATATACATACCATTTCTTTTTGTGAGGGGTTAAAAATATAAAGGTAAAATTAATAGTCAAAGTAAGGAATAGATATCTTGAACGAACAGAGTATCTCAAAGGAGAGTGAAAGGATGGTAAAACATACTGAAGAACGATCTAAAAAAGACGAAGAGACCATGTCAAGGTTCAGAAACACACTCTCCAAACTAAAATCACTTTTGAAGGTAGTCACATATCTAGGTATAAAGACAAAGGATGAACGTGGTAAAGAAACGATCAATTCTGCTGTGCAGAGCGGGAAAGACGGAGATCTCCAGAAAGCAGTAGATTCACTCGAAGAGAGTTGTGATTTTCTTATAGAGAAGATAGATGAAACTGTTGAAAAAGAGATCAAAAAGATGAAATCCATAGAAGGAATGAACGAGAATGATTCAGGACATCGACAGATAAAGAGAGCTATATCTAAACTAGAAAAGGCTAAGGATAATAAAGAGTTCGAAGACCTACCCGATTTATTATTCGAGGCGTGGGATAAGGTGAAGAAAAAATAGGAAAATAAAGAAGCACTATTGCTCCCTTTTGACCTTCTCATATCCCTTCTCTAGTGCTTCTATATTGAGTTCTTTGTATTTTTCAGGGAATTCTTCCCTAACCGTTTTCTTTAACCCGTCTATATCGATGTTTTCAGAGACTCCAGCAAGGGAACCGAGCAACACCACATTTGCGGCCTTCGACGTTGCTATATCTTCCGCTATCTTTCCCGCGGGCACCTCATAAACGGATCCAGATATTTTCGGTATGTCTTCCACTCTTGAACTGTCCACGATCAGCGTGTCAACGTGTTCAACGGTATCCTCCCACTCATCAAGAGTATCCTGATACATTACCAAAAGATAATCAGGCACGTCGATGACCAATTCATCGAGTTCCTCTTCATCAGCGATGATGTCCGAATAGGCTATACCGCTCCTGACCGCTGCAGAGTAGGACCTTTGTTGGGCTACGTGATATCCCTGTTCTATAGATAAAGATGTACCGAGTATGGTACCCGCTCTTACAGTACCCTGTCCGGCCCACCCACCGATCCGGATCTTTATCATTTCAAGTCACCTCCTACTTCTTCAATCTGCCCGTATATCTGTTCTGTAAGTTCGGGTCTATCCATTTCAGACAAAGTCCCTACGAAAATTTTATCGCTCTCCTTATCTTTGCTCGTGTTTTCTTTATACCACTGGAGCATCTCTAGTCCGTTCATGCCCTCCTTCTTACCTTTTCTAGTAGGACACTGAGTCAGGACCTCGATGAAAGAGAAACCTGTGGTGTCTATCGCCTTTTTCACTTCTTTTGTGAGTTCTTTCATGTGATAGGTGGTCCATCTTGCTACATGTTCCGCTCCTGCTGCCTTCACAACTTCTGCAACTTCGAAGCTCGATGAAGGATTCCCGTATGGAGTGGTCAAAGTTTTTTCTTCGTGTTCTGTCGTCGGAGCTACCTGTCCTCCGGTCATAGCATATAAGCCGTTATTTATCATCAGAACATTCAGATCTATATTATTCCTGGCCCCGTGGAGGAGGTGGTTTCCACCGATACCTGCGCAGTCTCCATCTCCAGACACTACCATGACTTCTAAATCTTTGTTCCCTATTTTGACACCAGTAGCGAAGGCTATAGCTCTTCCATGCGTTGTGTGTAAAGTGTCTACTCTCCAATGAGGTGAGGGGATCCATGCGGCACAGCCTATCCCACTGACCGCGACTATGTCTTCCTTTGAAATATCGCTACCTTCGACCGCTCTAGACATAGAATTTAGGACCATACCTCCACCACAACCTGGACAGAATGGCGAAGGATGACTTCTTATATATTTCTCTTTTATATCTTTGGCTTTTATCATTTGAGCACCTCCTTGATCTTGCTATAAATTTTGTCTATCGTCGGTAACGAATTCAACCTGTCATAGACGTGCAAATTATCAGAAGGAACATATCTTTCGACTTCCATCCGATAACCTCTCAACGAGAGTTCAGTGAGCAGTACCTCGGAATCGTTTCCTATCTCTCTCAAACGTTCCTCAGGGCTTGGCCACATCACCTTCGGTCTGAAGAAGCCTACTTTATACCCATTCTCTCTCGCTTTTTTTACAGCACCTCTTGCTGGCCTAGACATCGACCCATAAGAGACGACTACCAGATCAGCATCCTCGACATTATTTTCTTCCCAATCCTCTATCTCTTCACGGTTATCTTCTATCTTTGAGACAAGTCTTCGGACTAAATTATCTTGAGCCTCGAAACTCGAAGTGTCTCTCGTACCGTCTCCAAGATGAGTTGAGCCGGTAATGAGCAACTCTTCTCCATCTCCAAAGTCCGGCATCGGAGGAACATGATCTTCTCTGTCTGTATCGAAGAATTCGTTTTCGTCCGCGTTAGGTCTCCTTCTCTCTTCTATCTCGAACTCATCGTGGATCTTCACCTTTTCTCTCATGTGTCCTACTCCGGCGTCAGCTAGAAGCACCACTGGAATCCTATATCTTTCTGCTAGACTGAAGACCCTGATAGTAAAATCGAACATCTCCTGACATGAGTTGGGAGATAGAGCGATAATTTCATAATCACCCTGACTTCCGAACCGTGCCTGCATAACATCTCCAGTTCCTGGTTTGGTTGCCTGACCGGTGGATGGACCGGCCCTCTGAACGTTAACGATGACACAGGGAGTTTCCGTCATCACTGCGTAACCTAGATTTTCCTGCATCAAAGAAAAGCCCGGTCCGGAAGTCGCGGTCATGGACTTCAGACCCGTCCATGAGGCACCTATTATGGAAGCGATGCTAGCTATTTCATCCTCCATCTGTACGAAACGTCCGCCGGCTTTCGGCAGTTCTTTAGATAGATGATTCATCACTTCTGAAGCGGGCGTTATAGGATAACCGGCATAGAAACCACATCCGGCTCTTAAAGCCCCCTCTGCACAGGCGATATTTCCCTCCATGAAGAATTCTCTAGCTTCTTTCATTTTTCTTCCACCTCTATGGCAAAGTCGGGACAATAAAGTTCGCATCTTCTGCAAACTATACATTCATCTTCTGCTACAACTTCAGCAAAATGATTACCATACTGATTCAGGACCTCTGATTCATCGAGAACATCTTTTGGACAAAATTTTATACAAATTCCACAACCGGTGCAAAGTTTCCTATCAATATCTATCTTAATATCATTAGACATCCTATCGGTTTGGCAAAAACCCGATGGATATAAACCTTTTCGATTTTCACTGTCAAAAATTAGGAAGGTGGCCATCTATCAGTTTGTAGGAGCTTTTTTTGCTGTTGAACCTGTGGAGATTTTGGATCGCTCTTGGTTCCGCATCTCGTACATCTAAGTTTTCCTTCACTGGTATACTCGGCTTTGTTATAACCGCAGCTTTGACAAACGTAACCGATTGTGACACCTGCAGTATGATCTTTCACTTTTCTTTCTTCCTCAAATTCTTCTTTTTGCTTTACCCTTTCTTTTTCACGTTTTTCTGGAAGCCAATGTAAAAATTTTGTGATATATTCATATGTGTAATATAATCCAACAGCCATCCAAAATAATCTCATAAAAAATAAGACTAAATCGATATCTGGGGCTTCAAATAATATACCTGGTACGGAAAAATAGTTCCAAACAAAATGCAGTAATATGGCTGAATGTATACCGTCTTTCACGAATAGATAACCAAAAAAGATACCTACAGGTATAACCCAGAGGATCTGAAGGGGGTCCCATCCCCACGCAGGGAGATGTGCCGTAGCAAAGACGATAGAAGAAATTATTACCAGTGTTACAGAAAAGCTCTCCTTGAAACCGAAGCCCCCAAGAAGATATTTGGTAAAATTTTTCTTCCCCTTTGCCAGAGCGTAAATCACCATAGGTAGGCCTATATAGGCTATTCTAACTACTATCTCTTCCCAGACGGCTGCTTGTGTCGGCCCGAAAATTCTCATCCATAAATGCAAATCTTCGTCAGGCCTTTCTATCCCTCTTCCAATCAGTTCTAACATCAAGATATAGACCGTAGCGATAAAAACTAAAGCAGTGAAGATGGTCACCAATCTCATGAATGGGGAGGATGTTGCTATGCCATCTTTATCAAGCTTTCTAAATTTTCCTCTAAACACGTTTTTCATGTAGTATACAAGGGCTTCCCATCCCGTATAGAATATGAAGGCATAAGATAACAGTATAGCGCCGAGAATGAACAAGAAATATATCGCAAAAGTGTATCCACTTATATATGTCAGACCTACCGGTAAACCGCCTACAACGATAAGTATGGTGTTCTCATTAACGAGGGTTTCCGGCAGGATTAAATGAGTTGAGAGCAGCATCAAGCTGGTATTGAATATCAGATATCCCAAAAACAAGATAACTGCTAGAAAAGTAGCTAAACCTTTTAATTTACTCGTCGTGTCATCCGTATCACTAGCTCTTTGAGAAGGTACTGTATAACCGCAATTAGGACAGCGCCCTTTACTCATCTCTGACGTACAGCGTGGACATTCCATCGGTCTAACATTATAAAGGTATGTATAAATGGTTTGCCTTTTGAGAGGAGTCAAACTTTTTTAGAACAGAAAAAGTAAAAAAAAAAGGGGTTAAACTATTTCTTTTTGATCTCTGTCGGTACGATCTTTTCAAGTTCACCCTGCTGAACTTTTTCTTCAAGTTGGTCTCTTAATTTGAATTTTTGTACTTTTCC
>JBMCXO010000041.1:0-12448 GCA_048621055.1 Candidatus Natronoplasma sp. | reverse complement strand
CCTTTATCGGGCGCACTTATCAGGATCTCTCTGATATCATCTCCGGACTCGAATGTTCCGAGTCTCTGTATTATCACGATATTATTGATATCGAATCGTTTTCGTATTAAATCCTTGATCTTGTGCATGCTGTTCTTAGTGGTACTTCCATAAGACTCGATCTTCACAAATTTTACTCTAGATCCTTTTCTCATATTCCGTGCCCGCTCGGTAAGGGTCACTAGAGCGTCAGTATCATCATAGATCATCTTTTCTTTGAACTTCTGCAGATCTACCTCGTCCTCTTTCAATATCACTCTGTCGTTCATTCTTTAAAACCAAGTTCTATCACGATTATTTTAAGTTGATGGTAAGATACTATAATCTTTAAAGCAATCTAGCATGACTTTAAGAAATATAGCGAAAACATTATACCCTTGTTAAGCTACCAGCAGACAGGGCGGATGAAGCGGGCCTGTGGGGATTCGAAGATAGGCGTTCGAAATCTTTCGATGATGATATACTTTTTGAAAAATTAAGTTCGGAGGACAAGTATTTCCAAAAAGAAGATAAAAAACTGGAAGGTGAGCAAAATGCATGAAGATGTTCGGAACTATGATAAATCGCAACCTGTAGATACGGGCCTGTGGGGATTCGAACCCCAGGCCGATCGGTTAAGAGCCGATCGCTCTGCCGGGCTGAGCTACAGGCCCAATTAATGGGTTTCAGTGATGAAGTGTGTCAATATAAAATATTTACCCTCCTAACATTTGTCAAAATCTGTGCAAAACGTTTTTATATCTTCTCCACTGTATTTGTCATACAAAGCGTCAGACATGGTGGGTCGATGGGAAAAAAATTGCCGAAATATCTGAAAGAGGATGAAGTGAGGAAACTCCTGAACGCCCCAGAAAGGACCAAGGTAAGGGACAGGCTCATCCTTCGCATCCTGTACAGATGTGGTCTCCGGGTGTCAGAACTGACTTCCTTAAAGATACAGGATATAAGTTTTAGAGAAGGTATGATCACCGTGAGAGGTGGTAAAGGAGATAAAGACAGGATAGTTCCTATAGACGATGATACTCTGGACCTGATACAGCTCTACAAGGAGGACGAGGACAAAGGGGTGTTGATCCTCTCGCAGAGAGAAAAAGCTCTATCCACAAGACAGGTCGAGAGGATAGTTAAGAAGTACGCCAAAAAGGCGGATATAAAAAAGAACGTCTATCCGCATATGCTGAGACACAGTTTCGCTGTCCATTCTCTTAAATCAGGTATGAACCTGAGAAGCGTCCAGAAGATGCTTGGGCATTCTTCACTTACCACAACTCAGATCTATCTTGATCTCACTGGAGAAGATTTGAAGGAAGATTACGAAAAACATCCACTTCCTGCCTAACATTTATATCGATATATCTTATTACCTTTCTTAAATCCTGCAAGGTGAGATTATGGAAGAGGTTTTTGAAAAAGTAGACGAGATGAAAGGAGAGATGAAAGATTCGCTTATGGAGATGATCCGCATACCTGCGATAGGGCCAAGTAATGATGGAAAAGGCGAGAAGGAAAGAGCGGAATTCATCCTTGACTTGATAGATGATTTCGGGTTTGATTCGATAGAAAGGCACGATGCCGAAGACGATAGAGTGCCTGACGGGATAAGACCAAATATAGTAGCCATCAAAAAAGGTAAGACCAATAAGAACTTGATCATAATAAGTCACATGGATGTCGTCCCTGAGGGGGACCTGGAGGAATGGAACACAGATCCCTTCGATCCTGTTTTCAAGGAAGGAAAGATATATGGCAGAGGAGCTGAGGACAACGGTCAAGCGCTCATATCCAGCATATATGCGATCAAAGCTCTCAGTGACTTAGGAATAAAACCCGAATACAACGTCAAGATAATGATGGTCTCAGATGAAGAGACCGGCAGCGAGTACGGAGTTAATCACATCTTAGAAAAAAACTTGATCAAAGAAGACGATATGGTCGTCGTTCCAGATCACAGTGAAGATCAGGGCAAAAAAATAGAGATCGTGGAAAAGGCTGGATTATGGGTGAAGATACTCGTGCACGGAAAGCAGGGCCACGCAGCTTTCCCTGATCAGAACATAAATGCCAACAGGATCGTAGCTAGGTATCAAAACCTAGTCGATGAGGAACTTCACCACGAGTTCGATGAAGAAGACGAACTCTTTTCTCCTCCTCAAAGCACTTTCGAACCCACAAAACGACTCAGCAACGTGCCTAACGTGAATACGATACCAGGTAAAGAAACACAGTACTTCGACTGTAGGGTGTTACCTTCAGTCGATTTAGAAAGAGTGAAATCTACTTTCGAAAAAGCAGCCGAACAGATAGAAGATGAAACAAAATCGGAGATAGAGATCGAATTTTTGAAGGAAAGTGACGCGCCGGAGAGAACTCCCGAGGACTCCGAGGTAGTGCAGAACTTGAAAAAGGCGATCAAAGATGTTACTGGTGTCGAAGCGGGATTAGCAGGTATCGGTGGAGGCACAGTTGCCAAGAGCTTCAGAAGGAGAGGTATTCCTACTGCGGTTTGGTGCTCGAATGAAGGTCTAGCTCATCAGCCCAACGAATACGCTGTCCTAGATAATATGGTGAAAGACTCCAAGGTCTTTTCTAGCTTCGCTCTTGAATAAGATTAGAAAACGGTTATCTCATCGTTCAATATCCTATCCTTCAGATCGAATATGTTTTCTAGATGATCTTCAGTTATAGCTTCTGCATTATCTTTTCTAACATCGTGATCCTCATTATCACCTACCACAAGTTGTATGCTTGCCACCTGGGGTTCAGTGATAGGCTGTCCGATCTGAGAAACTAATCTTACAAAGACTTCGTGAACACCGCCCTTTTCCTCCTGATAGATCTCTTCAGCTATTTCTTTAGCCGCGATGTTGTAAAGCTTTCCTATGTGGGTGACTGGATTTTTGCCCGCAGCCGCTTCTAAGCTCATCGGACGGAAAGGTGTTATCAGGCCGTTGGTACGATTACCTCTACCAACTGAACCATCGTCTCCATTTTCCATGGAAAGTCCAGTTACCGTCAGATAATAGATGTCTTTTTCATAATTATCTGCCGTATTTATCATCAGGTTGATATCTCTATCGGTGAACTTGTGAGTATAGTCCAATACCTTTTCCTCTAGCTGCTCGACCACGCTTATATAATGGTCAGAGTCAGGAGTGAGAGAATCAATTATAGCTGCTGCTATTGTTATGTCTATCTGGTCCTCTTTCCTAGCTGACATGACCTTGATATCTTGTCCGATCTCGGGCAGGTCTTCTTTAAGCGGTCCGTTTATCATTTTTTCGATCTCAAGTGAAACTTTTTCTGTCTCACTGAGTGGAGCGAAAGAGACCCCAAAAGATGTATCGTTCGCATTCTGTCGACTTGTATCATAAACATCCTGTAGATCTACCGATCCTTTACCTATTCTGCAGTCCATCATCACCCCTTGATCCACATTCAGATGGGGGCAATTCTCCTTCAGATACTCTTCAGCTGTTGTCAGAGCAGTAGATTTGTATGGTAATCTCTTTCCGTTAACTTTCGTCGTAGCCCTTCCCGCTAGTAGTATATATACTGGCTCAAGGATCTCACCACCTCCAAATTTCGGGTTCGCCTGCCCTCCAACGATCTGAACTTCGTCTGTGTTATGATGAAGTATCCTGTCGTGTTTTTCCAAATACATCCTCGAAAGAGCTTTACTTATCTCTTCCGCTATACCGTCGGCGATGCTGTCTGGATGCCCTATCCCTTTTCTCTCCACAATCTCTATATTTTGATCTTCGATAGGTGTTTCATAGATAACTTCGGCTTCTATATTTTTGCTCATCTGCTGATCACCTTTTATTTATTCAATTACACAGGTGTTAAGTGCTTGGCACACTAATGATAAAATCATATTAATAATTTTCTAATTCAACGGTGATGATTCAGTAGCCCCAAAAGTCTTTCTCCTTCTGCTTGATTTCCCTTACCTCGTCAAGTATCCTTTCTTCATCAAAGGTTAGGTCTAGACCACGTAGTTCTCTAGCATCCCCTTCAGGTATATCAACGTAGAGTTCCTCTCCAACTTCGATCTGCCTCCCTACAGTGACTCCTGAAATCGCGATCGCCACTTCATCGCCCTGTTCAGCGTAATCCAACGACTGCTCGCCACTCCTTATACTCTTGATCTGCCCAAGGACTCTTCCCTCTTTGTTCAACAGCTTTCTACTGGGCCTTATGGTTCCAGCTAATACTCTAACACCGACTATCGCCGGTTTGGACATCCTGAAGACATGGTCTTCTAGTATACGGAATTTGACGGGATGTACTATCTTCTCCCTTCTCTTCTTCTTAAGTTCTTCCTTCTTCTTCTCCTTCCACTCTTCGTAGTCTTCGACCAATCTATATACAACATCGTGCTGGAAGATTTCAACGTCTTCTTCCTTCTTCTTTTCTCTAGCATCGGGAAGAACGTCCACATTGAAGGCAAGGATCACTTTCTGAAGCGGGTCATCGATAGCGACCGCATCGGTTATGTCCTTTTTGGAAACGTCTCCAACACGGGCTTTCAATATGGGTACATCTTCATCTTTAAGCTCGAAGGCCAATCCTTCAAGAGAGCCGATCGCATCGGCCTTTATTATGACGCCCTCATCTGCAGTCTCTATGTTAGCTTCGCTCTCCTTTCTGACCAGATCAATGACTTCGTCCAAGTCTTTATCTCCGACCACCATCAGAGGGGCACCTGCCAACACGCCTTCACATTCAGGGGTCACGAGTTTGATCCCCGCCGCGGCACCTACTTCATCCACCTCTTTAAATTTTTCACTAGGATCTCTTATCTCATCCATAGGCTTAGGCCGCATCAAAGCTTTGACTTTAGTGTAGATCGGTTCGCTCCTAGTACCTATTACAACTCGGTCGTTCTTCCTGATCACTCCATCGTGTATGATCGTATCAAGAGTGGTTCCCAGGCCAGTTTCCTCCTTCACCTCTAAGATCGTTCCTTCTGCCGGACCTTCTTCGACCTGTATCTGATCCTCAAGGTAAGTTTGGGCCAATCCTATCAAAGTCATGAGGAGATCTTCTATTCCCTCTCCAGTTTCAGCACTCATCGGCACGATGCCAATGTTTTTTGAAAAGTCGTCCACCTTGTCATACCTGTCCGCAGAAAAACCCTTGTCGTAAAGGTCTCCGATTATCTCATATAGTGCATCGGTCATTCTGCTCTTCGCATCCTCGGATTGGTTTTGGAGGTTCTTTACGAACGGTTTATCTTCAGATCTCCATCCCGGTATCTTGTCCAATTTGTTCGCTCCTACGACGAAGGGCGTCTTTTCCCTCTTCAGTATATCCAATGATTCCAAAGATTGGGGCATGAATCCGTCGTTTATATCCACTATCAATACAGCTAGGTCTGCAAGGGCACCCCCTCTCGAACGGAGATTGATGAACGAATGATGGCCTGGAGTATCGATGAATAGCAGACCGGGCAACCTAAAATCGATGTCGCATCCAAGATCGGAGCATGCTTCTTTCAACACCTCTATCGGGACTTCAGTAGCTCCTATATGCTGTGTTATGGCTCCAGCTTCCCTTTCTTGAACAGCGGTCCCTCTGATCCTATCCAAAAAAGTAGTTTTTCCATGGTCGACATGACCTAGAACGCTGACTATCGGCTGACTGGTCCTCATACATCACGCTTAAAGACTGATGTTATATATTTCTTTTTTTACGAAAAGCTCCCTCTTCACTTCAATCTAGAACCGTCGAACCAGTGATGATCTGCCCTTATCTCGAATCCCATGTCCGAAGCTAAGGAAATGGATGCTTCGTTATCCTTGAAGATCTGGACCGCCGGAACAAGGTCCTTTTCTTCGGCCTCAAGACAGAGTCTCTCTGTTATGTTTTTAGCGAGGCCCTTTCTCCTCCAATCTTCTTTCACATGGAGCATACCTAACACCATAGTCGCCTCCGTGACGAAGTGAGTTAGAGACCACCCGACGAGTTCTCCTTCCTTTCGGACCCCGAAGGCAGGGCCTTTCGTTATACGTTCCTTTATATAATCGGTCGAGTCACTATCCGATAGGCCCCAATATTCGTTTATCACGAGAGCATCTTCTTCTTGTAGAGCTTCCACCTCGATATCGGGCTCTCTAGCCCTTTCATATTCCCTCCTACATAACCAGGTAGGTCTATCATCTTCTACTTCGAGTAATTCCTGCACAGCTCTGAAAGAATTGGGATCTACTGCGTGAAACCTGTACTCTTCTCCCACTTTTATGTTCTCCACCAGGAGTTCCTTCATCGCTTCGAAACTCCCTCTCATGGTGATCGTGCCTTCTTTCCGGAGTAAAACGCCTGATATCTCCCCTTCATCTTTCAAAAACACTTTGGTCTCCTCTTCATTCAATCTCGCCAACTGATAAGAATTTACCACTGGCTCTCTCGAAAGATAATCTCTTGCAAGCGACCTAAGGCTTTCCGGACTCATGATATTGAGGAAAAAGAAAGTGATATTTGATTTTTGTCGGACGAAAGTAAAAAATAACCTTTATTCATTAATAGATAGCATGGAAATCGGCACTATAGATCTGGTCTTCGCAGCACATATCCTTCTGGCAATAGGTATGGGTGGATTGATAGGGCTTGAAAGGGAGCACGAGAAAAAGAAGCCGAGGGTCATAGCCGGTGTTAGAACGTTCCCGCTGACCTCCATGTCGGGCGTTATGTTCTCCTTTCTCTCCGCTTATATCGGCTTGAGATTCATTGAGGTTGGAGTTGTGATCTTCGGAGGATTTTCTATATTACTAGCTTATCTTAAATACGAGATCAAGACCATCGGTATAACCACTCCTGTAGCACTCTTTATCACTTTTATAATAGGGGTCTTCATACAGCAGGGTTTCATCCTAGAAGCCGGCTTTGTAACAGTAGTCGTAACTGTTTTATTGATAACTAAAGAAAGACTCCACAGCATAGCACGTGATATGGGTCGGTAGTCACTTGTGACTTTGATTATCGAGTATGAGACGGTAAATCTAAATATGTCGAGTTGTAAGCATGAGCGTGAATAGAGCTTTTGAAAAAATCGAGAGTGCCCTTGAAAAGGACCTCTGCGATCACTGTTTGGGTAGGTTATTTGCACAGCTCGGAACAGGGGTAACCAACGCAGAGAGAGGTAAAAGTCTCCGAATATCTTACGCGATGTTCACTTCAGAAGAAGAGAGAAAAGAGGTGCCAGAAGAGGCGAAAAACTGCGAACTCTGTAACGACCTTTTCCAAGAAGTGGAGAAATTTGCTGAGTTAGTATCAGAAAATTTAAAGAGATACGAGTTCGAAGACTTTCTCGTTGGATCCAGGATCGATCCGGAGATAGAGGAGAACGAAGAAAAGATATGGGCAGACCTCAACTTGACCTCTGGAGAACCTATAAAGTCAGAAGTGAACCGAGAAGTCGGAAAGCTTGTTCAAGACATGATCAAAAAAGATGTCGATCTTGAGACGCCGGATATCAAAGCTATTATAGATACTAGATTCGACAGCGTCGATATCGAGATTTCTCCTCTTTTCGTATACGGGAGGTACAAGAAGTTGAGCCGAGAAATACCTCAGACAAAATGGACATGCAAGAGATGCAGGGGTAAAGGATGTGAAAAATGCGGTGGTACAGGAAAGATGTATCCTACCAGTGTAGAGGAGATCATCGGAGAACCTCTTGTAGAGATGACTTCCGGTGAAGATTTCACACTCCACGGCATGGGGAGAGAAGATATCGACGCAAAGATGCTGGGGAACGGAAGACCTTTCGTCATGGAGATCAAGGAGCCCGTGAAAAGAGAGATAGATCTAGAAGAACTAGAGCAGAGGGTCAATGAGAGCAACAAAGTGAAGATCTGTTCGATGGAGTTCACCAGGAAAGAGAAGATCGTGGAGTTGAAACAGGCAAGAGCGGTAAAGACTTATAGAGTCGAAGTTCTTCTAGAGAAAGCGATAGAAGGGGCAAAACTTAAAAAGGTCGAGGAGGAATTGGTGGAGCAAGAGATCTCGCAGAGGACGCCTCGGCGAGTGAGTCATCGAAGATCAGATAAAGTGAGAAAACGCAATATCAGAGATCTAAAACAGGTCTCCATGGAAGGACCCAGGGTCACTCTCGATATAACATGTGATGCGGGGACCTATGTTAAGGAGTTCATCCACGGAGACGAAGGCAGAACTCAGCCGAGTCTTGCCGAACTGCTTGAAACTCGATGTGATGTAGAGAAATTAGATGTGATGAAAATCCATCATCCTGAAGGTGAAGAAATATGAAAAGATCCAAAGGTACCCGACAGGGAACGCGCAAAATCCTAAGAAAAAAACCAAGTGAGAGAGGGCTTATCCCAATAAATAAAGCTCTCCAGGAGTTCGAGGAAGGTGAAAAAGTGAGGATAAAAATAGAACCTAGTGTTCATAAAGCTCAACCCCATAGAAGATTCCAGGGCGCTATAGGAGTGGTCCAAGGTAAACAGGGGAAAGCCTTCGTAGTCGAGGTCAAAGAAGGTGGAAAGAAAAAGAAAGTTATAACTAGGTCGGAACATCTAGAAGGGATAGAATAGGAGAGTTGTTTTCATGTCAAAGGAGAAAACAAGATACGTCTCATTGGCCGAAGTCAAAGAACTCCTCAGTGAAGAGTCAGAGGAAAGGGAATTGAGATATGAACAAAGCCTTGCATTGAGCCATGCTGAAGCTTTCGTAAATTTGTCACCAGAAGATACCGAAGACTTGATTGAAGAACTTATGGAAGAATTCGACTTTGTGAAAGAAAAGTCGGCGTACAAATTAGCGGATATATTACCCGAAGATACTGACGGAGTAAGAGCAGTATTTCAACAGGACAGATATACTCCGTCGGATGATGAAGGAGAAAAAATAATAAATACTATTAAAAAATACCTTTAAGGGAGGAACTATGGAGGATTATGCTTACGTGTTAGATTATATGCCAGAAGGGAGACCTGACTCGCAGGACTATCAACACGAAAGTCTAGTCCTCGCTCTTGGTAAAGATGAGTTCAAACTATTCGAACTCATCCCGAAAGAAGGGAAGAATTTTCTAGTCGGCGATAAGGTTTACATAGGCAAAGATATGGACAAAAGAGAGAAAGTAAAACATGTCAAAAACAGGATAAGCTGGGACAAATTGACTAACGCTGCCAAGAGTGAAGTACCGTATATAATAGAGGATATAATAGATGAGGAAGAAGATCGTTTTCTAGAGTTCTATAATAAAGCCCACCCGATAACGAAAAAATATCATATGCTGGAACTTCTCCCAGGGCTTGGAAAGAAAAAGATGAGGGCTATCCTCGATGATAGAAAGAAGAATGGGGAGTTTGAATCCTTCGAGGATCTGACCGAGAGAGTCCCAATGGTTCACAAACCTCAAAAGATGATTAAAGATAGGATAATGGAAGAATTGAAGAATAAAGACATAAAATACCAAGTATGGGTAGCTGAATGATAAAAAAAAGATGATAAAAAATGTTGGAAAATATTTCAGAATCCGAGATAGAGGTACAGACGGTCGATGAGTCTGACGAATATACAACCGTATTCTTCGTGTTCGACTCAGTTTTGAAGAACAGCGATATGGAATCTCAGGCGGCCGTAGAGCTTTTCAAGAACATCCAGAGTCAAAGCTTACAGTGAAGAGAGCTCGGGATGATGTTTTACCCTTTATAACCCCAAGACTTTTATACTATCAACTACATCCTATTCTTTGTCGGACATTTATAGCATAAATGTCGGACAGTATTTCCCATGGGATGGGAATCTATATGCACTCTAATCCTAAGGTGGAGATCCCACCTCAGTCCAGTAGCTTGGAGGAAGATAAATTTGCACCTCAAAAAGGTCAGGATGAAGAATTTTAAGTCGTTCGGTAAGAAGATGGAAATACCCTTAAAAAAGGGTTATACAAATATAACCGGACCAAACGGTTCTGGAAAGTCAAATATCGCAGATGCTATTCTGTTTGTATTGGGCCCGAAAAGTTCAAAGGAGATAAGGGCGGGCCGTCTGACAGATCTCATATTCAATGGAGGAAAGAACGGTAACCCCGCAGATAAATGCAAGGTGAGTCTGATATTCGAAAACGAAGATAGAACTATCCCTCTAGACGAGGACGAAGTGACCTTTACAAGAAAAATAAAAATATCAGATAATGAGCAGGGATACAATTCATATTTTTATGTAAACGGTAGATCATCGACTCTGACTGAATTTCAAGACCTGTTGGCTCATGCTAGAATTTCTCCTGGGGGTTACAACATAGTCCAACAGGGTGATATATCGAAAATAGTTGAAATGAGCTCGACCGAGAGAAGAAAGATACTCGATGATATCTCAGGTATAAGTTCCTACGACGAAGAGATAGAGGAGGCTGAGGAGAAAAAGGAAGAAGTGATCGATGATCTAGACAGGATAAATATCCTTTTAGACGAGATATCTAACCATGTTGAAGAACTCGAGGATGACAGGGACAAAGCTCTAAAGTATCAAGAACTCTCAGATAAAGCCTCGGAGGCGGAAGAAAAGAAGACCTGGAAGTTGATCCAAAATACCGAACGCAATATAGCTTCCATCCAGAACGACATAGAAGACAACAAAGAACAGATCAAAAAGAAGAAAAAGAAGAAACTGGAACTGAAAGAGGAGATAGAAGGTCTAACTGAAGACATTCAAGAGTTGAAGGAGGAGTTGGAAAAGAAGGGAGACGAAAAAAGTAAGGAACTCCAGAAAAAGATCAACGATCTGAAGCTCGCTATAGGAAGGGCAGATGACAAAAAAGAAGATGCCAATTATACCATCAATAAAAACAAAGAGAAAAGGGAGAAACTGCAGGAAAAATTAAAGGATAAAAAAGAAGAGCTCGCCGAGCTAAATGAGGAGAGGAGAGGATTAGAAGACGAAAAAGATGAGGTCGAAGAAGACCTAGAAGAGTTGAAAGAAGAGATAGAAGAGATCGAAGACAAACAGTCGGATTCAGACGATAGGATAAAAGATCTGAAAAAGGATGCTCTCCAACTGGAAAAAAAGGCGGAGGAAAAGAGGGAGAAATTATCTGAGAAAAAGATCGATCTAGAAACCGTAAAGGACAAGATAGAAAGGATGCGGGAAGAAATCGCTGAAGTGGAAGAAGAAAAGGAAGATATCGAATTTGAGAAAAAAGAGAAGGAGATGGAATTGGAAGACCTCAGTGACAAAAACGAAGAGCACGACGAGAGATTGGAAGAACTGAAGAAAAAATTTCACGAAAAGAAGAGCAGGGAAAAAAATTTGAGAGAGGATAAAGAGGACCTAGAACAAAGAGTGAACCGGCTCAAGAGGAAGTACGAGCAGTTGAAAGCGGAGGAAAAGGCGGCCGAGTCAGTAAAGAAAGGCTATAACAGAGCAGTATCTACCATTCTCGAGGCTAGAGATAAGGGAGAACTCGAGGGGATACATGGTACCATCGCGGAGCTAGCAGATGTTGATGATAAATACGAGACAGCTTTGAAAGTCGCTGCAGGAGGAAGGATGCAGTGTATAGTGGTGAACGACGACGGTGTGGCTTCTAAAGCTATAAAGCACCTCAAGAGGAACAACGCCGGAAGAGCGAGCTTCCTACCCTTAAATAAGATGCGTACCGGAAGACCGAGAGGAAAAGCGCTGAGAACCGTCAAGGACGAAAAAGCGGTGGATTTTGCGATCGAACTCGTAGATTACGACGATGATTACGACAACGTTTTCTGGTATGTATTTCACGACACCGTTGTGATGGAAAACATCGAGGCTGCGAGGGACCAGATGGGAGGCGTAAGGATAGTTACTCTGGACGGAGAGAAGATAGAAAAAAGCGGTGCGATGACAGGCGGAACTTTGAAGAAAAACATGATCGGGTTTAGTGCCCCTGATCGAGGAAAACTAGAGAAGGTTAGCAGTGATCTCAAGAACAGCCGAGAGAACCTGAAGAAAGTCAGCAGTTCACTGAAAGACCTGCAAAAAGAGATACAGAATATCCAAGACGAGATGCAGGAATTGAAAAACGAGAGTGATAAACAGGTGCAATCAGAACTCGAAGCCCACATAAATCGATTGGTATCCAAGATAAAAAAGAAAGAATCAACACTGAAAGAAAAACGAGATCAGGAGAAAGAATTTGAGGATAAGAGGGGAAAACTGGAAAGATCTATAGAACATCTGCAGGAGAAAATCGAAGACCTAAAAAACGAAAGGAAGGAGATAAGAGAAGATATAAGAGAGATAAGTCCCCAAGAACTATCTAAGAAGTTGAGAGAATTGAAAGACCAAGAGGTCGATCTCGATAAAAAATTGAATAAGATTGAATCCGAGGTTGATAAAAAGAAAAATCGTGAAAATAATCTGGAAGATAATATAGAGGAAATCAAAGATCTTAGAAAGGAAC
>JBMCXO010000040.1:0-12879 GCA_048621055.1 Candidatus Natronoplasma sp. | reverse complement strand
ATCAAAGATTTTATAGTGGACCCAGCGGGACGAACAAATCGTTTACGATTTGTGAGCTGCTGGAATCTGTGATTCCAGCTAGTTTTCAAATCACGCTGGAGACATTTGAGTATAGCGAAAATGGACCCAGCGGGATTTGAACCCGCGGCCTCAACCTTGCAAAGGTCGCGATCTGCCGGTCTGATCTATGGGCCCTGAATGAGCGTTTGTTAGTTAAGAGTGCATAGAAATTTGCTCAGATATTATCTACACTATGCTTCTAATTCCTCTCTATAAATATGAGCTTCGTTAAAAAATTTCTCCCACAGAACGTATTTTCAGCTCTGTAAAACTATCTCGATATGGACTTCGTCGGGAACCTGTATCCGCATCAACTGTCTCAAGGCGCGTTCATCTGCATCTATGTCTATCAGCCTTTTATGGACACGCATCTCCCAACGCTCCCAAGTTTCGTTTCCTTCTCCATCGGGGGATTTTCTGACTGGGACCCTCAGTTCCTTCGTTGGTAGGGGTATCGGGCCTTTCATCTCCACGCCAGTTCTGTCCGAGATCTTCCTTATCTGGCCACATATATTCTCGATGCTATTGGGGTCGGTTCCGCTCAATGAGATTCTCGCTTTCTGTGCCATGTACTTTTACCTCACAAAGAAATGATATAAAAGGGTTTTGTAAGAAAAGGTTTCTACATCTCTTTTTGTTCGATGTCGATCACTTGACCCGCTGCGACGGTCTGACCCATGTCTCTGATAGCGAACCTACCAAGTTCTGAGAACTCTTCGACTCTTTCTATCGAGAAATTCCGTGTAGGTTTTACTTTGACTACAGCGGCTTCGCCGTTTTTAAGGAAATCCGGATTTTCTTCCTTTACCTCACCTGTTTTCGCGTCGAGTTTTTTCTGTAGTTCTATGAACGTGCATGCGACCTGAGCTGTGTGTGCATGGAATACAGGTGTGTATCCTTCGGTGACAACGCTTGGATGGTCTAGAACGATTATTCTTGCAGTGAAAGTCTCTGCAACGCTCGGTGGATTGTCCGCGGGACCGCAGACATCTCCCCTTCTTATGTCGTCCTTTCCGACACCTCTTACGTTAAATCCTACGTTATCGCCAGGTTCTGCTTTTGGGATCTCCTCGTGATGTTCCTCGATAGACTTGACTTCACCAGTTGCATTCGCAGGCATGAAAGTTACCTTATCGCCAGGTCTCATTTCTCCTGTTTCGATTCTACCTACAGGTACAGTACCTATCCCTGTGATGCTGTAAACATCCTGTATAGGCAACCTCAAGTCTTTCTCTATAGGTTTATCCGGTACTTCGAAACCGTTTATCGATTCAAGGAATCTTTCTCCGTCCCACCAATCTATCTGCTGTTCTCCTTCTCTAGTGATGTTATGCCCCTTCAAAGCGCTAGTGGGTATTACCTTGAACTGACTATCCTGATAACCAACAGATTTCAAAAGTTTACTGACTTCATCTTTGACTTCGTTGAACCTGTCTTCGCTGAATTCTGGTTGAGTTGCATCCATCTTGTTAACAGCTACGACCAGTTGGTCTACACCCAGAGTCTTTGCAAGGAATGTATGTTCTCTCGTCTGTGCCATAACACCTTCAGGTGCTGCCACAACCAATACTGCCGCATCTGCCTGAGAAGTTCCCGTGATCATGTTCTTGACGAAGTCCTGATGGCCTGGTGCATCTATGATCGTGAAGTAATACTTGTCCGTATCGAAACGCTTATGCATCACGTCTATCGTTAGACCTCGATCTCTCTCCTCTTCAAGCTGGTCCATCGCCCAGGCATAAGCGAACGTTCCTTTTCCTTTCTCTTCTGCCTCTTTCTTGTACTCCTCGATAACGTGGTCCGGTATCTCCCCAGTTTCGAACAGAGTTCGACCTACCAATGTGGACTTCCCGTGATCCACGTGACCTATGAATACAAGGTTCATGTGTGGTTTATCTGCCATGTTTTATGCCTCCAATTATCTATCTGCTTCTCTTTAATAGGTTGCTCTATTTATATTTTTATCCTCGGAAGAACCCAATTCCGAGACTAACACAGTGGAGGAAATACTTCAAATATTTATACTTTTGTTAAGGCAGAAAACCCTGTAGCTCTGCTGTGGAGATGAATGTCACTTTCATTTGTCCCTCTGATGAACACTTAAATACATAGAGCCGTATGTTCTAGGTAGAGGTTCCATACACGGGCCTGCAGAATCTACTGGAATTTGCAGGCAGGGGCCGATCATGAATTGACATGGTGTCATGGCGCGGCCCTTTGAGCTGGAAGCGACGACCCGACCTCTGTGTTTGGGTAAAACGAAAAGTCGGCGAGCGGAATGCAACCTCCGGGCTTGTGCAAGGAGTCAGTGGCTCCGTAGGAAGCCTCACCTCTTTCGAGGGTGAAGGAGGACGTCATATTTGTTCCTCATTCTTACAAAAAAAAGATGAGTGAAAGAATGAGCCTTGATATCAGGAAAGCTAAAAAAGATGACCTAGAAGAGATCGTGAAGATGTGGTACAACCTAGCGTCTACTCATCAAGACATGATGCGGGGATATGAATTAGCGGAAGATTGTCGGGAAAAATGGAAAAAGTTCGTTGAAGAAGGTCTAGACAGAGAGGGCATGTGTACTTTCGTCGCAGAAAAGGAAAACAAGCTCGTCGGATTTTTGAATGTAGTTATCCGAGAAAGGATGGGGATTTTTGAAGATACCTACATCGGGATGATATTGGACGTCTTCGTCAAGGAAGAAAAAAGAGGGGAAGGTGTGGGAGGCCAACTTACAAATAAAGCGGAGAGATGGATCAAAAAGAAGGGTGTCAATGTAGCTGTTCTTACTGTTTCCCCCGAAAATGAAAGGGCAGTAAGATTTTGGGAGGATATTGGTTACGAAACCTATCTTCTCAAAAAGAGAAAAAAGCTCATCTGAACTAGATCAACCGAAATGATCGTATCCTCCGCCTAATTCCTTCCTTTCACCGTCTATTATATACATACCTTCTTCCACGATCTTACCCACTACTATCGCACTCTCTTTATCGATCCTGGTAATCCGCTGGGATGGGATAGTAAAGACCAATTCAAAATCCTCTCCTCCATGCATCGCCCATTTCATGGGATCTATATCCAGTTTTTTCCCCGTCTCCCTAGTTTTTTCGGATATCGGCACCTTTTCCTTTTCGACTTCAGCACCTACACCACTTTCCTCACATATATGTCTCACTTCTGAAGATAAGCCATCGCTCACATCTATCATAGCGTTGACATTGGGCGCTATCTGTCTAGCTGTTTCTAACCGACATCTAGGTTGAAGGTAATAATCAGTATATCCCTTCTTTCCCGCACGAAAGAGTTCAAGCCCCGCCCAACTTTTTCCTAAATCTCCGGAAACACAGATCAGGTCGCCGATCTCTGCATCGCTTCTCATACATAGGTTTTCTTTTTCGACCTTTCCTATAACCGCTACATTGATCGTCAAGAGATCTCCATGTGTAGTATCTCCACCTATTATATTCATACCGTGTTTTTTAGAGGCTTCGGCCATCCCATCAAAAATATTTTCGGCGAAATCCACTTCTATTTCTTCAGGAAACGCGATAGAAACAAGACCCCAGTTAGGCAAACCGCCCATGGCGGCGATATCTGAGATATTCACTATAATCGATTTCCATCCTATCTGCCAAGGTGTCTGCCAATCTAGATTGAAATGATCTCCCTCAACAAGCATGTCCGCTGTCAATAGAGTGTAATCTTCTTCGTTTTCTAATACGGCGCAATCGTCTCCTATGCCTTTATAGGCTCCATCATGACCTTCGAACTTTTTAGCTATCTTCTCTATAAGGCCGAATTCCCCAATATCAGATAATTTATCCATTTTTATCTCCTTTTGACCTTAGCTATCTTTTCCTCAAAATAACTTATCCTTTCAGAAAGATCACCGGCTCTTGTTACATTAGATATGGCGCATATCATATCGAAAGACTCTGATAGAGTTTCCAGATCGTCTTTTTTGATACCTCCAATAGCTGCAGTCGGTATATCAACTGAATCAGCTATGACCTTTGCCCTTTCTACACCCAGTTCAGGACTTGTGTCCCCTTTAGTTTCCGTTCTAAAGACAGGTCCAACCGCTAGATAATCTACTAAGCTCTTAACTTCTTCTGCCTGTTTAATATTATGGCTCGACACTCCGATCAGCAAGTTTTTAGCAAATTTTGATACTGCCCGTGGAGGAAGGTCGTCCTGCCCAAGATGTACTCCGTCGGCACCGACGGCGAGGGCTAAGTCCGTCCGATCGTTCACTATCAAAAGTGCTTTATCATCACAGATATCTGTGATCTTCTTAAGCGCCTGGTATTTTTTTCTATCATCTTTGCTTTTTTCCCTATACTGGATAATCTTCACACCGTTTTTTACTGCGGTCTTAACCTGATCTAACACGGATATTTTGCAATCACTATCTGTTATATAGTAATAATTTGCCTTTTTCAGCAAATTTCTTTTATCCATGATCTAGATAATCTCAGGATCGATTAAAAGCATTTCGTCCAAAAAAGATTTCAGATAGATCTCAACTCAATGATCTTATCGCTTTGAACAGTTCGTCCTCTTTTACGGGCTCTATTCTTTCTCCCTCGAAGATCACTCCTGGCTCTCCCTCCTTCACCTCACCGATCACCTTTCCCGTCTTCAAGTCTTCTGACTGAGGGATCGTAGCTAAAAGACAACCGGAGGAAATAAGTCTCAAAGGGTCCAAACCCAATTTTTCGCATATCTCAATGCTTATATCTTTCGATTCGGGTTGAGAATATATAAAGAATTCATTTTTAGATGCGTGGGCCATCTCATAAAGACCTTGGAGAACCCCTCCTTCTGTAGGATCGTGCATCGAATTTACCTTGTTTTTGATATTTAGGGCTTGTTTCACGACGCTGATGTTTTCTTTCATAGACTTCGCCTCCTCTAAAGTTTTACCATCTATACCCATTCTTCCGAGTTCCACACCAAAATCGGAGGCGAGTATCCAAGTCCCCTCTATCCCGGCCTCTCCTATCTGCACAATCTTGTCTCCGGGTTCAGAATCTTTGGTGTATATCGGCTCTCTAGTAGTTCCTATCAAAGCGGTCGTTATCAGAGGGTTCTCTATCTTATCTATTAGCTCAGAATGTCCTCCTATTATATCTATATCGAGTTCTTGAGAAGCTTCGTGTAGATCGACCATAACTTCCTTGATCCTATCTTTCTTGTAACCGGTTGGGAACTGCAAGGTGAGAAGTCCCCATCTTGGAGATGCTCCAGAAACGGCTATATCATTCGCTGCGATGTTAATGGCCAACCATCCGATGTTGTCTATCGCCCCTGATATGGGATCCGAATGCATTACCATGTAGAAATCTCCGACGTCTACGACAGCGGCGTCTTCACCGTATGCGGGCCCCATCACGACACTTTCATCCTGGATCTTTTGGTCAAATATCAGATCTTTCATCAGTTCTCTGCTCAGCTTTGCCATTTTATCGACCGTTTCACATCGAGATAGGTATACTTTCCATCTCTTTTTCAACTCTTTTTGCCATCCAATTCGCACCGCTACCTGAGAATGAGAGGATCGCTTTCCTGTAATTTTCCGCTACTCCCTCCTTATTATCCTTCTTTTCATGTAATTTTGCCATAGAAAAGTAAGCTAGACCGAGTTTGTATGAAGCCCCCATCTTCTGGTAAAGTGATATGGATTTGTTGTAATGCTCTTCCGCTTTTTCCATTCGGTCAGAGATAGTGTAGGCGTTTCCTAGTAACGTGTGTGCGAGTGCTTTACCAGTTTCATCTTCGAGATCCTCTAGAAGTTCTTTTGCCTCTTTGCCCGTCTGGATAGCTTCTTCTATCTTTCTCTTTTCAAGATAACATTCCGTTAGAGATATTAGGGCCGAAGCTTTTAAGTCCCAGTATCCAAATCTTTCAGAGGTGTCGATGGCTTCCTTCAGATATTCCTCCGCACTGTTGAGTTCTCTTAGGATAGTGTAAAAAGAACCGATCTCTTTTAGACCGCCTATCCTCTGGTACGTTTCTTTTATCTGTTGCCAGTGTTTCAATCCATTTCCAAAATAATGGATCGATCTGTCCAAATCGCCATTCAGTTTTTTTATCCTAGCCATCACAAAATGGGCCGTAGCCAATAGAGAATGTTCCCCTTCTTTCAATGTATCTAAAGCTTCACAAAGAAGTTCTTCCGCTTCTGAATACTCGCCGATTTCACTCAGTAAATATCCTTGCCTGAATAATATTTTACCGATCAATTTTTCCCTTTTTGATTTATTTTCTATTTTTGCTGTAGCTTCCCTAGCATTATCATATTCAAAGAAGGCTTCATCATATTCACCTTGTAATTCTTTTGTAGACGCCGAACCTATGTGTGCTCTAGCGGTCAGGGAGGGTTCTTCATCTGAGTCTATTATTTTACTGTATAACCCTAGAGCTTGCTCGTAAAGATTTTTTCTTCTGTAACCTTCAGCCTTGATGAAGGTCATGAAAGGGTCCTTATCCTTCCTCTCGAACTCCTCTATCAGTAGTATGATAGTATCATAATATCCTTTGTTCAATATTTTATTACCCTCTTCGTCCATCATTTCTTTAAAATATCCGTATTTCTTTGCTTTCAGCGTGTGGTATAATTTTTCAATATTCTGCTTTTCTCCCTTATAGGGTTCTTCTATATAATATTCAGATGCTATCTCGTGAAGCCAAGTAAGTTCCTCAGAAATTAGAGAGTTCCAGATATCACTCCTTATCAACGGATGGATCTGTATATCTTTTTCTTCTGTAGTGATATCGACAAGAGGTGTATCTATAAGATTTTTAACCATGTTTAGAGTCACCGGTTCTAATCGGGATAAGACTTTCTTGTTAACCGGTTCTCTAAAAACTGAGAGGAGGGCTAGAGCCCAATATTCTTCATCAGTTATATGATAGTCTAAAACATCACCCAATGAATCGATACTTTCCGGATCATCGTAGTAATCTTTTAAAGCCCTCAATAGAACGTTGGTTGAATCAAGTAAGATTTCGTCCTCATCTTCGAAGGAAGTATCAGTATCCTCGCTCTCTCTTGACATAACAAATCTTGAAGAGTCAGTTTTTTCTTTCCTAGAGATCGTATCATCGATCATTTCGAAGAGCTTCTCGTTAGTATGGATATCATCGAAGATAAAAACTGTTTTTAGATCTTTGATATCCTTCAAGAAACGGTTGATTCTTTCCTCGGCCTCCAATCTATCGGCGGATTTCAGATATGAAGAAAGAGTATGCTTTCCACACTTCTGAAGAAACTCAGATAGATCCGCCCAAAGATGCATCGGGTCATGCCAGCTTTTGATATTAAAATAAAAAACATTGTTGTTTTCTCTTATCTCGTCGGCCAATTTGCTTAATAACGTGGTCTTACCTGTACCCTCTCCCCCGATCACAGATATTATATCTTCTCCCTTTTCCCACACATCCATAAACTCATCGAATTTTGGATGTTCTTTTTGCGCTGGTGATATTAAATCTTTAAGATATGATTCGAAGGATCGATCCTCTTTTTCTTTCCTGGGTTCGAATGAACCTTCATTTTCGATCCTACGGATTATCTCCAACAATGAAAGGTTAGTCTGAAAGTAGGCATTGATCTCTCCGAGCTTGATCGGGCTTTTCTCTCTATCACGGATAACGTCGACTTCTGTATCCGCCATTTTTTCTCTCGTCTTCTTTCCTATCTCGAATCCTTTCTCCGTGAGGAAGTAAGCTTTTCTTTTCTGTTTTTTGTTTTTTATCCTACGAGTTTCTTCCCTCAGTAAGCCTTCCTTCACGAGGGTTCTTACAGCATATGATACTGTGTTCTGTTTGAGATCTAAGAGCTCCGCTATCCCTTCTTGGGTCAATTCTACAGGGAGTGCGTATCCCTCTTCATTCCCGTAGTAATCGAGCAGATGTACGAGAACTTTTTCCTTCGCCGTAAAATTTGTATCCATAAGCGATAACATTTAACCTTAGATACTATATGAAATTTTTTGATGTTCCGACCGGATTTGTAATGATGCAAAGAGGAATAAGATTTATTTACCCTTCAGGAGGTACGCAAGATTCGTGAAAGAAAAAGCCAAACAGTTAGCGCAAAAAATCAGTAACTACGAAAGGATCCAGATAATATCACATATAGATGCCGACGGTATAACTTCGGCAAGCATAGCCTACAAAGCTCTTGGAAGAGCCGGTAAAGAGGCGGAGGTAAAATTCGTCAAACAGCTCGATGAGAGCGAAATAGACGAGTTGAACACTCACCACAACAGATTGATATGGTTCACGGATCTCGGAAGCGGACAGTTGAACAACCTTGAAGGGATCGATTGTATTATCACTGATCATCATGAGCCTCAAGGTCAAGCTGGACCTCCAAACCTAGCTGAACGAGAGAATATCCTGAATTATGGAAATTCCGGTATTCTGGAACTAAATCCCCATCGATATGGGTTTGACGGGGCTAAAGAACTTTCAGGCGCCGGTACAACTTACATGGTCGCAAAGGAGATGAATAAAGATAACAAAGATTTGAGTAAATTAGCTGTAGTCGGCGCTGTTGGTGATCTTCAAGCATCGGAACATAACAAGTTGGTGGGAAAGAACAGAGAGATATTGAAAGAGGGAATAGATGCGGGGGTGGTGGTCAAAAAGAAAGATGCTACATTATACGGTATTGAAAGTAGGCCTCTCCCGAAATTATTAGAATATGCCTCAGATCCTATACTTCCCGGCCTGACAGGAGAAGGACCAGCTTGTACCAAGTTTTTAGTGGAGAAAGATATACCTCTGAAAGATGGAGAGGCTTGGAGAAAATGGTACGATCTTTCCAAAGAGGAAAAAAGAAGGATATTATCTGGACTGGCGAACAAGATGTTGGATAGAGGATATCCTGTAGGATATGCAGAAAGTCTCGTTGGAGAGGTTTACGAGTTTCCAGATGAGGAGAGAGGCAGTATGCTTCATGAAGCTAAGGAATTCTCTACATTGTTGAATTCCTGTGGAAGATATGAGAAAGGTGATATAGGTTTGAAAGTTTGCCTGGGAGATAGAGAAAAAAATCTTGAAAAGGCAAGATCACTTCTTGAAGGACATCGGAGAGTCCTTGTAGATAGTTTACAACACGTTGAATCAACAGGTGTTGAGGAGAGAGAACATCTTCAGTTCTTCCATGGTGGAGATGAGATCCCCGATACTGTGGTTGGAACTGTTGCTGGTATGGTTCTCAGCTCTGGCGACGTCGACAGAAGATTGCCTATCTTCGCTTTCGCAAATTCCCGGGAAAGAGAGGGTGTCAAAGTATCTTCTAGAGCAACGAAAAAACTGGTGAACGATGGACTGGACCTTTCCTCGGTGATGACGGAATGTTCTAAAAAAGTCGGAGGAGAGGGCGGAGGTCACGATATTGCCGCGGGTGCTTTGATCCCAGATGGTAAGGAAGAGGAGTTCCTTGATGAAGTGGAGGACATGATAGAATCCCAGCTAGAGAGGGAATAACTATCCTTGTTTTCTAGCCACTGCCGCAACACTCTCTTTTTCTGGTCGATATTCGCTGGGCATCTTCAAGCCGAGGATGAAACCGGTGAATTTAGCCCTGATCGGTTCCCCGTCGAGAAGGCCTAACACTTCACCTTGGTTCACATTATCTCCGGGCTTTTTATTAGGTTCGAAGTATCCATCGGAATCGGGTCTTATCCTTTCGTAATCTTCATAATAGGTCACCTCTTCTTTTTCTTTAGATATTTCATCGAAGATGAGATCTAGAAGAGCTCTTTTCACCTTCTCTAGTTCACCTCTAAATCTCTCGGCACCTCCGGCTTCGATTATCATCGAAGGTATGCCTAAATCAGATGTCTCTAGGAACAGCTGCCCACCGGTACCTCCTGTTTGAACCGCATTCCTCAAACCGACTTTTTCGCACAGTTCTCGATTAGCATCCCTCTTCAAGTCGGTCAACATGTAAGGGACGCACCAACTATTTTTTCCGTATGTATGCAGATCGATAAGGCGATCGAAATCTTTAGCTTTTTTAAATATACGGTGGGCTATACGTTCTGATTTTGTTCCGTTTTCGTCTCCGGGAAAGATGCGGTTCAGATCTTTTCCATCTTCAGGATTTTCTCTCTGTTTGTTTTCGACGGCTTCTAGATTTATCTCTGGTAGAACTTTCACACTTTCGACATTTCGGCTCTCGACCCACCCTTTTATCTCTCTAGCGATGAGAACAGAACCTATCTCGGCGCCGTGAATTCCGGCGGTGATCAGTGTCTTTTTCATAGGTATATATTAACAAGCCCTCGTATATTATAGTTAGTATGAGTAGGAAGAAGTATTTTAACTGAGTAATGCAATTCAAACGAAAGATGAAAATTGTACTTGGAGTCTATGACGGCCATGACGCAGGCGCAGCAGTGATCCACGGCGGTAAAATTTTCGCTATAAATGAAGAACGACTGACCAGAGAAAAGTACTACAGAGGCTTTCCTGAAAGGTCGATAAAAGAAGTGATCAAATCATCTGGAGTAGATACTAATGAAATAGATACTGTGGCGATCGCGGGTATTTACAGGAAGAAAAGACGGCTCATAAAACTGAAGAAAAATTTGAAGGAGATAATCGGTGATCAGGAAATCATAACAGTACACCATCATAATGCCCATGCCGCGGGAAGCTATTTCACTTCAGGACGGAAAAGGAGCGTGATTTTGACCATCGATGCCGCAGGAGACGGCATTTCTTTGGCTGTATTTCTTGGAGAAAACGGAGACCTGAAGAAGATAGCTGAATCATCCTATCTTGATTCGCTTGGTGACTTTTATGCCTCTGTAACGGAGATGTTAGGATTCGTTCCCATGAGGGACGAAGGAAAAGTGATGGCATTGGGTGCTCACTACAAAGATGAAGATCATCATGATTTTGCTGACTGTATCGAGGTAGACGGTTTGGGATTAGATAACCATCTTGAAGTAACTGGATCGGAATCGGTAAAGAAACTCTCGGAGAAAACGGGCTTTCCTTTAAATCGCAGGGAAGAATGTTCGAACGTGCTTAGAGAGGATAAAAGAAATCATGATCTCTGGAACAAAGCTACTAGGATCGCTGCTTCAGCTCAAAAACATCTTGAAGATATGCTCGATCAACTTTGTGATAATATCAAAGAAGACGAATGGATAAAAGAGGAATTTAAAGAAAACATATGCTACTCTGGTGGAGTTGCTCAAAATGTTAAGGCTAATAAGATAATGAGAGATAACTTTCAAAATTCCTATATTTTTCCACATATGGGTGACGGCGGATTAGCCTTGGGCGCCGCTCTATATGTGAACTCGAAGTTGAACGGCGATAGAAATCATTGGGATTGGGAAGAAAGTCTAAAACATGTGTATCTAGGACCTAGGTTCGATCTAGAGCATATAGAGACAGTTCTATCCAGGAAAGATGATATGAGGTGGGAAAAGATTGAGGATGCGGTGGACCTTGCATCTAACATGCTCACCGAAGAGAAAGTAGTGGGTCTATTTCAGGGAAGGATGGAATATGGACCTAGAGCATTGGGTAACAGGTCTATACTCGCTGATCCTTCTACCGTGGAGTTGAAAAAAGACTTGAATCAGAAACTCGGTAGGGAACCTTTTCAACCTTTTTCTCCGACCATCCTTGAAGAATATAAAGATGAGTACCTTGTTTATCCCAACTCTAATAAGTTCATGACAATGTCTTTTGATATAACTGAGAGAGCAGAAGAAGATTTAGTAGCAGCTGTTCATGTGGACGGTACATGCAGACCTCAAGTATTAGAAAGAGAAGATAACGAAATCTTCTATGACATCATAAAAAAATTTGAAGAGAAGACAGGGATAGGAGCCGTTCTAAACACGAGTTTTAACCTTCACGGCCATCCGATTGTCTGCACACCAGAAGAAGCTATCGATTCTATAAAGAAGATCGGCCTTGATGCCCTTTTCTGTGAAGATTATCTTGTCAGGAATTAGTTTAGAAGAAGATATATATGTGATTAAGGCTTAGTGTCTGTTGAGGGAAAAGATGACCGATGACGAGAAATTTAAGAAATTGAGAAGATTTAATGGATTCATGGCCGTACTGCATTTTATCCAAGGCCTTCTGATGGTATACCTGAGCAACGACTTCGCCATAGAAGTAACTACTTCATACATAGGCGGTCCACCTGGAACCAGCGTAGAGTTTATGCAGACCGAAATCCTTTTTGAGCTACCGGTAGGGCTAGCAGTGGCGGCTTTCCTATTTATCTCCGCAATAGCTCACTTTGTTGTCTCTACATTCGGATACAGTTGGTACAAGAGAAATCTAAAAAATCATGTGAACAGAGCTCGTTGGATAGAATATTCTTTTAGCAGTTCATTGATGATAGTGGTAATAGGGATGCTTGTCGGGATAACCGACATCGGATTCTTGATAGTTTTATCTCTGGTCAATGCCTCAATGATCCTGTTTGGATGGCTTATGGAAACTTATAACCAAAGAACTGAGAAGGTCGTTTGGACTCCATTCATATTCGGATGTATCGCCGGAATAGCCCCATGGATCGCGATAGCAGGTAAACTTCTAACAATCACAACTTACTCTGAAGCAGCAATCCCAGATTTTGTCTTATGGATATTCGTTTCTATAGCGATATTCTTCAATATATTCGCTCTGAACCAGTTATTGCAGTACAAAAAAGTGGGACCGTGGAAGGATTACCTTTACGGCGAAAGGATGTACATTATACTGAGTCTCGTAGCAAAGTCAGCTCTTGCCTGGCAGGTTTTCTCTGGAACGCTAGCTGGCTAGAGCAGGTTTAAC
>JBMCXO010000039.1:0-12952 GCA_048621055.1 Candidatus Natronoplasma sp. | reverse complement strand
GCTCTCAAGTATCTTTATCGGATTTCCGTAATAACCTTCAGCATCTGATATATCCATCTCTAATTCCCTCCCTGCTAGATTTTCAACTGATATCTCAACTCTATCTAGACTTTCAGTAGCGTGACAAAAGGCCTTGAACTCGATATAGTGAAACGTCACCAATCTACCTCCTTTCGGGTGTCTCCTCCAAGATTTTTCACGAGATAGATGACCTGGCATATGCTTTCCACTACAGTAGCCCAATTGTATGCTTCTTCCAGGTTTTCCCCTCGAGTGAAAGTTCCGTGACCCTTCACGATAGCTGCCGGATAATTTTGTAGTACCGGAGGAAGTTTTTTTTCCACTTCGTCAGAACCGATCGATTCTTCTATATCCAATACTGGGACTTTCTTCAGATAATATTTTCCTTCGTCATCGATGGGTATGATCTCATCCTTGACAAGTGAGAGAGAGATCGCGTAAGGGGTGTGTGCATGGACGACTGCAAGAGAAGAAGTATTTTTATAGATTGCTCTATGAACACCAACTTCAGTAGATGCGATTATAACACCGCTGTCGTCTTCTTCTACACCTGTTTCAACTACATCCTCTTCTTTTAGGTCACCCATCATGGCTCCTCTTCTTTTTATGTATAATCGATCGCCTCTCCTGATGCTCATGTTTCCGCTGTGTGAAGAAAGATTGAGTCCTCTTTTTTCCAAGAAACGTCCGTACTTCTGCATTTCCTCCAATATGTCCTCTTCCATCTTTTCTTGCTCCTCGTCGCTTTTCTTCGAGAATAGAAAAATGGCATCGCTAATAATTTTTTTGAGGGTAAAGCCGAAAGTGTTAAATCTTAATCTTAAATTTTTTACATACATAGATGAAAGTCATATACCATCCATATTTCACTGATTCCGACTATTCTTTGGACCCGGCTGCTGAAGAAGGGAGAATCAAATGTATACTCGAAGAACTCAAAAGTGTTGATGGATTAGACTTCGTAGAACCTAAAGCTGTTAGTAGAGAGCAACTCGAACTGGTACACGATCCTCATCACATTGAGAACGTCAAGCAGAGAGGTGATAAGCTTTATAGGATGTCCAAACTCTCGGCTGGAGGAGCTCTTCTCGCCGGAAAATCCGCTTATGAGAAGGATCCATCATTTGCTGTCATAAGACCTCCTGGACATCATGCCTCACCGGATTCTAGCTGGGGTTTTTGCTACTTCAACAACATGGCCGTAACGATAGAGAATCTGAGATTTAGGGAAAAAATAAAAAGTGCCTTCATAATGGACTTTGATCTTCACTTGGGAGATGGTAACATAAACTGTTTAGGAGAGGGATCAAACATCGAGATAGTCAATCCTAGCGCCGAAGAGAGGGCCGATTATTTGGAAAAGGTCGAAAATTACTTAGAAGAAGCAAATGGCTTTGATATACTCGGCGTTTCCGCAGGCTTCGACCAGCATATTGAAGACTGGGGAGGAAAATTGGAGACCGAGGATTACAGAAAATTGGGGACTCTGCTGAAAGACTTTTCGAGAAAAAAATGCTGTGGTAGACGGTTCGCTCTATTGGAAGGGGGCTATAATCATAAAGTTTTAGGAAAAAACGTTTCCGCATTCGTAAAAGGTTTTTCAGATTGAATATCTTCACAGGAGACCTTCGATCTCTAGTCTCTCAAGTGTCGATCTTTTAGGTATCCCCTTCTCATCCCATCCCATCACTTCGTAGTAATCTTCAATCATCGATCCTATATCAAAAACGTTATCTGCAGAAGCCCCTTCTTTCAGCGGATTAAAAAACCGTTCTGGTAATCGATCGTCTTTTTTATCAAAACCTGCCTTGACGTTGAACAGCCGTTCCAGATCATATATCCTTTCACCGACCGTATGTAGATCGCTCACAGTATATTCTACTCCGGTCGTGCTCTGTATGAATCTTGAATAGAAATTTTCATCCAATGCGAAAGCGGAGAACTTACAGGCGATCAATGAATCTAGATAGGCGTTTCTCTCCTGAGATCTTTTAACAAGTTGAGCTTTCCCGCTGGTCTTGAACCTGTCGAAAAGCTTCGGAACTCCAAATATTTCTTCCCCTATCATATATCCTCTAAGATGGCATCCTCCTCGATTGGATGTTGCAAAAGAAAGAGCTTGACCTGCAGCTCCTCTCGGGTCGTATGCAGGAAGTTCCATACCTTTGACCGTCATGGAGAAAGAGCAATCGTACTTTTTACACAAACGCTTGGATCCTTCGGCGAGTTCGTCTCCTACTCCTTCCCTATAAGCGATCTTGTTCAATATCTCTTCCACTTCCCCTCCGAAGCCGTCGATTTTTGACCAGATGTTTTCTTCACTCATCTCCATCGCACATGCTAGGGTTCCACCTGTGGAAATAGTATCTAGACCGAGTTCATTGCACAGATAATTCAGCTCTGCTACCTCTTCTAAATCGAAGATTCCGAGGTTCGATCCGAGTGCCCAGACACTTTCGTATTCTGGGCCTTTACCTTTCTCTTTTTTCGTTTTAGTTTTCAGTCCACATCTTATCGGACAGGCATAACATCCTTCGTGTTCTTCCACTATCTCCTCTTTCATCTTCTCTCCAGAGAGGTTTTCAGCCTCTTCTTCGTCAGCGGCTTCTCTAAAATTGTTTTTGGAGAACATCCCTAGCCAGGCGAGAAGATTGACAAGTATCGGAGTACCGAACTTTTTGAGTCCTCTAGAAGTTACTGGGGAAGAGGAGATCTTCGAAGCTGCTTTCTTCACATGTTCTTTAAGAAGCTCTTTGTCAGCTATGGAGACATATTTAGTGCCTTTTACCGATATCGCTTTCAATCTTTTGCTCCCCATCACGGCGCCAATGCCTCCTCTGCCGAAAACGCGGTAACCGTTAGTTACGATGGAAGAATAAAGGACCTGGTTCTCTCCTGCGGGGCCGATGACCGCACTCTTCTCGTCTAACTCGTCCAAACATTTGCCGGTCTCTGATCCCCATAGATCAGTTTTAGTTATGCTTATATCCTCTTCATCTATCTTCAATCGAACTGGCTCTTCGGAAGTTCCTTCAACTATCAAAGCATCCAGCCCCGTCCTTTTGAATTCACTGCCGAATGAACCACCAACATTAGAATCCGCTACTGTACCGGTCAGAGGTGATTTAGAAGAGACAGAGAATCTACCAGAGGTTGGTACAGAAGTTCCGGTAAGAGGACCTGCAGCAAAGACCAGAATATTCTCCTCTAGAGGATCGATATCAGGACTTATCTCTTCCACTAACAATCGAATACCTAGACCTCTGCCTCCTATGAACTCGTGGAGAATATCTTCACCGACTTTTTCATAGGTGACTTCGCGTGTTGTAAGATCCACTCTAGCTAACCTGTTCCACCAGCCGTTCATATTGCAACCTAATCTCTTGACAAACTATAATTTTTTTGTACTGTTTCTGTTAAATCGAAGTCCTTTTTGGTAAAATATTAAAATACCACCTCTTAACTCCAAGAACCATGGCATCGTTCCTAAACACGTTGAAAAAAGCCGAAAAAAAATGGAGAAAACGCTGGAAAGAAGCCGGCATATTCAAACCGGATGAAGATTCAGAGAAACCAAAATACTACCTTTTAGAGATGTATCCATATCCTTCAGGCAATCTTCACATGGGTCACACGCGGAACTACTCTATCGGTGATTCTATCGCAAGGTTTAGAAGGATGAAAGGTTATGATGTCCTCTATCCCATGGGATGGGATTCCTTCGGTTTACCAACAGAAAATGCCGCCATAGATAATGATATCAGTCCAGAAGAGTGGACCAAGAGATGCATAGACAATATGAAGGAACAGATGGATTCTTTGGGACTTTCCTATGACTGGGATCGTGAAGTTGCTTCTCACTGGAAAGACTATTACAGATGGGACCAGTGGTTCTTCCTAAAATTTTTAGAGAGAGACCTGGTTTACAAAAAAGAGGCAGAAGTCAATTACTGTTCCGAGTGTGAAACCGTTCTAGCTAACGAACAGGTTGAAGGAGGACGATGCTGGAGATGTGATTCTTTGGTTGAAAAGAAAGATCTCGACCAGTGGTTCTTCAAGATAACTGATTATGCTGACGAGTTGCTGGAAGATCTAGAGGAACTGGAAGATTGGCCTGAAAAAGTAAAGAAGATGCAAAAGGATTGGATAGGCCGAAGTGAAGGCGCAGAGATCATATTTGAAACTGAAGAAGGAAAAGAGATCCCAGTATATACTACAAGACCGGACACCCTTTTCGGATGCACTTTCATGGTATTAGCTCCGGAACATGACATATCAGGAGAGCTAGCGGAGAAGAACGAGAATATAAGAGAGTTCGTCAAAAGAGCTAAAAGATTGAAGGCCAGCGAAAGAGAACAGAAAGGTAAAGAAGGTATATTTACCGGTAAAAAAGCTGTTAATCCTGTAAATGATGAAGAGATACCTATCTATATCGCAGATTTTGTTTTGGAAACATACGGGACCGGCGCTATAATGGCAGTCCCCGCTCACGATCAGAGAGATTACGAATTTGCGGAAGAACACGGCCTTCCGATCATACCTGTGGTGAAACCTGAAGAAGAGAGTATTGAAGACCTAGATAGGGCATATGAAGGTGAAGGTGTCTTGATCAATTCTGAGGATTACAATGGTATAGATTCGGAAGAAGCGAGAGAAAAGATAATTGATGATCTCAAGGATGAAGGAAAGGCAACTAGAGAAGTTAACTACCGGTTGAGAGACTGGCTGATCTCGAGACAGAGATACTGGGGTGCTCCTATACCTGTAGTTTACTGTGATAATTGCGGTACAGTACCAGTCCCGGAAGAGGAACTGCCCGTTGAACTTCCTACCGATATAGATATAGATGTGGCCGGTAATCCCCTTGAAAAAGATGAAAGTTTTCTACAAACAGAATGTCCAGAATGTGATGGAAATGCGGAAAGAGAAACCGATACCATGGACACTTTTGTGGATTCTTCGTGGTACTACATGAGATATTGTTCCCCTGATTTTGATGATGCACCATTCAATCAAGAAGACTTGAATAGATGGATGCCAGTTGATCAGTACATAGGAGGTATAGAACACGCCATATTACATCTCATGTACTCTAGATTCTTCGTGAAAGTTCTGAACGCCATGGAGATGTGCGAGATGCGAGAACCTTTCAAAAGACTGCTCACCCAAGGTATGGTCCTACTCGGCGATGAGAAGATGTCCAAATCCAAAGGTAATATTGTTGATCCGGAAAACATGATCGAGCAATACGGAGCAGATACCACTCGGTACTTCATCCTTTCAGCTGCAGATCCTAGAAGAGAATTCGAATGGAGCGATGAAGGTATCGAGTCCAAATTCGAATACTTGAGAAAAGTTTGGCAGACAGTCCAAAGATGTGAGGAGACATCGACCTCAGATGATATCGATCTTGAAAACTGCAGTCTTAGAGATAAGTATATCATCTCTAGAACTCAACGCATCGTGGATGAAATAGCTGAAGATATAGAGAACTTCAAGATAAGCGACGGATTGAAAAGGATAGAGAATTATTTTGATGAACTTTTGAAGTATAGAGAGGAAAGTGAAGATACATCTGAAAAATTAAAGATATTTCACAGAGGGTTAGAGACCTATGTTAGGATGCTGTATCCTGTTATTCCTCATTTGAGTGAAGAGATGTGGGCGGAGTTAGGTAATGAAGAACTGATCAATGAAGGCGGTTGGCCGGAATCTAAAGTTTCGTTAATCGACGAAGAAGCTGAAAGAGGGGAGCAACTATTTCATGATCTGAGAGAGGATATCATCCATATCAAAAATATAACTGAAAGAGAACCTAGTTCTATCCAGGTGATAGTCGCAGAAGAATGGAAATACGAGGCTTTCCAAAAGATCCAAGCTTTGATAGAGGAGATGGATAAACCAAATATCGGTATTATAATGAGTGAATTGGGTCCTAGGTTTCCAGAAAAAAAGAAAGAATTGAGTGAGATAGCTCAAAAAGCGGTAAAGAATCCGGGCAAGATATTGGATAGGTACGTCGATTACGGATTTGAGAACTCAGTTTTGGGCCAGATCAAGGAACGGCTGGAAGAAGAGTTTGAGGCTGAAGTCAAGGTAGCTAAAGCCGAGAAGATAAACCTCAAAAAAGCCGGAAGAGCCGAGCCGGGCAAACCAGGTATCGTATTAGATTGAAGAGATCCCGCCGCAAAAAGTTTTTTATACTATACCTTGAGTAAGAGGGTACACTTCAAACCGATGAAATGTGTGGACAGTTTTCCTGTCCGAAATGAGGTGGAATTAAAATGGCAGATAAAGTTTATGTGAACTTTGAGGTTCCCGATGAACTGGTGGACAAGACGTACGAGGCAGTAGAGATAGCTAGGGATACGGGAGATGTGAGAAAAGGCACGAACGAGGTAACGAAATATGTCGAAAGAGGCGAGGCGGTTTTGACCGTTCTGGCGGAAGATGTGAATCCTCCAGAGATATTGGCTCATCTACCCCTCCTCTGCGAAGAAAAAGACGTGTCTTATTCTTATGTTCCCTCCCAAGAAGAGCTGGGAGCCGCATCAGGAATCGATGCGCCTTCGGCTTCAGTGGCTATCGTAGATCCAGGTGATGGAGAGCAGATGTTAGAAGACTTGAAAAAGGAACTTGAAGATTTGAAATAATCGTATACCAATAATTAATAGAGAGGAGTTTCAAAATGGCTTCAGAAGATAGTATTCCTGGAGAAGTTGTCGAAATCGTTGGTCGTACTGGCATGACTGGCGAAGCTACCCAGGTCAAAGTCCGAGTCCTTAAGGGAGGAGACGAAGGAAGGATAATCACTAGGAACGTCATGGGTCCAGTTCAGAAAGGGGACATACTCATGCTGAGAGAAACGGCAAGAGAAGCTAAAGATATCGGGGTGAGATAAAGATGCCTGAAAGAAGAGAATGTTCTTTCTGCGGTGAACCAATAGAACCAGGAACTGGAAAACAGCACATAAAGAACACAGGTAAAGTTTTCCATTTCTGCTCGAACAAGTGTCGTAAGAACCTTCTTCAACTCGACAGAACGGCGAGGGAAATAAAGTGGACTAGGAGATACGCTCAGAACAAAGCTATAGAGACCTATCGCAAAAAAGGACCTGAGGAAGAAGAGGAAGAAGAGAAAGAAGAGGAAGGTAAGAAAAGGATATTGAAAAAGACCGATTAGGGCGGTATCAAGATGGAAACGACTTTTTTGATGGTAAAACCCGATGGTGTTCAGAGAGGCCTGATTGGAAAGGTAGTCTCCCGTCTCGAAGATAAGGGGCTGCGTATCGACGCGATGAAGATGATGCAGATAGACAAGCAAGAGGCAAAAGAACACTATGCAGAACACAAGGGAAAGGATTTTTACGAACCCCTCTTGGATTTCATAACTTCGGGTCCTGTTGTTGTAATGGCTGTCAGCGGGGATTCAGCGATCTCAGTTATAAGGGACATGGTGGGAGCGACCGATCCTAAAGAGGCGGATCCTGGGACTATAAGAGGGGATTACGGACTCGACGTGGGTAGAAACATAGTTCACGCTGCAGATTCTAAAGAAAGTGCTGAACGAGAACTAGATATCTTTTTTGGAAAAAAAGAATATCAGGAATACAGCAGAGTAGAAGAGACTTGGATATACGAATAGTTAGCATTTATAGTTAAAGACACGACTTTTTGTACCTTTTAGTGTCTTTTACTAGTCTCAGAGGATTTGTCATCCTCATCTCGCTCGGAAGGTATTCCTCGTGATGTGGATGTTGGAACTTTGGTTAAAAAAGTTACAACTTCCACTATATTTTGAATATCTTAGAAATAATATAAGACATCTTCCGAAATATTTATAAGTATAGATAACGTTTATGTATTTGTCTGACGTATAGGAGATATACGTCGGACTAAATAAATCAAGGTGGGCCTAAAGTGTCGGACACAAAACGTATAACTGTCAGAATACCCGAAGAGATGGCGGATGAGTTAGATGAACTGGTTGAAGAAGGTTCATTTTCATCACTCTCAGAGGCTATAAGAGCTTCTATTAAGGAATTCATCAAAAATAAAAATGCTCCCGATCATATCTCGAAAGTTACAGTCGACCTCCCTAAACAAAAAGTCGGAGAGATCGAAAACCTAGTCGAGAGGGGTGACTCTGTTGATGTAGACGATGCGATTAGAACGGCTGTAAGAGAATATGTAAGAGAGAAGATAAAGGAGTACAAGAGGGTAATGGAGCAGGAAGATTGAAAACTGTTTGATGAATCCGTATTGGGTATTTAATAAAAAAATATGTCGGGTTAGCTCTATGATTAGGAGAAAAAAAGCCGGAAAGAATAAGCAGGATTCTACGGATCTAAACATATATGTGGTAGGCGTAGGTGGCGGTGGAAACAATAGTATAGATAGATTGAGCAGAATCGGTGTTCACGGAGCTAAAACCGTAGCTGTGAATACTGACAAAGAACATCTCCAGAACAAAAAGGCAGATAAAAAGATGCTTATAGGTAGGTCACATAATCTTGGAAGAGGTGCAGGTGGAGATCCTGTTGTAGGTAAGGAATGTGCTGAATCGGCTTGTGGTGGATTTAAAAACTTATTCTCAGACGCAGATCTAGTATTTTTAACTACTGGTTTGGGCGGTGGGACTGGAACTGGGGCGACCCCTGTTATAACAGAGATGGCTAGAAGATGCGGGGCGATGGTAATCGATATTGTTACCCTTCCTTTCTCTGTAGAAGGTAATCGCAAAGAGATGGCATGGAGAGGCGTACATAAAATAGAATCTTACGCCAATTCTACTATCATATTGGATAACGATAAACTCCTTGAAGTCAGCCCTGATGTGCCCATAGATCAAGGTTTTGGTTTGATGGACTCTGTGATCTCTAGTCTTGTTAAAAGCGTGACAGAGACCATAACGAGACAATCATTGATCAACTTGGATTTCAACGACCTTCGCTCCGTTCTTGGGGGTGGAAGCTATTCTACATTGATGACCGGAGAAGCACATTGTAAAGAACCTGAAAAGGTTGTCCGGGATGCTGAGGGCAATCCTTTCCTCAACGCAGATTATAGAGGTGCAAAAAAAGCCCTCATCCATTTAACTGGAGGTTCTAACAGTTTATCCGTGAAAAAGATGAATGATATAGTGGGCAGGATGACCTCAAAACTCGATTCTAGAGCAAACGTTATAGTCGGAGCTCGGATAGACCATGAATGTAAGAATAAAATAAAACTGATGTCAATAGTAACCGGTTTAAGGGAACAAGATATGTATCCTGTGGAAGATAATAATTCGATTTCTAATATAGGTTGAAGACTTGGATGGGTTAACGTAAATTTCATTTACATTTAAGACTGTGGAGTATGTAAGCATGGAGAAAAAAGAACTCTTGGAATGTATCGAGGTGAGTGACGAAGGAGTCTATCTAGACCTTGACATATCTCCTGATTCGCCCAGTACTGAAATTACAGGGGTCAACCCATGGCGTGATCAACTGGAGGTCTCAGTAAAAGAAAAGGCTGTTCATGGAGAAGCAAACAAAGCGCTGATAAAGTTCTTCGCTGAATCTCTAGACCTCTCAGATAAAAAGGTAAGGATCGTTAGGGGGAAAACTACAAGAAGTAAAAGGATGTATTTTCACGGTGTGGATAGGACTAAACTGATAGATGTAATTGAAAGAATATATGAGGGAAACAGATGAGGTTGAAAGAAGAGTTGGAAGGCGTTATATATATACTTGAAAAGATCAAAAAGGAGGACAAATCGATTCCTATTATAGTTGAAGGTAGAAAAGATATAGAAGCTTTGAGAAGCTTGGGGATCGAGCGCAAAATAATCAGGATCAAAAAAGGAGAGACCATCTTCAGGATAATAGAAGGACTTAGAGAAGATCATGATAAGGTCATAATCCTGACGGATTGGGATTCTACCGGTGGTAGGCTTTGCTATAAGGTAAAAAAGGCATGTGAATCGAACGATATCAGATATGATGTACATTACAGGAAACAGATGATAAAATTCTTAAAAAAAGAAGTTAAGGATGTGGAAAGTATACCTACCTTCATAAAAAGAGCGAAAAGAGATTTAAGTCTTCGAAATCGTAATTTAAAGGTTGGAAAAACATAGTCTATAGGAAAATATTAAATTTTATCATGTAATAAGGGATTAGAGCTACCATGAGTCGAGTTAAAGTCATCAAAGACGTGACAGAATTGGTTCCGATACTTAGAGCCGTTAGTACCAATATAAAGAAAGATGTTTATACTGATCTTGCAGAAGGTTGGCAGACTGAGGAAGAAATAGAAGAGAAATATGGTGATGAAGGCAAGAAGACCTTGCAGATCTTCGATAAGATGGACCTGGTTGAAACAAGATGGCAGCATACCGGTAAGGAAACCCAAAAAGCTTATCACACGTATTATTCTGATGTTCATATCGACGCTTCAGTGCCTATAGATGAGATAAGTGACGTGCTTTTTGCGGCCATGATGGATGAAGATGAATTCAAAGAGATAGAAGAACAGATTTTGGAATCGGTTAAAGAAGGAGATACCTTCGCCAATGATATCAGCAAAAAGATAGGTTACAGCGGGATAACTTTGCAGGGACTCGTCAAAAGGTCAGTTAAATTGAAATATAAAGGACATAGGATAGAAGAAGTTAAAGGAAGATGATAAAAATGGACCTAGAAAGTTTAGATGAACTTTTCTCAGAATTCTCTGAAGGAATATACGCTTTGATGTCTGGGATATCCATAATAATCACTGTTATTTTCTTTATCTATGCAGTCATCCCTCTTTATGATAACTATGCTTTTATAGTTCTGTTATCATCCTTAGCTCTTTTAGTGTGTTTTGGTGCACCTATCTTTTTTCAACTTTCTGAGATGACACTTGTCCCCGATGTTGTTGGGTGGCTGTTGGCAGGTATTTCGATCGCTCTGTTCGGATGGGTGATATTCCACGGTGCATACTATGTAGATATTTTATCCCTTCAATACATCATACCTAGTGGTCTTTTAGGTTTAGCCTCTTCTCTCCCTCTAACAAAAGGAGTCCTTTTACCATTGTTCGGTGAAGGAGAGTTTGAAGTTTTGGAAACCGAGTCTGAGGTTGATGAAGATCTTGAGGAACTGGAAGAAAGTGATGACGAAGGTCAGATAGAGAGAGATTTTGAAGAGAGGACTGGTGGATATGAAGAAGAGGATACTTTAGATGACGAAAAATTTCCAGAAGAAGATAATGAACCCTGGTGAGATATTTGGGAGCAGTCTTAAGATTGGGTCATCGACCAGACCGCGATAAAAGGATGACCACCCATATCGGTCTGACCGCTAGAGCATTCGGTCTTGACAGTATGTACATGCCCGATTTGAACCATGAGATCAAAGATTCTTTAGAAGACGTTGCAGATAGGTTTGGCGGTGATTTCAGCGTCGAAGAGAAAAAAGAATGGGAGGCACTCATAAAAGAATGGGATGGAGAAACTATCCATCTGACGATGTACGGTGAAGATATAGGACGTTTTTTCGAGAAAAACGAGATCGGAAATCCGTTGATTATCGTGGGTTCTGAAAAAGTCCCTAGAAAAGTTTACGATATAGCAGATCATAATGTTGCTGTCGGAGCCCAACCTCACTCTGAGGTGGCCTCCTTAGCGGTTTTCCTTGATCGATATAATAATAGAACTATTCCTAGGTTGGAAGGAGGTGATATCAGTGTTCTACCATCGGAAAGTGGAAAACGTGTTCTCGATCATTCCAAGGTACCTACGGCGGATAGGTGTTTTAGATTCGTTAGGGATAACGGGATGGATGATGACCTATTGACCCATACCATGTCTGTGCTTGATCGGGCTTTGCACCTTCAAAATTCTTATGGAGGTAATCTAAGATTAATTATTGCAGGAGCTATATTGCATGACATCGGAAGAACTGTCACCCATGGAGTAGAACACGGTATCGAAGGAGCTAGATTGATAAGAGAAGAGGGTTGGGATGAAGAATTAGCTAAAATAGTGGAAAGACATATCGGAGGAGGCATAACTAAGAAGGAAGCTGAGGATCAGGGTCTTCCACCCAAAGATTACGTTCCACGAACTTTAGAGGAGAAGATTATCTGCCATGCCGATAACACTGCTGGAGGAAAAGAAAGATTCGATCAGTTGATCGAAAGAATTGAAGAAGCGGGATACATAGAGAGCGCCGATAGGATGCAGGAATTGGCGGAAGAGTTTGAAGAAAATTTATAAGACCTTGCTTAGTTGAACAGAGTGTGATAGAACGTGCAAGAAACTTCCTCATTCACAGATGACGAATACATAATAGAGAAAAAATTTTTCTCTATGGGTAATAAATATTATATTAAGGACAGTGAAAGAAAGCTAATCGGTTTTTCTAAAGAGAAATCTCTCAAAATCAAGGGCGATCTGAGAGTCTTCCATGACGAAGATATGGCTGAAGAGATCTTCAGGGTAAAGCAGCGTAACTTATTGGATTTTACCGGTTCCTTTGAAGTGATCGATAAAAAGACTGAGCAGATTATTGGCTACCTGAATAGAAATTGGACTAAATCTGTAGTTTTGGGAGAATGGAAAATTCTTGACCAAGGTAATAAATCTATCGGAAAAGCTGTTGAAGATTCTCTGATCAAAGAAGCTCTACGCTTCAAAGGTCTGAAAAAGTTACCATACAGATACAATTTGTATCATAATGGAGAAAAAGTGGGAGTCTGTAAACAGAGACTTACGCTCTTCAAAGACGTTTACAAATTACAGATCAAAGATGAAATGGAACTAGGTATAGATAAAAGATTATTGATATCTTTGACTCTACTTTTAGATGTAGTAGAGAAAAAATTCAGGAAGATAGGAAAATAAAAGTTTTTAACTCTTTGTCCAAGAAGTCACCTTCCTAAATCTGTGATTTAACGAGTAA
>JBMCXO010000038.1:0-13056 GCA_048621055.1 Candidatus Natronoplasma sp. | reverse complement strand
ATTACTCGTTAAATCACAGATTTAGGAAGGTGACTTCTTGGACAAAGAGTTAAAAGATCTATTCCTTGTGTAATCTCCAGTGCCCAACATATAAAAAATATCACAGTTTATACTCGTCTTCTCTTTTCTGGTGATCCTCTCGATTCTGTTCTCTCTTTAGTTTTATCAACCATCCTTCATCAGGAACCTTTCTCTTTTCATCTCTTCTCAAGCAACACTTATCAAACAAGATCATAAGCAAAACAGCTACCACTGAAAAGAACCACAGATAATCTCTCAGTCGAAATGAATGTCTCTGGTTTTGGAAGAAAGGGGTGTAACCTCCAAAATAAAGTGTTAATGATGAAAGAAAAATTATAGCTACGAAAAGGATGACGAGGAACGCATTTTCTTTAGAATTCAAAGGCCATCACCTATGCTTTAATCGGAAGTATTACCTATCGGGATATATTAATTCTTGCCCCATATAGAAGTGAAATCTCATAAAAAACCGAAATCTTCTTGTATATGATGACAAAACTCAAATTGTAGTATTATAACGTGCTTACGATGTCCATAAAACATGTAGAAGGATCAGGGACTTCCGAAACTTTACCAGATGACTTCGAGCCCTACGTTAAAAGATGGTTCAACGAAGAGTTTGATGGGCTTACCCCTCCTCAAAAACATTCTTTTGAACTCATCCACGAGAGAAAAAATTCTTTGATATGTTCTCCAACGGGTTCCGGAAAGACGCTCTCTGCATTTCTCTCAATCTTAAATGAACTGTTCCTGCAGGGAGACCGGGGTGAATTAGAAAACAGGGTCTACTGTCTTTATGTTTCTCCACTGAGAGCACTAGGGAATGACATACAGCGCAACTTGAAAAAACCTCTAAGAGGGATAAAGGAAATAGCAGAAGACATGGACATCGTAATGCCAGAGGTGAGAAGTGCTGTAAGGACGGGAGATACGCCTTCACAGGCAAGACAGAAGATGTTAGAAGAGACCCCACATATCCTTGTCACCACTCCAGAGACTCTCGGAATAATATTGAACGCCCCAAAGTTCAAAGAAAAATTGAAAGACATAAATTACGTGATAGTGGACGAGATACATTCGCTCTGTGAAAATAAGAGAGGTGCACATCTCTCACTTTCTTTGGAAAGACTGCAGGAGATGTGTGATCAAGAACTGACCAGGATAGGACTTTCCGCGACACAGGCACCGATCGAAGAGATAGCTGAATTTCTTGTTGGGTACGAGAATGATGAGCCAAGACCGTGCAATATAGTGAATGTCTCGTCAGCTAAGGAGATGGATCTCAAAGTGGTCTCCCCTGTTGAAGATCTTATACACACCTCTGGAAAGGTTATCAACGAGAGTATGTACGAAAAGATCGATAGATTAGTTAAAGATCATGTCACCACCTTGATATTCACGAACACTAGGAGCGCTACGGAAAGAGTGGTAAATAACTTGAAAAACATGGATCTAGAATTTTATGAAGGCGACATAGGTGCGCATCACTCTTCCATGAGCAGAGAGAAAAGGATCGATGTGGAAGAGTCACTAAAAGCGGGAAAATTGAGCGTCGTAGTGACCTCTACATCTCTCGAGTTAGGTATAGACATAGGTTATATAGATCTGGTATTACAGCTCTCGTCTCCAAAAGGCGTATCGAGAGCTATACAGAGGATAGGCCGATCCGGTCATAAGGTGGACGAGTATGCAAAGGGAAGAGTCCTAGTGATGGATAGAGGAGATGCCTTAGAATGTACGGAGATGATGAGATGTGCTAAGAACAGTAAACTCGACAGGGTAAGGATCCCAGGAAATTGTTTAGATGTTCTTTCACAGCACCTTGTCGGCATGGCATGCAACAAAAAGTGGGATGTTGAAACGGCCTTTGAAACTATCTGTAAAAGCTTTAATTTTAGAGATCTAGATAAAAAGGATTACGAAAAGACACTGAAATATGTCTCAGGAGATTACGTCTCTCTTGAAGACCAAAAAGTTTACGGAAAGATCTGGATAGATACCGATGATGACGGAAAACGAGTTTTTGGAAGACGAGGTAAGATGACCCGCGTGATCTACATGACCAATATAGGGACTATCCCCGATCAGAGTGCATATCGGGTCCATACCAGAAACGGCCGTTTTGTGGGAACCCTTGACGAAGAGTTTTTGGATAGGCTGACCAAAGGAGACATCTTCGTCCACGGTGGAGATACCTACGAATTCCGCTACACTAGAGGGATGAAAGTCTATGTGGATGCGAGACCCGAAAAGGCCCCTACAGTACCTTCATGGTTCTCTGAGATGCTTCCTTTAACATATGATCTAGGTAGAAAGATAGGTAGATTCAATAGGAAAATATGGAAGATGATAAAAGAAGATAAAGATCCTTCTGAATGGATCAGGAACAACTATTATCTGGATGAAAATACGATATCCTCCATCGTTTCATACCTCGAAGAGCAGCACCGTTATGTCGGGTTGGTTCCGACTGATTCTCATCTTTTGGTCGAAAAGAACTATGAAGGAGATAAAATAAATTTGATCTTCCACACGATCTTTGGTAGGGAGGTAAACGATGCTCTATGTCGGATCTTTGCGGACATAACTTCCGATATGTTATCTTCAAACGTCGGCATAGTTGTGGACGACCATGGTTTCGTTCTGATCTGTCCTAAGACAGAGTTACCTGTAGATAGATTGATCAAAAGAGCGGTAGAAAGCGATCTGAGGGAGGTTTTGAAGCGCGCAGTAAGAAAGACAGAACTTATGAAGAGGAGATTCAGACATGTAGCAGGCAGAGCGTTGATGATACTTCGAAATTATAAGGGTAAAAAGATGAGCGTCGGGAAGCAGCAGATGAGATCTCATTTCCTGCTTTCCGCATGTGAGGATATAGATGAAAGATTTCCCATAGTTAAGGAGACCTACCGGGAGATAATCGAAGATTATATGGATATCGGAAACGCTTCTGACATAATCGCTGAGCTCGATAGTGGAGACATGAGTTACGAAGTTGTTGAGACCGACGTGCCTTCGCCTTTCGCTCATAATTTGGTGATTCAAAGTCAAGGCGACGTATTGAAACTAGAAGATAAGAAAGAGAGGCTACAGAACTTGCACCAGAAGGTCATGGAAAAGATCGGAGGTGAGAGTTGAATGAATATATTTGATAGATTTGAAATTGTTGGGAACTATCCCGCTCTTTACTGTGAAAAGATAGAGGCGCTGATCATATCAGACCTTCACTTGGGTTTAGAATCCCTCATGGCAGATTCTGGTATGTACATGCCAAAGTTCCAGTTGGAAGATATGAAAAAGGATCTTAAATATCTGAGTAGTGAGAGGGATTTTGAGAATTTGATAGTGTGTGGAGACATCAAACATGAATTTTCCGAAACATCTTACCAGGAAAAGGTGGAAGTGGAAGAGTTCATCGAGTTCTCACAAACTCTAGCCGATAATATATATCTCGTGAAAGGGAACCACGATAACTACCTGATCTATACTGTCCAGAATCATGATGATGTGGAGTTAAAAGAATCATTCGTTTTCGATGATGTTAATTTTATCCACGGTCACGATAAGATGGAAAGCATGAATGGACTGGATATAGAATACGTGATAATAGGTCATGAACATCCTGCTCTCAGCTTGACCGATGAAGTAGGAGCAAGAGAAAAGCTACGCTGTTTCCTTTTCGGAGAGATGAGGAACGGTAAAAAGCTGATAGTTCTGCCCGCTTTTTCTAGACTAGCTGAAGGATCTCAGATGAACCAGGTGAGAGAGGAACAACTTCTTTCGCCTATTCTTAAAGACATGATAGAGATCGGTGAGATGAAAGCTATAGGTGTAGATAAAGAGGCCGGGCTTTTTGAATTCCCGGAGATCAAGAAGATTAGATCTCTTTAGTCGTTCATCTATCTATTCTGGATATATCTTTTACTATGCAGAATTCCTCTCCCTTTACATGCCCCAAAGATCCTAACTTTTCTAGATTCAATCTGTGGTTTTTGATACCCTCTTTCTCGGCCTCGATAGACAACACTTTTCCAACTAAAAGAACATGATCTCCGATCTCTACTTCGTTGTGAAACTCACATTCTATATTTACTGGAGCTTCTTTTACACCAGGTGAACTCACCGTCTTGGATTCCTTTTCAGTCAAACCTATCTTATCGAATTCGCTTTCTTCCTTAGGTAATGAGACTTCAGTCCTTACGCCTTTCTCAGCCCAGTCTTCTGTTACAGGAACGACGACAAAATCGCCGGTTTCTCTGCAGTTAGCTGTAGTGTCTCTGCTTTCAGCAGCAGCTATACCTATCAACGGCGGTTCGAACGAGAGCGGTGAAACGAAGCTGTAAGGCGCGATATTGGAGTTACCATCAGAGTCCACAGTAGAAACGCAAACCGTCGGTCTAGGAGCTATGAATCCAAAAAAATCTTTTGGTGTTATATCTTTTGACATTTTTATCCGACCCGTTTTAGTAAAGAGAAAGAGTAACTTATCTTTTTTGCTCTCTTGACCCTTGACTATAATCTATAATTCTATGAGATCACCTGGTTCTAGGATCTTATTTTGTATGGATTCTTCATCCATCCTTTTCTTGAGTCCCCTAGCATCTTCTAACCCTCCTTCAGGATCATAGTGGAAGGGTATGACCATCTCTGGTTCCAACCTTTTAAAAGCGGATATATAATCGTCGTAATAGTCTGGAAAACACGCTGTGAATATCAGTTTTGTTCCTTTGGCTTCGGGGAAATAAGCGGAGTCTCCCGCGTGCAGGATGCCATTATAAAAGTAGCTTACAGAGTCATCTGATCCGTAGCAGTCACAATCAAGGACTTTTATACCATCTATATCGTCTCCAGCAGTGACTATTGACCCATCGAGATCGAATTTCTCCAGCGTCGTTTTCGGCCCGTATACCCGTGCTTTTTTTTCTATCTGGGCATGATCCTTAGGAGAGAAGTGGTCGTCGTGCTCATGTGTTAGAAGTATGATGTCTGGATCTATATCTGCTTCTACAGTGAGGTTAGGATCGATCAAGATATGCTTTTTTGAAAAGATCTCCACTGCAGCATTGCCCAACCATCTAACCTTCATATCATTTACTATAAATAGTTAGATCAGACACGGGTTAAAAAGTTTTTTAAAATTTTGGAGAATAACACAGATGATGTTGGAAACGGAAAAAACTTTATTACTTCTTGAATGATAGGTCATTAGAACCCGGCTCAGCTCTGAGGTGTAAATTTGAAGATTCTCTATGTAGATGATGAGGAAGATAAAAGAGAACAGACCAAAACGTTCTTGGAACAATCGAATGATGATTTCGATGTTGACACCGCATCATCCGTGGAACAGGGCTTGGAAAAACTAGAAAAAGAAGACTACCAAATCATAGTTTCCGATTACGATATGAGCCCTAGAGACGGCTTAGAGTTTCTTGAAGAGGTTCGCGAGTCGGGAAAAGATTTACCTTTCATCATGCTCACCGGGAAGGGAAGGGAAGAAGTCGCTATGGAGGCTCTCAATTTAGGAGCCGACCGTTACATCCGGAGACATGGGGATTCAGAAAATCTCTACGAATTTTTGAGTCGAGTTGTAACTCAAGAATTTGAGCATTACGAAGAAAAAAGAAAGAGGCGTTTACAGGAAACTTACTTCCAAGACCTCTTTGAAACTTCACCGGAAGCTATCGTGCTTTTAGATAACGAAGACAGGATAATCGAGGCAAATCGGGCCTTTGAAAGGATATTTCAATATGATAGGGAATGTATAAAGAGAGAGAAAATCAACGATCTGATAGTACCCGATGAGAAAACAAATGAAGCCACTACGGCATCGAACAACGTCCTTTCTGGTGATTCGATAATGATAGAGACCCAGAGAGAAAAAAAGGACGGAAGTATGATAGATGTGTCCATACTTGGATATCCTATCGAATTTGAGGATGAACAGGTGGGAGTTTTTGGGATCTATAGAGATATAAGCGAGCGTAAGGAGAGAGAAAGGAAGATAAAAAAGTTGTACCATACCTTGAGCAAGATGGAAAGGTGTAATTCCGAGGACGAAGTCTTTGATTTCGTTCTAAAGGCGGCAAAGGAAATTTTAGATTTCAAATCGAGCAGTATAATGATAGCTGAGGGAGATTATTTAGTTACAAAAAAGGTTATCGCTGAAAATGTAGATGTTGGAGATAAAGAGCCGATAGACGAAGGAATAAGAGGGCTGACTTACCAAAATAAAAAATATTACCTGGTCGAGGACCTTGATGAATGGGAGGAGGCAAAACCTACGGACCCCGATTTCAAATCGGCGATCAGTATACCAATAGGTGAGGAAGGCGTATTTCAGGCACTCTCATATGAAAAAGGTTATTTTGACGAATTCGACCTAGAGATGGCAGAAGGGCTGATATTCCACACTGTGCAGATCTTAGAAGGGATCAAGAGTAGGAAAAAGATACAGAAAAGCGAAGAAAAATACAGGACTATCTTCCAATGTGCTGACGATGCTATCTTTGTCATAAAAGACTACACTTTCGTCGACTGTAATGAGAAGACTACGGAAATGTTCGATATGGAAAGAGAAGATATTTTAACCCGTCCTCCTTGGGAGTTTTCTCCTAAAAATCAACTAGATGGTAAAAAATCTGAAAAAAAAGCAAAAGAGAAGATAGATAAGGCGATAAAAGGCGAACCTCAATTTTTCGAATGGGTGCATAAAAAATCAGACGGTACGGAATTCTATACCGAGGTAAATTTGAACAGATACAAGATGGATGAGGAAAATTATGTGATGGCCGTCGTTAGAGACATTACAGAGAGAAAAAAGACAAAAAAAGAATTAGAGGTAAGAAATCAAAAGATAAAGAAAATGCATGATAAAGCTACGGAGTTCGATAAATGTGACAGTGAAGAGGAGATATGTGAATTGGTGATAGAGGCTTCTGAGGAGATCTTAGATTTCAATGTATGTGGTATCGATTTCGTTGAAGGAGGAGAGTTCATCCCGATAGCTCTCTCGAGCGATATCGAAGAGGGTTTCATAAGGAGAAAAGTCGAAGAAGCCGGGATCAGCAGAAAAGTGTATCAAGAAAAGGAAAGTCTATTGATCGAAGATAGAAGGGAGATAGATTTTTCAAAACCCGTTGTGAGTGATTATAGATCATCTATAACTATTCCTTTGGGAGATTTCGGTATCTACCAGACATTATCTACAGAGGTAGGTAAATTCAACGAGAAGGATATGGAACTCGCTGAAATACTGGTCAATCACGCTGCTGAAGCGATAGGTAGATTGAGATTCCAAGAGGCTTTGATGGAAAGAAACGAGAAGATAAAGAGTCTGCACAAAAAAGCTGCTGAATTTGAGAAGTATCAAACGGAAGAAGAGATATTCCGTCACATCGTTGATACTGCTAAACGGATATTGAACTTCGAAGTCTGTAGTTTAGATATAGTGGAAAACGGAGAATTCGAAGTAAAAGCAACAATCGGCGGACTTCAAGAAGAAGGCACACGTTACCCTATCGAAGGTATTGCTGGAAAAACCTATAGATCTGGTGAGTCCTTTTTGATAACCGATCTTGATGAGGAGGAAAAAGCAAAACCCAAAAGGGAAACGTATAAATCAGCTATCAGCGTCCCAGTTGGAGGATATGGGGTATTACAAGTTTTGTCTGAAGAAAAAAACGATTTTGATGAAAAGGATCTAGAACTTACGGAAATTCTTGTCACTCATGGATCCGAAGCAATAGGTAGATTAAGATTCGAAAACGCTTTGATCGAAAAGAACAGGAAGATAAAAAGAATACACGATACAGCGATCGAGATGGAAAAATGTGATACGGAAGACGAAGTCCTCGAGCTGAGTCTTGAAGCGGTTGAGGAAGTCCTCGACATCTACGATTACACCCTTGCCCTGATGGATGAAGAAGAAGATGAATTCGTCATAAAAGAGTCATTTAGAGGAGAATATGAGAATGGTAGTACACTTCCAAAGGATCTAGGATATCTAGGGAAGAGCTTTAAAGAACGATCTTCGTACGTTATAGATGACATATTAGAGGACGATATTGCCGAACCTGCTATAGACAAATACAGATCAGCTATCAGCCTTCCGATCGGTAACTTAGGCGTATTCCAGACGATGTCGACCGAAGTAGGGTATTATGACGAAGATGATCTAGAAATGCTCGAAACGCTGTTTTCCCATACTTACCAAGTTATAAAGAGAATAGAGGGTGAGGAAGAGATCAGGAGAAGTAAAAACAGATACAGAGCTATATTCGAAAACACAGGTACAGCGACCACGATAATAGAGAAAGACGGGACTATATCATTGGCAAATAAAAAAGCCGATAGATTAGCAGGGTTATATGAAGATACAGTTGAAGGAGAAAAATACGAGGATTTCGTCGTCGAAGAAGACAGAGAGAGGATCAAACGATATCATAAGTCGAGATTGAAGGACCCGGAAAGCGTGTCTAATGAATACGATTTCCAGCTGAAAACTAAAGATGGTGAAGTCAAGGATGTACATGTCAGTCTGAATTTGATACCGGGCAGTAAAGAGGTTGTTGCCTCTTTTGTGGATATAACTGATAAAAAGAGGATGAAAAAGACTAAAAACAGACTCCAGTCGCTTATCCGCAAGATAGAAGATGATTTCGAGAGGTTCGAAACTTACATAGACTCGTTGAATCTTGAGAAGATAGAGGAGCGCGACAGAGATAATATAGAGAATATAAAGGAACTCGTTAGAGAAAACTTGAGTAAACTTGAGGATGAATGAGCGTAGGAAAAAACTTTTTTATACCTTTTTCCTGAAGAAGAAATAAGTAAAACATCTGCGGGGATAGCCAAGGGGTCAACGGCGAAGGATTGCTAATCCTTTGTCCCATCGGGACACGCGGGTTCAAATCCCGTTCCCCGCGTCAAATCGAAATGATATTTATGATCAACCAATCGCTGGAAAACGGAAACATCGCTGAAAAAGCAGATAAGACCGATCTTGAGCTCCAAGACCTGAGGATTTCAAAAGATAAGTTAGAGAGTATGGTCGGTGATGGTGAACTCTTTTCACTTGTGATTGAAGCTTATCGATACCTGCTCGACGGAGAACTGCAAAGTTCTATCGAACTTTTCGATAGAGTTCTTGAAGAAGACAAAAAGAGACCCGAGGTCTGGTACGGAAAAGGACTTATAAGCCTATTGTTAGGTGATTTCGACGCCGCGATACAGTTTTTTGAAAAATCTATCAGCCTCGAACCCGATTTTAAAGACGCTCTTTACGAGAAAGGTGTCGCTCTTCATGAAAAAGGGCAAACAAAAGAGGCGTTGGAATACTGGCAGAGAGCCAGAGAAGAAGATCGGGATTTCTGAATTCAAGATTTTCTGAAGCTCAAAATACTCCGAAGTTTTCTTCTCTTATATAGCTGTGGACTGAAGAGTGCTATAGCCGTGAATACTTCTAACCTGCCTATCCACATGAACATAGCCATTATCAATTTTCCGCTCTGAGGCACCGCTCTGAAATCAGACGCGACAAGTCCAAGGCCAGGACCTACATTACCTAGAGCGGTGGCTGACGCGGCTATACCGGAGACCATATCACCAGTTAATCCAACCATTATGAAAGCGCCAATAGCAAAAATTATAAGATATGCACAGAAAAACATCGCTATCATATCTAGGACTTTTTCATCTACAACTGTATCTCCCATCCTTACGACCTCGACCCTTCTAGGATTTATGAATTCCTTGAACTTCCTCTTCAGCATCTTAAATACCACCAGTACCCTCATGACTTTTATACCTCCACCGGTGGAGCCTGCTGAGCCGCCTATGAACATGAGGATGAGGAGAAGCAGTCTTAGGACTTCGGGCCATTTATCGAAAGGAGCGGTGGCATACCCAGTGGTAGTCATTATAGAGACGGTCTGGAATAAGGCATCTCTAAGAGATATACCAAACGAAGTACCAACTAGCGTGATTATCATAGTTGCGGCTACAATTATACCTAGATATGTTTTAAATTCGGAATTTTTTAATAACCGCTTAAAATTACCTTCAAAAGCCTGGTAGTGGAGTGAGAAGTTGACTCCGGCGATTATCATAAACGGTATGAAAATCCACTGAACCGTTGAAGAGAAGTATGCAATGCTGTTGGTATGAGGGGAAAAACCTCCAGTGGGCATCGTAGTAAAGGAATGATATACTGCGTCATAAATACTGACCCTCGCTCCAAGGAGCAATATTATCAACATCAAAGTGAAAAGACAGTAAAGATACCATAGGATCTTCGCCGTCTCCTTTATCTTGGGTTTCAGTCGCGTTATGGAAGGACCGGGAGCCTCCGCCTCTAGAAGGCTTAAACCCCCACTGCTCAATTTAGTGAGTATCGCTACAGAAAGAACGATTATGCCCATACCACCCAACCATTGAAGAAACCCTCTCCATAACATCAAGCTCCTGGGATGCTGTTCGAGCGGAAAAGGTAATACAGTCGCACCAGTTGTGGTCATTCCAGACATCGCCTCGAAAAACGCATCTATAGGAGAAGTGAGCGCAGAAGTCATCAAAAATGGAAGAGAGGAAACTAAAGCTAAAATAATCCATGTCAGACTTACTAGCACTATAGCTTCGTTTTGATAGAAATCCTCAGGCCTACCAAAATTCTGAGCAGGATAACCTAAAGTTATCGTGAAGGAGGCCAAAAACAGATATATCAATGCGGTCCCAGGAAAAAAACCTAACAGAAGCGGAGCCTCCTGATACCATAAAGCGGGTATGACAGGAACTAGGAATGCTAAACCGAAGAGCTTCAATATCGACCCAAGGTTACCCACTATTACTTTCCATCTCATTTCAGAATAGATCCTCCACTGCGTTTATCTCTTCCTTTTTGACGAATAACAATACACGGTCTTCCTCACGGAATTTTTCGTTTCCACGGGGAACGATGGTTTTACCACTCCTTTTGATAGCTCCAACGATACTCTCGGGAGGAAGTTTGCTCTGAGCCAATGACTTCCCCTCAACAGTTGAATCATCTTCAACTATCATCTCAAGTATGTAAAGATCACCACCGTGGATAGGGGTTGCTTTCAGGGGATCAAGCTCTCTCGCGAGCCTAAGCATAGTTTTAGCTGTTTCGAGCTCTGGAGAGGCAGCAAGGTCGATGCCAACGGTTTCTATAAGAGATTTAACACTGAGTTCTCTCACTATAGCGACGGTCTTTTGGACTCCATACACCTTTGCGAGAAGAGATACCAATACGTTGTATTCTTCTGAATTTGACGTTGCAGCGAGAGCGTCAGTTCTAAGGATCCCCTCTTCTATTAGGACCTGCTTATCTCGAGCATCAGCGGTCAAGACCTCAACTTCTTTTAACTTTTCAGCGGCAACGCGCCCTCTTTTCTCAGATTCATCAATTATTTTGACCTCCACACCCCTATCATTGAGCTTTTTAGCGACGTTTATACCGACAGGCGTAGCTCCAACTACGATAACGTTTTCGACCGAACTCTTCTTTTTCCCTATAAGCTTCAACATTTTGTTTTCGGCTTTCTTGCCTTCAACGATAACCACTAACGTATCATCTTCTTCGATAACATCATTTCCATGGGGAACCAGAACGTTGCTATCCCTGATTATAGCTCCAAGATTGACATTTTTTGGAAATTTGATTTTTTTTATCTTTTTGTTTTTGATCCTCGAATTCGATAAAACTTTGAACTCCACTATATTGAGTTTCCCCCCAAGGGATAAGTTCTTATCTATAGCTGAAGGAACCGTTATGATATTCGCTATCTTTTTTGCGATGAGTAGCTCTGGTGAAACAGCAAAATCAACACCTATCTGATTGAACTTTCGGGAGACCGGTCGAGAGATATATTCCAAACCGTTGATCCTTGCCATGGTCTTACATTCGGCGTATTTAGCCATGGAACATGCCACGATGTTAGTCTCGTTATCATTTGTAACAGTGAAAAAATAATCGGACCCTTTTATATCAAGGGAGTTGAGTAGTTCAGGACTAGCTCCGTTTCCCTGCACGACTTTAACATCGAGGGTCCTAGCTTTTCTACAAGCCTTTTTCGACTTGTCCACTACTATGACATCATGGCCTTTCCTTCTGATAGATTCCGCCAATTCACGACCGACTTCACCGGCACCTACTATTATAACTTTCATGATATCACCTTGTTAGATGATCAAAGCAATTTTGTTAGGAATTTTTTATGTTTTTTTACCGAAACTTCTTCGTCTTCCTCGACGCCAAGTTTATCCATATCATTTACTCTGAGCCTTATCCTACCCTCGTCTACTAAATCGTCTCCGAAGACAGTTACCAATATGTCTTTTTTATCTGAACTTACTACGGTTAGGTCGCCTCTTGTTATTTCGAGTTCATCTAAAATAGCGCTGTTAACTCTCGCTCTACCTCCGGCCTCGACAGGACTTTTTTCCACCACTAATCTTTCAGCTTCTGTCATCTGCTTACACATCTAATTATTTTACAGATATATATTTTCGGGACAACTTCAAATTTTCCTCTTTCGATTTTCAATAAATTTGATATCAGCTTTATACTTGATCTACAATTCACAGTAAAAGTCGTCTCCAGGTTTTTCATAATGGAATATCTGACTTTTAGCGTTGATCTCTTCATTGACTAGATCTTCGATCCATCCTTCGTTTCCGAAGGTGTGCATCGGTATAAAGTAGCGCGGGTTTACTTTTTCCATGAATTCTACCGGACCGGCCCAACTAGGGAGCCTTTCATCCATATTGGAGAAGGCGATGTCCACTTCTTCATTTTTCAGCTTTTTTATCACATCTTCAAACACTCTGACGTGCCCCCTCACTTTCTCTGCACTCCATTCGGGCCAATTCCATTTTGCCAGATCTCCTCCATAGTATATCTTATTGCCGCAAAGATCGATCAGAAAAGCTACTCCGGCATCATTGCTCTTGAAAGTTTTGATCCGTAAATCATCTATCTTATAATCTTGATCTGGAAGTACCTGAGTAAAGCTATAG
>JBMCXO010000037.1:0-13328 GCA_048621055.1 Candidatus Natronoplasma sp. | reverse complement strand
GGTAAATAAACTTTTCCTGTTTAACTGCTCAGTGCTGAGGAAAAAGCTTCTACTACCTGTTCATTTACATATGAAAAAATATCATGAGGTTTTCTACTAAGCCCCAAATTCAAAAGATATATATAGATTAGTGCTTTTATTGACTGACTGTCAGTCAGGAGGCAACCATGAAACAAAAAGAAGGCCTATTCGATTATTTTCCCTCTGCGATCAGCGGCAACCCTAAGAAGATAATCGTATCGATCATCATATTCACCCTTATCATGGGATATTTTGCTTCTCAAATGGAGATGGAGACTAGGGAAGAATCTTTTGAACCTGAAACTGAAAAAGCCGAATGGTTGACCGAAATTCAGGAAGATTTTGGAAGAATAGGTGAAGCTGTTCAAATAGCTTTTATGGCGGATGAGGGGAATGTATTCAATAAAACTGTCATGGAGGATATGTTACGTACCAAGGAAGCTATTCTTACTAGTGAAAAAATAAATCGGACTTTGATGTTCACAGATGAGATACCTGATGGGATGACTACTCTAGCAGATACTTTGATTAGAGCTAATGTGACCTTGGAACTTGAAGAGATACTGATGAAACAGTCTATGGAGATATCAGGTATGACCAATTCTATGGAGAACCAGAGTGCTATGTATTCAAAAAGGTATTCTTCTTTAGATAATGTCTCTAAATTGGTCTATTCTCAGCAGGCACATGTAGTAGAAAATGCCACCACGCAATTAATATCGATGGCTAACATAAATTCTAATCCCCAAACTTGGGCCGTCCTAGGGGAATACGGGAGCGAATTCTATGAACTCACCAATGTCATAAGAGAAGAGCCGTCTAATGCAAGTAAAATTATCACCCTTTCAGAAGAATTGATTTATAAATTAGAACAGGACACCTTCACACCTGGAGCGGATCAAGAGCATTTTATCGGACTCCTAGAGGGTATGAAAAACAACGTCATGAATACCGCGGGTGGTGATCTTTATGGTAACAATCTACTTAGTTTCCTGCGGTTCATCGAAATAAGCGAATATCTGGATCACTTAGAGATGGATTTTACCTTTCAGACTAAAACACCTTCCATAGATATGTCGTTAGAAGAGAAAAAAGAGAAACTAGAGAACATGACCGATGAAGATATTAAGAAGACTGTAAAAGATACTATCAACCACGACCCTGAGCCACTTAAAGAGAGTATAAATGAAACGATAAAGAACTTGGACGATGGAAGGGATAACAGTGAACAATCGGTGAATACATTGAATAAAACGAATCAAACACTTTCTGATTTGATAGGTTATTACAGTGAAAATTACAGTGAAGAAAATCAAGTCAGAGTTCTAGATTCACTCGGCGAATATCAAATATCTGTAGTTGAAAATAAAACGATGATCGAACAACGATTACAGCCGATGCTCGAATCATTGAGAAACTGGGTTAGGTCTGCGTCATTTCTCCCTAACCTGGTAGAAAAATTGGGTGGGGCTATAACCAGAACGGTCAGCCGTGACTTTCAAAGAGTGGATATCAGAGCGAAAAGCACTATATCTCTCGTACAGATGAACTCTTCAATAGAACGTGATCTCAGAAGAGAAGCTCAAAAAGAGATGATAACCATCAGTGATGACAATAGCTTCAACTCAACTAATAAAGTCTTCGCCCAGCAGGTGATGATGGAAGAGATAGAAGATAGCTCTAATAGAAGTATGAACACTTTGTTGCCTATCGCTTTCATCTTCGTTGTAATCGTACTCTTCATAGTTTACCGCACAGCCATCGAGACAATTCTGAGCTTACTTTCACTCTCATTCGCGGTAATTTGGACATTTGGTTTTGGAGTTATTCTAGGCTACGAGTTCAATCCGATGATAATCGCAGTTCCTATATTGATCACTGGGCTGGTTATAGACTACGGGATACACGTGATCATGCGTTATAGGGAGGAAAAGGAGAAAGGGAAAAAGAACTCTATTTCTACTATGATCGCAATATCTACAGTAGGTGGGGCATTATTATTGACATCTTTGACAACTGCAATAGGATTCTTATCAAATACTTTCAGTAATCTTACGGCGATGGTGCAATTTGGAGTTCTAGCCGCTGTAGGTATCACGTCTAGTTTCATCTTGATGGTAGCTTTCCTCCCTTCTGTGATACAGTTAGTAGAGAATTTGAGAGATAAAAGAGGTGAAGAGAACGACACTATATCATCGAAAGGGATTGTAAGAAAGGAAAAGAGTCTGATAAGTTCTATATTGTCTAAATCAACCGATGCATCAGATAGACATCCATGGATAGTACTTTTCGTTGTGGTATTGGTCACGCTCTCTGGTTTTTACGGCCTTATCAATATAGATACGACATTCGAGATGAGAGATTTTCTACCTGAAGATAGTTCTCAGAGTGAAAATATAAAATACATAGAAGACAACTTCAATATAAGCACTTCTTATGTCTACATCATGAGTGAAGGTGAGCTCACAGATCCTAATTACCTTAGGGCAGTGGATAAGACCATCCAGAATGCTAAAGACAGCGAGATGGTGAGAGTAGAAGAGGGAGTTACGTCTCCGATAACCGTATTAAGGGACTATGGGATGGCAGTAGAAGGGAGTATGAACTACGATCCCGAAATAGTGGAAAATTTCACCGCGAGCAATATACCCGAAACTGTGGAAGGATGGGATGATGTAGAAGAGAGTGATATGTCTTCAGATGATGTTTCCCAGCTCTATGATCTCCTATATGAAAAAGATGTCAGCAGAAGAGCTATCAGTAATGTTTTATATAGAGACGATGAAGGATCTTACAAAAAGGGAGTTATAAGGCTCAGAGAGAACAACGAAAAGATAACAGATGATCTTGACAATGCGAAGGTATTGGATGAAGAACTTCATGATGATTCTAAGCCTTTGAGAGAAGCGGGTTATTCTACAATGATCACAAGCGGAAGCATAATGGGACAGGAGACCACATCAGAACTCAACAATACTCAAAGAAACTCACTCATAGCAACTATCATAATAGTGGGTATTTTACTTACCCTTGTCTTCTATTATCTTCATGGTTCTAAAGTACTCGGTGCTTTAACCACCCTACCAGTTGCTTTGGTAACCATTTGGATCATCGGTACTATGTATCTTATGGGTGTTTCATTGAATGTCATGACTGTGAGTATCACCGCCTTGACAGTAGGTATGGGTATAGATTATAGCATCCATATCACGCATAGATTTACTGAGGAGAAGGCAGAGGAGGACAATCTCTACGATGCGATGCATGATACGGTGCAGAACACTGGAGCAGCTCTCTTCGGTTCTGCAGCAACTACAGTAGGAGCGTTCGGCATCCTCGCAACATCTGATATACTCCCTCTCTCACAATTTGGATATATAACTGCATTAGCTATAGCATACAGTTTCTTGGTGGCGGTGTTCGTTCTCCCGTCCGCTTTAATGCTCTGGGCCAAATGCTGTAAAGATGACTAAAGAAATTGTCCGCATCGGCTTAAAAAAACCGATGAATTTCACTTACCGATAGGAGAGTTAAGATGAGAAAGGATCCAGATGATAGGAAGCAGGAACTGATCGATGCTGCAGAGAATTTGTTCTCTAAAGTCGGATTCAAGGAGACTTCTGTGGACGACATCTGCGATGAAGTAGGCGTTGCTCATGGATTGTTCTATTACTATTTTGATTCAAAAGAAGACGTTATCAAAGCTATAACGGAGAGGCTAATTGCTGAATTAGAGACAAAGCTAGAAGAGATCGTGGAAGATACGGAGATGCAGGCAGATGAAAAATTCAAGAGTTTTTTGGATATTTCCCTTCAAAGGAGGAAGGAGAAAACATATCTTCTTTCGTTTTCTTCGAAAAAAGAGTCTCCGGAACTATATTACAGCTTGTATGATGAGACGGTTGAAATGCTCACCCCATACATGACCAAGATAGTTGAGCAAGGCATTGATGAGGGGATTTTCAATACAGATTATCCTGAACAGACCATACGATTTTGGCTCAAGGGTAGGCTTTTTCTCACAGGTGAAGATCAAGTCGTTAGGGAAGGTATGTATGAAGATATGATAGCTGAAGCCTTCATGGTTGAACGGCTATTGGACAGCGAAAAAAGAGTTTTGACACGTTTTTACAAGGAAAAAGAAGAGGAGATCAAGGCGTTCTTGCAAGCTGCTAAGAGGGAGGAAATAAAGTGAAAGGGAGGACCTTTCTATTCGAACTCCGCAGTAGATGGAAAGGTCTTACAATATTTTTGATAATCGTTATATTAATAATGGCCGGTTACGTGCAGATTTTTCCCTCGGTAAGTGAGCCGTTTGAGGAAGATCTCGAAGGAGCGGAGAATATAGAGATAGAAGTCGACGAAGAAACAGAAAATATCAGTTTAAATTGGGAGCATTGGGATGATATGAAAGCTGATCCGGATCATAACTACACAGTTATTGTAAACTTTATCCCAAATATGGTACAACCGATATACAGGAGTGAAAACATAACTGAACCTAGGTTCGTTTTTCATCCTTCGATGCTTTTAGAAGAGGATGAGAACTCTGAGGTGTTGATGAAATTAGAAGATGAAGAGGAACCGGAACTTTACTTTGCTGTAGTTGGCGTTAAAGAAGATTTGAGCCGAGAATTTATCGGAATGCGAAGTAATGTAGAGAGAACTAATGTTTTTGAGGAAATGATGGGTACAGACTGGACCGATATAGGAGACTTTATCGCCATGCTTTACAACATGTGGTTTATACTTTTGGTAGGACTTTATTTGGCTTATATATCGGTGAACACTGTTACTAAAGATTTTGAGGAGAGAAGAATGGACATCATCTTTTCCACTCCAATTTCTAGAAGACAATATTTGCTGGAAAAATTTTCTTCTCTAGGTTTTTACACCTTTTTACTACTCTCTTTGACTGCTTTAGCTATGATTGGGTCCGTATATTCTCTAGGAGAATTGGGACAGTTGTCAACGTCTGTCTTATTTTTATCGTTGATTCTGTCGTGGCCTTTGTTTCTTGTATTGATCGCCGTGAGTTTGTTAGTGGCTGTATACTTCAAAAGTTCTCGCACTGCTGTCGGCATGGCTTTCTTTTTCATCTTTGTTCAGTACGCTTTTCACTTGGTCGCAGATATGGCCGAGACTTTAGAAGTAGTTAAACCTTATACCCTTATAACTTACTGGGATCACAACTCTGTGCTTTCGGAGGGCGTAGTGAGCGCTTTTGATGTTGGTTTATTGTTAGTGTTATCTGGTCTTGTGTTTGGTTTAGCGGTGTTCGTATTTGAAAGGAGTGACATACCGGCTTGAGATGTGATATGATTAATGGGATGATGGATATTGATGGATTGGAAGGTGGTTGAGATGGAAAAAGAACCTGTGATGAAGATAAGAGGATTGACCAAGAAGTACGGCGACGTGATCGGTATAAAGGATCTTGATTTGGATGTCTATCCAGGCGAGATAATGGGCTTTCTAGGACCAAATGGAGCAGGTAAAACCACCACTATAAGGGCATGTTTGAACTTACTGAACAAGACAGCAGGTGATGTGAAGATATTCGGTCTAGACTCGCATCGAGATTCAGTCGAGATTCGAAAGAACGTGGGTTACTTGCCCGGTGATTTCGGCATGTACCCTGATATGAAGGTCAAGGCGATCTTGAAATATCTGCTCTCTCAGAGCGGTGTTTCTGACACTTCGAAGATGCATGAGCTCTCGGAAATTTTGGATATAGATATGAACAAAAAATATAGAGAGTTATCGAAAGGCAATAGGCAGAAGGTAGGTATCGTTCAAGCTTTTATGGCAGACCAGGACCTAGTTATTTTGGACGAACCAACAGGAGGTTTGGATCCTCTGATGCAGCACAAGTTCTACGACTTGCTGAGAAAGGAAAGTAGAGAAGGTAAAACTATCTTCATGTCGTCTCATATTCTCGCGGAGGTGGAGGAAGTCTGTGATAGGGTAGCGATAATCCGTAGGGGGGCATTACAGGTGGTCGAAGAGATAAGTTCACTGCAGGACAAGATGGGTAAGAAGCTCGAAGTTGAATTCAGAGATGTTATAGATATTGATAGATTCGAGATGCAAGGGGTCGAAGAAGTCGAAGTCGATGGGAACAGGGTCTCGATGATAGTGACCGGAAATCTAGACGAAGTTGTGAAGGAAGTTTCAAAATACGATATAATGAACATGTCCCTTGAAACTTTCAATCTTGATCAGCTCTTCTTGACATATTACCGGGAGGATGATGGTTCTTGATAGGCGGCACATTTTTTTTCGAACTTAGAAATAAATGGAAAGGCCTTACTATCTTCTTGGTGATAGCTCTTGTTGTGGTTGGAGGCATGGTCCAGTTATTCCCTGTAGTTGTCGATGCGATGGAAGAAGATGTGGAGGAACTGGAGGGCGAAGAGAGAGTTAGAGTTGAGACTGAAGAGGGAAATGTGACTATTGATTGGGATCCGGTAGAAAATGCAACTCATTATAGGATATTAGAAGATACCGGATCGCATATGGCTACCTCTCAAGTTCTAGAGAAAAATGTTGAAGATAACGAAATTAAATTGTTTTATGATACTGAAGAGGAGAGGTATTTTGCTATCATAGCTGTTTTTAAAGATGATGAGAAGGAGGTTTTTGTAGGCATGGGTTCAACTGTTGAGAGAAAAAGTCCTGTGGAGGAACTCATGGAGGCTCCTTACTTCCGCGCTTTCACTGCAGGAAGACAAGATGTGGATTTCAGATATATCGAAGGTTTTCTCTCTGTAGAACTCTACAGCTGGTGGTTCCTGTTGGTCGGTCTTTACCTGGCCTATATTTCAGTGAATGGGGTAACTGACGATTATGAAGAGAGGAGATTGGATATCTTATTTTCCAATCCTATATCTCGGAGGAGATTTCTTGTGGAAAAGTTCTTAGTTCTCACCTTTTATGCCTTCGTGTTGCTATCCGTTTCATCGATTGTCCTAATAGGTTCTTTACATTCTGTGGGCGAGTTACAAAACTTCGGCGTTTGGACAGCCTTCGCTTCTGTTCTCGCTTCCTGGCCCTTGTTCCTGGTCGTTATAGCTTTTTCAATGCTTTTTGCTGTAAAGTTCAAACGGTCGCGGACCGCTGTCGGTCTGAGTTTGATGATCGCTTTGATTATGTATGCGTTTCACATTGCGGGAAATATGGTCGATGCTCTAGAATGGGTCAAAAACTTTACCATACTGACTTACTGGGATTACAACTCCGTTCTGTTGGATGGGGTCTTCAAAACGGGACATTTTGCTGGACTTTTTTTGCTAGGAGCGCTGATATTTGTAGCTGCTATATTGATCTTTGAAAAAGAAGATATACTCGCATGAGGACCACTTCGATTTGGTTTTGAAACTGAGGATCGGATCACCAGAAAGAATACTGTTTTTGATTCTTTATCGTTGATGCTGTAGATGTAAAAGCGGTCGAGAAATCCATTCATTTGCCTGTCCTAACAAAGCCTGGAAAACTATTTCTCCCCAAAATCCTAAATTATATATGATAGGAGTGAAATATCCTTCGCAATCAAAAAAGGGACTTTAGGTCCTTTAGTTCAAGGAGGTATAGAAATATATGAATAAAAATAATAGAAAAGTTATGATGTCAGTTGGATTGGCGATACTGCTAGTGTTTTCTTTTATGACTACCGCCATGGTGGGGGTAGCCGAAGAAGGTGTAATAACAGCAGATACTGATGATGAGCGAAATGAGTTAAACGCTGAATTTGACACAGAAGAAGAATACACTCTTAATGTGACGAAAGTGGGGGAAGGATCAGTTGAGATAGATCCAGATCAAGAGACGTACGAGCCTGGAACAGAAGTTAATCTGACAGCAATATCGGCCGAGCAATGGTATTTTGTGAATTGGACTGGAGATTACGAGGGTACAGAAGAAGAGATAAAGATAACGATGGACGCTAACTACACGATAACAGCAGAATTTGGGGAAGTTGATTCCGTCGAGATTACTCCCTCTGAGAACTTCAACTTGACAGCAGGATACACAGAAAATTTCTCTGCAGAAGCATATGATTCGGAAGGCGATCTGATAACAGATAATGTAACAGAGTTCGAATGGACGCACATACATGATTTCAATGAGACCACAAACGTAGCGATATTCGATCAGGCGGTTGCAGGAGACTACAATGTATCAGCTACCTACGGCGAAGTCACTTCTGAGAACACAACGGTGGCTGTCGAACCAGCAGATGTTGATTATGTCGAGATAGATCCGGAAGAAGATCAAGTGATCGAGGCTGGAGATGAGGTGGTGTTCAAAGCCGAAGCCTTTGACGCGTACGACAACTCTATAACAGATGATTATCGCGACTTTGAATGGGAGAACGCATCTAGAGGAGTGTTCTATCTAGAAACAGTAGGCGAATACAACGTTACTGCAACGTATGAAGGCGTGACTTCAGAGCCTACCACAGTGAGAGTTGTAGAGGAATTATACTATCTCACTATAAACGTCGAAGGAGAAGGAGTTGTTGAAGTCGATCCAGACCAGGATGGATACGAAGAAAATACTAACGTGACCTTGACAGCTATATCAGAGGATGGCTGGAAGTTCGTTGAATGGACAGGAGCTTACCAAGGTACCGAAACCGAGGTAACAATAACCATGGATGATGACAAGGAGATAACAGCGGTATTCGAAGAGGAACGCCTAGAAGAGCACGAACTTACGATAAACATAGAGGGACAAGGTTCAACTGATCCAGCAGAAGGAACTCACACCTACGAAGAGGGCGAAGAGGTGATTGTAGAAGCGATACCTGCAGATGGTTGGGAGTTCATTGAGTGGACAGGAGACGAAACTAGCACAGATGCAACAATAACCATAACCATGGATGAGGATAAGGAGATAACAGCTGTTTTCGAAGAAGAAGAACCTCTAGAGCCGTACTTTGAAGTCGAGATAACAGCGCCTGATGATGGTGCAGAATACGAAGAAGGAGACACGGTCACGGTAGAATTTACCGTCACAAACACAGGCGATATAGTAGGAACACAGGACATAGTCTTCAGTGTAGATGGTGCTGAAGTAGACAGGATGGAAGATGTAGATGTTGCTTCAACCGAAACCTACGAAGGCGTATTCGAGTGGGAAGCTGACGATGAAGGAGATTATCAACTTGAAGTGGCTAGCGAGGATGACAAAGATTCGGTAGAGATTTCGGTGCTAGAGGAAGACGATGAATGGTGGGAGATTCCAGGATTCACTACCATGCTCTTGATACTCGGTGCTGTCATAGCAGTGGCGATCTACTACAAGAAAGAACAATGAAAAGAAAATTCCCAAAAACCTTTTTTTCCTTTTGACAAAACGAAAAAACTTTATAGATTCCTTCATTATAATTCTTGACCTCATAAGATCTGCTTAATAAGCAGTGATTTATAGCGGAACCCAATAATAGAGGGAAAAATATGATGATAAAAAAATATGCAGCTATAGGGATTGTGGCTTTAATATTGTTAGGTATATGTAGCATTGGCTTAGGCTTGTCACAGATTATGGAGAGCACTGAATCAGAAGGTGAAAGAAATATTGACGATGCTTTACTGAGTGAAAACGTAGAAGAGGTCGTTATTGATCCAGAAACCGACCAGACAATCACAGCAGGAGAGACGATAGAATTTGATGCTAAAGCGTTAGACGAAAATGAAGAGGTAATTGAGGACGATCCGGGAGAGTTTGAATGGGAAAATACGAAATCTCGTGGTGTATTTTATAAAACGGAGACCGGTGAGTACAACGTGACCGCAACATATGATGGTGTAACCTCTGAGCCAACTTTAGTGGAAGTCGTTCCAGCAGAGGCAGAGTATATCGAGATTTCACCAAAAGAATCAACGATCCAGGCAGGAGGAAGGGAGGAGTTTACCTCTACAGCACATGATGAATTCGGGAACGATTTTGATGTGACGGATGAAACTGAATGGTCAGATAATGTTGATTCTCAAGAGGATTCATATTGGGTGGGAAGTGAGATAACTGTTAACAAGACTGGTACATGGGAGATAACCGGTGAATATGAAGAATTTGAAGATACTGCAAATCTGACAGTGGAACCTGCAGAGGTGGTGGACTTCTGGATTGTTCCAGAAGAAAAAGTAATTGATGCAGGTGAGTCTCATAATTATACTGCCTATGCAGAGGACGATTATGGTAATGAAATCAATGTGACAGAAGAAACTACTTGGTCTATAGATGAAGATGCAGGTGGGGAATGGAATCAAACCACCGGAGAGTACACTTCTGAATTCGCTGATGAATGGAATATAACCGGTGAATACCAGGAATTCAATGATACTGCAAATCTGAGAGTAAGACCCGCAAATGAAGATTATATCGAGATTTCACCAGAAGAATCAACGATCACAGCAGGAGCGTCGGAGAATTACACCGCTACACTTTACGATAAATTTGGTAACGAGATAGAAGATGTGACCAACGAAACTGAGTGGTCAGATAATGTTCATCCTGCAAATGCTTCAAGTTGGGAAGAAAATAATATCACTGTTAACAAGACTGGTACATGGGAGATAACCGGTGAATATGAAGAATTTGAAGATACTGCAAATCTGACAGTGGAACCTGCAGAGGTGGTGGACTTCTGGATTGTTCCAGAAGAAAAAGTAATTGATGCAGGTGAGTCTCATAATTATACTGCCTATGCAGAGGACGATTATGGTAATGAAATCAATGTGACAGAAGAAACTACTTGGTCTATAGATGAAGATGCAGGTGGGGAATGGAATCAAACCACTGGCGTATATATTTCTGAATTTGCCGGTACATGGAATATAACCGGTGAATACGAGAACAATACACAGATTCTTTTAGATACTGCAAATCTGACGGTGGAACCTGCAGGTCCAGATCATATCGAGATCTCACCAGAGGGAGCTACTATTCGAGCAGGAGAGTCGGAGAATTACACCGCTACACTTTACGATAAATTTGGTAACGAGATAGAAGATGTGACCAACGAAACTGAGTGGTCAGATGATGTTTACCCTCAAGAGGATTCATATTGGGTGGGAAGTGAGATAACTGTAAACAAGACGGATTCTTGGGAAATAACTGGTGTATATGAAGAATTTGAAGATACTGCAAATATGATAGTGGAACCAGCAGAGGCGGTGGACTTTTGGATAGGACCGGGAGAATCAACAATCGATGCGGGAGAATCTCAAGAATACACAGCTACGGCGGAAGACCAGTATGGTAATGAATTCGATGTGACCGGTGAAACAACTTGGTCGGACGATATCGACGAAACTGAGTGGTCGAACAATGAGATTACAGCGAACACGGCTGGAGACGATTGGGTGATAACTGGAGAATACGAGGAATTCGAAGATACTGCTACTCTTCACGTTGAACATGGAGAGTTTGATTACCTTGAAATATATCCTGATGAAGAAGAAGACACAGTTACTGCGGGAGAAGAGTTAATGTTCGATGCTGAAGCCTACGACGAATACGGAAACCTAGTAGAGGATGATGTATTGGAGTTCACATGGGAAAATATCCATGAATTAGATGAGGAAGAGAACGTTGCGATCTTCTATCAGGAAGAGGCCGGAGATTACGATGTGACGGCCACCTTTGATGATGAGACTTCAGAACCGACCACAGTGACCGTTGAACCGGCAGATGTAGATTCCGTAGAGATAAGTCCTGCTGATGATCAGACGGTTAAAGTGGGTGAAGAATTGGAGTTCACGGCAAAGGCTTATGACGAGTACGGTAATCGGATAGAGGATGATCCGGATGAATTCACATGGAAGAATGCTCCAGATGGCGTTTTCGAGGAATTTGAAGCTGGTGAATATGAAGTAAGGGCCGAATATGATGGCGAACCTTCAGATACTATCACTGTAAATAATGTTAGTGATGTAAGACCGGCTACAATTCTGCTTACTGTAATATTGACTTCGGTTGTAGGTATTGCAGTCTTTAAGAAAATAGGAGGAGGAAAATAGATGGCTGAAGAAGAGACTCAAGAGTGTCCTATATGCGGTGTAGAGGTGGGAGAGGAAGCTACGGAATGTCCTGAATGTGGAGAACCTCTGGCTGAGGATATAGATAAGGAGGAAGCCGTTGAACGGCTGACAGAAATATCTGGACTGGGAAAGAACAGAGCTGAAAAACTTTACGAAGAAGGTTTCAAAAGCCCCGGAGATATTTTAGAAGGTGGTATGAAGGGACTCGCTGGTATTGACCAGGTTGGGGTAAGAACAGCTAGGAAAATAATAGACGAGGCAGAAAAACTCATCGAAGAAGAAGAACTGTTCAAGGAAGAACCTGCAGAGGAGATTGAAGAAGATATTGTCGAAGGGGAAAAAATTGAAGAACCTGAAGAAGTTGAGGAAGAATTTGCAGACCATATAACGGAAGATACTAAAACCATCGTAGATGAAGAGGGAGAATTAAATGGGATTCCAAAAAGAGTTATTATAGGAGAGGAGATCCAGGAAAACGTTAGAGATTTTGTTCCTATCATGAGTGGGTTTTTGATACCAGTTTTCTTATTAATCTTCGTTGCGTCGGAATTCGTCGCAGTTCTGCTAGATTATACTTCTATTTATCCGGCACAAACGTTGTATTATTTCACCATATTTCATTATCTAGGGACTTCTTGGATAGTTTCACTGACTCTTTCTTTGGTTATCGTTGTCGCTCTTTTCCTCACGACTTGGAAAGGATACGACTTTAATTCAGTTCGTAGATTGACAATAGATAAAAACATGATTTTCTACTCTGCAGTGCTGTCTTTTATCATATCTGTGTCCCTAATGATACATATTTATTACAGTCAGCCCTACTCGGGCAAAGGATTGACTTTTGTGTTCTTGATTTTGGCTCTATTCTTATTGGTCACGCAACTCGTACTATTGAGAAAGAAAGAAACGGTATTTCCCAGTATTGAAGAAAGAAAAATATGCGTAAAGTGCAGTGGTCTCATGACCCTAGATCTAGAAACTTGTCCTCGCTGTGATTCAAAAATAGGTGTCCTAGAAGAAGGGATAACAAAAGAGGAGGAAGAAGTAGAATGGTACTCAAATATTTCTTTTCTTCCAAACAAATTACGGGGAAGATCAAAAACTTCAAAGGATGATCTTTTTTCAGGGGACGAGGAATGGAAGCCTGAAGTACCTGAATGGGAAGAAGAGGAAGAAGAGGTACCTCCATGGAAGATAGAGCCGGATGAAGAAGAAGAGGAAGAGGAAGAAGAGGTACCACCATGGGAGAAAGAAGAAGAG
>JBMCXO010000036.1:0-14371 GCA_048621055.1 Candidatus Natronoplasma sp. | reverse complement strand
TAATCAATATGTCCTCACAACTGGCGTTCAGCGGCTCGGACCACGGAACCTCTTATGTTGTGAGCAAATCCGCCTTAGTGGGATTGACGAGAGCCCTGGCCTTAGAATTGGGACATGAAGGGATAACGGTCAACGGTATAGCCCCAGGAACTATCGACACGGACATCATAGCGGGATATTCGGATGAGAAAAGGAAGAAGAGGGCTGAAGATATCCCTCTTAAAAGACTCGGACAGCCAAAAGATATAGCCGATGCAGTTGTGTTCTTGGCCTCTGAAGAAGGTAATTATGTTCATGGAGAAGTGATAGGGGTTAACGGAGGTTCAATGATACATTGAAGACGTCAAAAGATTATAAAAATATATAAAAGAGCAACCTATGATGATTATCCAAAAGTGGTGATATATTGGTCAAAAAAGCTATAGTACTGGCAGCTGGTGAGGGTACAAGGCTCAGCCCTATAACCAAAGCGATACCTAAGGAGATAATCAGAGTAGGAAAGAACCCCGCTATAGAACATGTTTTGAAAGTCCTTAAAGCGGGTGGGATCAAAGACGTTTTGCTTATAGTTGGAAGAAAAAAGCACGCTCTGATCGATTATCTCGGGTCTGGAGAAAGACTAGGACTAAAGATATATTACAGGATGCAGGAAGAACCTAAAGGTACTGCACACGCTGTATCTCTCGGTGAAGATTTCATCGATGAAGACGAAGATTTCGCCATAATGTACGGAGATAACTATTTCACTCCTTACGAAACTATGAAAGATATAGTTGAGTTCCACAAAGAGAAAGAAGGGCAGGGAACTCTGGTTTTACACCCCGTCGATGATCCAACAAGGTTCGGCGTAGTGGATATAGATCATAACAAGGAGATACACGGGATGGTTGAGAAACCAAATTTAGAAGAGGCACAGCCTTACAAACTAAATGACCATTGGTTGAATATCGCAGGGCTGATGATAGTAAATTCTCAATTATTTTCCTACATCGATAAGACTGAACCTGGTAAAAAGGGAGAGATATGGTTGACTGATTCTATCGAGATGATGAGAAAAGATGGGAACAGATTTTACGGATTCAAATTCGATGGCAAGAGATTCGACATAGGCACGTTTGAATCACTGAGGGAAGCTGATGAATTGGAGCTCGAGAGGAAGAAGGAGAACGACCTATGAAAAAGATCGGAGTTGTGATCGGGACCAGACCAGAGATAATCAAGATGAGTCCCGTTATCCGTGAGCTCGAAAAAAAAGATTTAGATTATGATGTGATTCACACTGGGCAACATTACGATCAAGAAGTTTCTGGTATATTTTTTGAGGAATTAGAGATCGAAAGTCCTGATAGATACCTCAACATAGGCTCGGGTTCTCAGGCCAAGCAGACAGGAAACGCCATGATCGAACTGGAGAAGACATTCCAAGAATTTGACACGGAGATAGTCCTGGTCCAGGGAGACACCAATACCGTATTGGCTGGAGCCTTATCAGCTATCAAGATGGGATTAGAAGTCGGTCATATCGAAGCCGGATTGAGAAGCTACGATTACCGGATGCCAGAGGAGTACAACAGGAGGCTGACGGATCATGCATCTAGTATCTTATTCGCTCCGACAGAAAAGAGTAAAATTATACTCGAGAAGGAAGATGTATGGGGAGATATTTTCGTAACAGGCAATACAGTGATAGATGCTTGTATCCAAAATTTAGAACTAGCTGAAGAGAAAGCTGATCTTGACTTTGACATACCAGAGGATTTCGTTTTGGTGACTGCACACAGGGCTGAAAATGTCGACAATGCGGATGTTCTAGAAAACTATACCGAGGTCTTTGAAGAACTAGAATATCCGATCATATATCCGATCCATCCTAGAGCTAGAAAGATGTTCAAACGATTCGGCCTATACGAAAGGGTAAAAAAGAACGAAGATATCTGCTTGGTACCTCCACAAGGATATTTTGAATTCCTCATCTTGATGAAGAGATGCGAATTCATACTCACCGATTCGGGTGGGATACAAGAAGAGGCCACCGCTCCAGGTATCGAGAAGAAAGTTTTTGTTCTCAGAGAGTCTACGGAAAGACCCGAAGCGGTAGAGGCAGGATACTGCACTGTCGTTGGTACAGATAAAGAAAAGATACTGAGCGCTATAGAAAAATATGAGGAGAAAAGTTGGAATCCTGGACCTTCGCCCTACGGCGACGGAAGAGCAGCTCAAAAGATAGTAGATATATTAGAAAAAAGGTAATCTTTGAATACCTTCGATCAAATTATCGGTACCCAGAGGATCATCACTATCAGGATGAGACCGGAGGCACATAGTATCGTTGCTATCACTCCCGCTTTTGTCATCTCATATGTTTTGAAATATCCAGTTTTGTAAGATAACGCATTAGGGGGTGTATTAGCAGGAAGTAAAAAAGCCATGCATGCTGCTAGTCCCGCCACAGGGGCCAATAATAATGGGTCTAAACCCAACGAATAGGCCAATGTTATCGAGACAGGTACAAATGTACTAGAAGTAGCAGTAAGGCTAGAGAATAGAGTTATACTGAAAGCGGTTACAAATGCGATCGTGGCGACTATCAGGAGTAAATTGGCATCAGATAGAAAAACTTCCATCTGCTCCACTATGAGTTGTATAACCCCTGTTTTCCGTAGTCCCGAACCTAGTGCTAGTCCACCTCCTACCAATACGAATACACCCCATCCGATCTCGTCGTTGGCCTCTTCCCATTTCACAACTCCTAATCCAGGCAATATAAACATGAATGATATGACCAATGAAGCTATGTATAGCCATCCTTCTGGGAGAAGAAGACTAACTCCAATCAAATTCCTCAATATGTAAACATTTATAGTATCTAACAACCATAATGTTACCGCGATACCGAATAGTAACAATACGTGCTTTTGACGTTTAGTCAGGTTTCCAATCTCATCTAATTCTTTTTTTACTTGCTCCTGGCCGCCCTCAATCCTTTTAACTTCAGGCTCGTATATAGTAGTCATAACTTTCCATACGATCGGCAAACTGATCAATAAAACTGGAAGCGCCCTAATTATCCAACCGGCAAACGATACAGATATACCTTCTTCCTCTAAAAAACCGATAGTGATCGGTATGGGTGGGGTACCAACAGGAGTTCCCATACCCCCTAAATTAGCGCTAAAAGCTATGCCGATGATCATAGCTTTGCCTAAATTAGTCCCTTTAGGATCCTCCATAACTTTCTTCATCATACCGATGCCGATAGGTATCATGATCGCAGTTGCGGCTGTGTTGGAGATCCACATCGAAAGAAAGGCAGTTGCGATAAAAACTCCAAAAATCAAATTTTCCGTTTTTTCTCCCATCAATGCTATGAATTGTAATCCTATCCGTTTATCTAAATTGTATTTTTTAAGCGCCGTGGCTATCACAAATCCTGCTAGAAGGAGGGTATTGACCGGTGTTGCGATATAGGCAAGACCATCCTCTACTGAATGAATCCCCACAATTATCTGAAGTAAGATGACTAAAAAAGCTGTAACAGCAATAGGTAAGGCTTCCGTGATCCAAAAAAGTGCCGCAGTGAAAGCGATAGCTATCATTATCCTTTGATCCATCTCCAAAGGTACAGGAGATAAAACGAAGATAGAAACTGCGATAAAAGTCAGGACGATTATCATCAATTTTCTGTTTAACTTGAACATTTTTTTCTCCTAGTTCACCAATTCTTTAACTTGGTTAAACTTAGATTTTATCGAGCGTAATAGAGAGAGACTTAAAAAATTTTCTTCGTTCCAAGATATTCTACATTTTCACATCAAACTATCAATATACTCAATATCCTTGCAAATATGACCATCCCTATCAAAGCGAAAGGATAAGTCGAGCCATATCCAGCTCCAACATCTTCGGTTCCAGTTGCTTTTATAGCAGCTCCAAGTCCCGGTGTGGAAGTCATGCCTCCAGTTATCGCTCCTGCTGTTACAATCCAGTCAAGATTCCAGATCGCTCTAAGAAGTAGGAGACCTGCCGCTATAGTTCCAAATCCAACGAACAACGTTATCAATATCAATTCCGGGCCTACAGTTAGGACCGCTTCTAAAAAACCCTCCCCAGCATCGAGTCCAACCACAGCCAAAAATATAGCAAGAGTCAATGATCTTATCCCTGAAAGGACTTCGTGAGACATCCTAGTTTTTATAGGACCTACTTTTCCGATATAACCCACCGCTAACGCCGCAGGCAATATACCTCCTGTTATTCCCAGTCTTACAACACCTAAAGGTCCTAATGGAATCGGTATCTCTCCTAATATTCCACCTAAAACTATGGCTAAAGTGAAACCACCAACACTGAAAGTGACAGTTTCTTTGGTCACCTTTTCTTTCGCACTTGTACTCACTTCTTCAATATTTTGTTTGAATTTCTGCCTCTCTTTCTCTATATCTATATCTCTTATTCTGGGCCAGAATTCTTGAAGTAAGATGACCATTATGACTCCAAGGGGATATGCAACGGAATAACCTATGGTTATACGGTCACCTATATCTTCTCCGACACCTTCTAGCTGAGCTCCAAGCCCAGGAGAACTGGTCAAAGCCCCAGTAAATGTGCCCTCGATGAATCTAGGATCAATGATTCCAATACTGCCCATTATCTGTGCACCAGTATAAGTCAATATCGCAGCTACCGTGGTCATCAGAAAACCCGCTACGATGAATTTTACCCCGTGTGCTTTTACGACTCCACTTATATCTCTAGCCGCCATAAGACCAACGGCCGCTACAAAAAGGGCTAGTGAAATTACAAAATAAGTTTGAGGTACTTTTACTTGAGGTATGGCATCTAATCCAAATCTATCGATACTACCTAAAATGCTCAAACCTAATCCGGCAAAAAGAGCTCCAGATATCCCAAACCTAAATCCCTTGAGCTCCAATCTTCCTATCAATATACCTATGAAGACCACCAATGAAACCACGAACAGATTGTTTTCTAGAAGTCCTCCTATAAAGGCCAATTTCCCACCTCATCTGATAAACGGTGTTCAAACGTTTTATTCATCTGCACGATTTCGACAATTCTGTATACATACTTGTTTAAATATCTTTTCTTTCTTTAAGATGCAAGGTCCTACTACCACCTACGGGGACTGATTTACAACATCCAAAATTATTAGTACTTACGATGTGATAAAATTTTAGAAAGAGGAATAAGTATGTTGGAAGGACTATTAGGAAAGAAGTTGAATGGTTTGAAGAACAAGGACGTTTTGGTAGTTATGGACGACGGCCTGGGATTCCTTGGTGAATTGAAAGAATTCGATAAAAAAACCTTGGTCTTGAGAAAAGTTTTACAGTCTAATTTTGAGGACATAGACTGGAAAGAAATTTCGGTTGGTTCTAAAAAATTCAGGAAAAAAAGTAAAGATGACAAAAAAGCAGGATTCGCCAATTGGAGCCATGTAAACCTGAAGGAGGTCTATATCAGAACAGATCATATCTCAAGGGTATGGCCATGGATCAAAAAGAAAAAAATATCCGAAGGGGTGGAAGGAGATACGGAAGATAGGAAAAGACCTATTTACTTCGAAGAGGACTATCTCTAGAATGTTCTTCTCGTTAAATCCGACCTTTAACTACTGAATAAGAAAGATCTATATTGTTAAATTATTCATATTAAACCCCAAATTACTTATAACCGAATTGACCGTAGGGGGTTGGAGGAGGCCGATGAAATTCGAGGAGATAAACCTACTCTTAGTAGATAATGAGGTAGACTTTTTGGAACAGGCAAAGTCCATATTGAAAGAAAAAGATGAACGTTTCGTCATAGAGACCTCGAAAACTGTTAAGGACGCACTAAAACGGATAGAGAATAAAAATATCGATGTAATAGTTTCGGATTATCGGATGCCTGATAAGGACGGTATCGAATTTCTCAGAATTTTGAGAGAGGAAAAGGACAACAGTATCCCTTTTATCATATTTACGGGTAGGGGTTGGGAAGAGGTAGCCATGAACGCCTTGAACTTTGGAGCTAACAAATACATTTGGAAAAAAGAAGAGCTAACTCTTTATGATAAAAAACAGGAAGAACCAGCGGGACAATATGATCTATTAGCAAAAGAGATAGTTAATGAATTCAAAAAACTCGAAAGCAAAAAGACCCTGGAGTTCATCCATCATATCATTGAAAGGTCAAAAGACGGTATCTTTTGTATAGCTCCTGATGGAAGAATATTGTATGGGAATAAGAATGTCAGAGATATGTTGGGATATGATAAAAGAGAGCTCCAGGATATGAATATATCCGATATAGACTCCCGCTTTCAAGAAGATGAAAGGGATGATTTTTGGAAGAGGCTTAAAGAAGAGAAATCGATAACACTTGAAACCGAACAGGAGGGAAAAGATGGTACGATCCTTCCGGTGAAGATGACCAGCAACTACTTGAAGCACGAAGATAGAGAATTAGAATTTGCTTTCATCAGGGAAAATACAGAATGAAAAAGAACAATCAACAAATTTTTTCATCCGTTTAAAATTCTCACGATATCTTCATGTATTTTTCCGTTGGAAACGAGGATCGATTCCGCCTCCAAATCGTATTTTTGACCGCTCACCCTGCTTACACTTCCACCGCTCTCCTCTACTAGAAGCAAACCAGCCGCGGTATCCCATGATTCAAGCCCTACCGCCCAGAATGCGTCCAAAAATCCAAGGGCGAGATAGGAAAGATCTACGGAAACTGAGCCGGTTCTTCTAACACCTTCTACTTTCGGTGCGATTTTTGTAAAATACTCTAAATTTTTGTTCCTACCACTTTTGGTGTAAGGAAAACTTGTAGAAACTATCGACCTTTCGATATTTTCAACTTCTGATACAGACATCTTTACATCACCTACATAAGCACCTTTGTCCCTTTCTGCGTAGAAAAGCCTGTCATGGATTGAGTTGTATATCACGCCCAACTTGATTTTATCTCTCACCTTCAATGCTAGGGAGACCCCATAGATGGGGAGACCATGAGCGTAATTTGTGCTTCCACTTATAGGATCTATGTACCATACTTGATCGCTTCCACCTATCACAGTATCAGTCTCCTCGGTTATTATATCATGTTCGGGGAGAGTCTCACTTATTGCTCTTACAATTTCACTTTCTACCCGTTTATCCATCTGAGTGTAAAGATCGAATTTGCCCTTATATCGGATTTCCAAATGATCATAGATATTTTTCTTTAAATCGTCAACTACCGACCCGACCGTATCTTTTGCGAAACCAAGTAGATCGTCTTCATTCATCTCTATCAACACATTCCGTATGTTCGATCAAAAAGTCCTTCAATTCTTCTGCATCTGCTCCAAAACCGCCACCCTGGGCGAAATCAGAGGTACCTCCTTCACCTCCGCCAAACTCCTGACTCATAGATCGGATGAGATCGTTAGCACTGAGGTCTTCAACATCATCTCCGACTCCAACAACAACGCTCAAAGATCCATGCTCGTTGATAATCACCATCACTTCATCTTCTCCGACCTCATCTTTCGCCTTATGAGACAGCATTTCGGAATCTTCTGTAGATACCGTCTGCACTAGAAGGTTATAACCCTCTTTCTCAAATCTCTCTAATTCTTCTAATTCCCTTTCTATCTTCTCGGATTCCAACCGCTCCACATTCTTTTCTAACATCTCTAACTTATCCTGTAATTGCCTTATATCCTTCGGGAGGTCTTTTTTGTTGGTATCTAAAGCCTTCAAGGCTCTCAAAATGGACCGCTCCTCTCGATAATCTCTTCTCAAAGCTTCCTCCCCAAAGGAAAAGATTATACGGGTCACACCTTCCTGAAGTTTCTTTTTGCCCTCTACCCTTATCCTACCGACCTCTAATGTGTTTTCAAGATGAGTTCCGCTGCACACACCTCTATCCCAATCTTCGACTTCGATGATCCTCACTTTTTCTCCTTCAGGTATCTTTTTAGCGAAGGCGATCTCATCGGACCTTTCGATCTCTTTTCTATCTAATATCTTCCAGGTTACGGGTCGGTTTTCTAGAATGACTCTATTGCACAGTTCTTCCAATTTCAGCATCTTTTCTTTATCGATGTGAGTTTCTGTTTCAAAGTCTATCCTGGCCTTTTTCTCGCCGATATCGAATCCAGCATAGCTCACCTTTCCCATGACCTCTCTTCCTGCGCCATAAACAATATGTGCTCCGGTATGTCCTCGCATGCAGGTGTTTCTGAAATCTTCGGCTACCCTTCCTTCAACCACATCTCCAACTTTTAGATCATGATCCTTCAAATAGTGAACTATATCTTCACCTTTTTTTTGTACATCTTTGACTTCGTGACCACCTAACGTTCCCTTATCCGGTGGCTGCCCGCCTTCTTCCGGGTGAAAATACGTCGTCTCCAATATGACCCTATCGCCTTCAACATCTTTCACTTCACTCTCAAAATTCATTTTTTTGGGCTCTTCCCAAAATGGAGGATGATATGTCATGAAATAAAAAAAGGAGGTCAGGGTCTAAAAACGTTTTGTTTTCCTTGTTTCAAAGTTCCCAGAAGAACTTACCGTCCTTCATTATTATTTCATCGTCCACTTTTAGGAGACCTTCACTCATATCCTTTATCATGTCTACATGGATTGCACTTTCATTCTGTTCTCTATCTTCACTTACACATCTAGCGTAAGCTCTACCCAATGCAAGATGTACTGTATCGCCCATCTTTTCATCGAAGAGCATATTTTTGGTGAACACATCTATCCCTCGATTAGTTCCGATACCAAGTTCACCTAATCGCTTAGCGCCTTCATCGGTATCCAATGTATCTTCCAAGGCTTTCTCGTTTTGTTCAGCCGAATATTCAACTACTTCACCGTCCTCAAATTTTAATTTTACCCCGTTAATCTCCTTTCCTCGATGTATCAGCGGTTTATCGAAAAGTATCTCTCCGTTAACACTATCGACAACTGGCGCAGTAAACACCTCACCGCTGGGCATATTGTGATCCCCATCAGAATTGATCCCGATCATACCGTCGATACTCATGGTGAGTTCCGTTTCTGGTCCTTCTATGTATACCTCACTGCCTTCATCTAATTTTTCCTTCAGTTGTTCCTGCATATCGTGTACCTCCTGCCAATCTCTCAATACAGCATCATAGACAAAGTCTTTATATTCGTCCAATGACATCCCAGCCATCTGTGCCTGGGCGTTTGTTGGATGCTGCGTACCACACCATCTTTTTGACATCTGTTCTTCCCGTATAGGTTGTCGAGCCTTGGAGTATTCCGCCATGGTTTTACCAGGCACATCACTCATAGCCTTCAGATTAGGATCAGAACTTATCCCGATGATAACGTCAGCCTCTTCCATCATGGCCAAGATATGTTCTGGAGTTTCGAATTCACCTTCAAAATTCTTTAGATATGCTCGTTGTGACTCGCTCGATGAGTACAGGGTTATAGGTTTTGCTCCCTTTTTACCTATCTCTTTCTGTAAAGCGATGACCAAGTCCTTTGCTTCTTCTCCAGCACTGATGACCACATTGTCTCCTTCTTCTATACCGGTACTCCATTCCGTCAAAATTTTCGCATGTTCTTTTATCCTCTTATCCATGTATCTTCACCTTTGTTTGCATCTGTCTGCAAAGGTCAGATGTCAAGGATTATAAAATACTTTGTAATAATATGGGTTTGAAATCCTGATGATAGCGGATTGGATTTTCTAAAACCAACCGGATCTGAATCTTTCTTTAATTTTCTATTACTCAGAAGGAAAGCCAGCTAGAAACCAAGTACCAAAAGTAGTAACAATAATACCTGATAACAAAACAAAAAGATAAACGCCCGCTGGTGCATATGCTTGAGTACCGAATACATCTATGACGATTATCCCAAGGATCCCTCCAAGCGCTCCAAGTGATAAGCAATAATAAAATATTTTTTTACTCGCCTCTTCACTCCTTCGCGTTAGAAGAACGGATAAAATAGTCATGACAACTAGTATCAATAGATAAATGCAACATCCTTCCATGTTCTCAATTATTATAATTAGAAATATAATATTTATGTTTTCCGGATAAAGCCTTAGATTTTCTAAAACACTCCAACAAAAATTGTTTTTAGGTCCTTCTACTTATGCTTTTCAGATAAGATGGTCAGGGAAATACCAGAGAATATAGAAGAAGGAGACAGAGTGAAGATAACAAAGAAAGAAAATACATATGAAGGCGTACTGATGCCGCACCATCGTTTCAGTGGAGAGAAAATCATCACTCTCAAACTAGATAACGGTTATAATATAGGGATAGAAGCGAACGAGGATATTGAAGTCAAGTTGATCAAGAAGCAGAAAGAGAGACCCGAAAGGAGGGAGAAGAAAGTAGAGAGAGAGGAAGACAAACCTAAAATATCTATACTCGGTACTGGAGGGACGATAGCTAGTTACGTGGAATATAGAACTGGAGCTGTACATCCTGCCCAGGACGCCGACGACGTTCTTTATTCAAACCCAGAGATCGCCGAAAGGTGTAATCCAGAAGTTGATATAGTTTTCAGCAAACTGAGTGAAGATCTTCAACCAGAAGATTGGGTCACCATCGCTGATAGAGTTGTCGAGAAGTTAGAAGGAGATTCCGATGGTGTGGTCATTTCCCACGGTACTGATACCATGGGTTATACAGCCGCAGCACTCTCTTTTCTGTTGGAAGGTCTTTCCTCTCCTGTTGTCTTGGTAGGGTCCCAACGTTCCAGCGACAGACCATCAAGCGATGCACATATCAACCTTTTAGGTGCGATCGAAGTGGCAAAGACTGGAAATCCCGGGGTCTTTGTCGTGATGCACGACTCGATCTCAGATAAAAGATGTGCCATACATAGAGGTACTAAAGTAAGAAAGATGCACACGAGCAGAAGAGACGCTTTCGAGTCCGTTAATGAAACTCCGGTAGGGATGGTAGATCCAATTACGGGGGAAGTCGAATTCGAAGAGAATTTCAAACCGGCAGAAAAAGATCTGGTCAGAAGAGGAGATGTAGTCGACGACGTTTCACTTTTGTATGCCAATCCAGCTATGGATAAAGAAGATATCAGAAGAGCTGGTGGAAAAAAAGGGATAGTGATAGCGGGCACGGGTTTGGGTCATATCAGGACCGATCTAGTACAGGATCTAAAAGATCTCATCGAAGGAGGAACTCCTGTTATAATGACGAGCCAGTGTTTTTTCGGTACAGTCAACATGAACGTTTATTCTGCCGGAAGAGAACTTTTAGAAGCAGGTGTGATCTCTGGAAAAGACATGCTTCCCGAGACCGCTATGGTCAAACTCATGTGGGCCCTGAGCCTTGAAGAGGATACTGAAGAGATCATGAAGAAAAATATATCTGGAGAGATAACAGACAGGAGAGTAAGGTGATAATATGGGGATGGATTACAACGAACTCGGTTTGAGAGTCGGCCTCGAGATACATCAACAGTTGGATACCAAAAAGTTGTTCTGCGGTTGCGACTCAGAATTGGTGGAAGACGAAGGCATAGAGGTCATCAGGGATCTAAGACCTACTGAGAGTGAACTGGGAGAGGTAGACAAAGCGGCCCTTATGGAAGCGCAGAAAGGACTAAAATTTAGATATCAGGCTCCAGAAGGATCCAGCTGTCTGGTCGAATTGGACGAGGAACCTCCAGAGGGGCCCGACGAGGAAGCTTTAGATCTAGCGTTGACCATGGCCATTTATACCGAAGCGGATATCATGGACGAGGTCGCTTTCATGAGGAAGATCGTCATCGATGGATCCAATACAACAGGGTTCCAGAGGACCGCGCTTATAGCGACAGATGGTACTTTAAAAGTCAATGATAAAAAGATTGGGATCCCGACTATGTGTCTTGAAGAGGATGCGGCTAGAAGTATAGAAGAAAAAGAAGGTGAAAAGGTCTACCGGTTAGATAGGTTGGGGATACCTCTGGTGGAGATAGCTACAGACCCTGATATGAACTCTCCTGAAGAGGCGAAAGAAGTCGCTCAGAAGATCGGAGGTCTTTTCAGAGGTACGAAAAAAGTGAAAAGAGGTATAGGGAGTATAAGAGAAGACCTGAACGTATCCATAGAGGAAGGAGCTAGGGTAGAGATGAAAGGAGTTCAAGAATTGGATATGATCCCTGAATATGTGGAAAAAGAGGTCGAAAGACAGATCAGGCTTTTAGATATAAAAGATAAGTTGGAATCTAGGAACGCTGAGGTGAAAGACAAGATAAATGATGTTACAGAAGCTTTTGAAGACTGTGATAGCGGGATAATCAAAGGTAATATAGATTCAGGTAAGGGTGTATATGCGGTAAAACTCGCAGGTTTCGATGGCCAATTGAGAGGGGAAGAAGGAAAAGCTTTACTTGGACCTGAACTGGCAGAATACGCCAAAAAGACTGGGGTCGCGGGAATATTCCACAGCGACGAGCTGCCCAAGTATGGCATAGAGGAGAAAGAGATCGAATCGGTCAAGGAAGAACTTGATTTAGATGCCGTTGATGCTTTTGCCCTTGTCACAGCTAATGAACAACAGGCTGAAGAAGCACTTGAAAGAGTCATTGAAAGAGCGAATATGGCTCTTGAAGGCGTTCCTGAAGAGACCAGGCAGGCTCGCCCCGATGGAACTACGGTTTTCATGAGGCCTCTAGCGGGAGAGGCGAGGATGTATCCCGAGACGGATATTCCGCCTAAGACAGTGGATGAAGAAAGGTTGGAGAGATTGAGGGATCAGCTTCCTGAGAGACCAGAAGAGAAGATCGAAAGATTCCAGGAAGAATATGGTTTAAACGAACAGCAGAGCGAGCAGTTATTCAAGAAAGGCTACGACGTTCTCTTCGAAGAGTCCTTAGAAAAATGTGATGACCCTTCTGTCGTCGCCAATACATTCTTACATACATTTCCGGATATTAAGAAGGAAGGCTACGATACTGAAGAGATAGAGGAAAATAAACTCTTCGACGTTTTTCATAGATACGATTCAGGTGAATTTGCTAAGGAAGGCATACCAGACCTATTAAAAGAGATCGCCGAGGGAAAGAGCGTCGATGAGGCGGTCAAAAGTGCCGGACTAGAAGCCGTTGATGATGAAAATATCAGGCAGATCATCATCGAAGTTATAGAAGAAAGGATCGACTTTGTGGAGGAAAGAGAGATAGGCGCCGTAGGCCCATTGATGGGAGTCGTTATGGAGGACTTAAAAGGTAAGGCTGACGGTGAAAAGGTAAGCAAGATACTAAGAGAGGAGATTCAAAAGAAAATTGGATAGATATGATAGACGAGATAGAGAAGTTGAAAGAGGAGAAGGAAATAGAAAAACTTATCGGTCTTCTCCAGGAAAGTGAAGCCAAGATAAGAGAGGAAGCGGTAAAAGCCCTAGGAATGATTGGTTCGAAGGAAGCTCTCTCCTATCTTATAGAACGGTTGAAGGAAGATCCTGCCGCGACCGTAAGAGCTAATGCAGCTTTAGCTTTGAGCCATTTCGAAAGTGAAGATTGTAAGAGAGCTCTGAAAGAAGCAGTAGAGGACGAAGATTGGGAGGTGAGGCACGACGTAGCTATCGCTATGAGAGAGTTCCAGGACAAAGAAATTGAAGAAAAACTCTGTTCTTTGATCACTGACAAAGAGATGGAAGTCAGGAAAAAGGCTATAGATTCGCTTGGAGAGATGGGCGACGAAGATATGATCTCCGAGTTAAAAAAACATCTAGGATATGAGGAACTGAAAAAGAACGCTGCCCGAGCTATAAGTAAGATAGGAACTGAAAAAGCCTTAGAACCTCTAGAAAAGATGTATCATAACGGAGATCAGGAGATGAGAGAGATCGCTGTCCAAGGGATAGAAAACATCAAGAGCGAAGATGCAAATTCGATACTCCTCGATGCACTTGAAGATGAAAGCTGGAGGATAAGAGAGGAAGCCGCCAAGATATTAGGCGAAAGAGGAGATGGTGAGTATATACCGCATCTTGTAGATAGGCTAGAAGATGAGAATAAGTACGTTGTGGAAGCTGCTCTCAGAAGTTTGGGCACGCTCGATGAGGACAGTGTGCTTGAGGCGATAAAAGGAAAGATCGATGATGAAGAACCGGTTATAAGGATAGCTGCCGCCGATGCACTTGAAACGATAGATACAGAGAAGTCTGCTAGATCACTTTTAGATCGACTCGAAAAGGAGGACAATCCAAGAGTACTCTGGTCTATCTCCGAATCCTTATCTGGCATCTCAAAAGATATCCTTGAAAATCTAGAAAAAGAGCTCGATGCGATCAGCGAAGATAAAGATATCTTCGTTTCCGTTTCGATGGCTAAAGCTGGTTTTTCATCTTATGCGGATGATCTGATAC
>JBMCXO010000035.1:0-14750 GCA_048621055.1 Candidatus Natronoplasma sp. | reverse complement strand
TCTCATGTTCAGTCAAGACTTGATCTAAAACGGAATCTATATCGATCTCTTTGATCTCATCCTCTTCTTTTATCTGATTGAGCTTCCTGACCTTCTCTATTATCTCCTCGCTTGCCTTTGTAACTTTCTCTGCTTTCTGAATATAGTCTTTAGCTTCGTCTGGAAGATCAACATCTTCTTCTAAAAGGTCTAGATATCCTTTCACGAGTCGAGTTTTGTTTTGGACATCGTGTCTGAGCAGAGAGTGAAGAAATTCCTCTCTTTCTTCTGCTTCCTTTCTCTCGGTGATATCCCTAGCCACGGAGAGGACCCTCTTTTCGCCTTCCAACTCAAAGACGTGTGAATGGATCTCCACCGGTATCTTGGTGCCGTCCTTGGTTTGGTGGACCATCTCGAATCGCATCTCACCTCTGTCCACCAATTCCTTCGCTATCTCTAGAATCTCATCTGCCTTCTCCTGCGCGTCTATATCCGGCGGCGACATCTGAAGGAATTCTTTTCGGTTGTAACCCAACATCTCCTCGGCCACGTCGTTCACTTCGATGAACTCACCCGGCATACCTTCTTCCGTCAGCTCGTAAAGATATATCGCGTCATTGGCATTATTGAATATCTCCTGGAACTTCTTTCTCTCCTTCCTGAGTTTCTGTTCCCTTTCTTCCTTTTCGGAGATATCCTCGAATATCACACAGAATCTATCTCTAGTTTCATATGGTCTGTACACATTGCAGTGATACATCTTGTCCGTCGGACTGTGGTAAAGATCGAAGGTCTGGCTCTCCCCGGTTACAGCCACCTCCCCATACCGTTCTATCCATTCCTCTTCGGTCTCGGGCCACACCTCGTGAACGGTTTTTCCCTTGACCTCCTCCAAAAATTCGAGACCATCCATATCCGGCATCTGGTAATCGGAAACGATCACATCGAAATCTTCTTTCTCCAACAGCTCTAAGGTCTTTTTTGGCGTTTGGGCGGGGGTCAAATCAAGTTTTACTTCCTCTTTCTCCAAAAATATCTTGGCCTGATCTAAAAGAGCAGGTTCGTCATCCACGTGCAATACCTTTATCGACCCGTTCATATATGCCCCTCTATATATCTTATATAAAGTATAATGTTTTAAGTCTATCCCTTTAATATCAGAGATATGAGATACACTTTAAACGCTTCATAACTCGGTAGTCCCGTATCTTATCTCGCATCTATCGTTATATAAACCATATATCTTAGGAAAGCATCTTTCCTTAAAGACTTGGAATTCATAACTCAGTTTAAAAAGTTAAGAGTTCCTCTATAATATTTATTCATATCCGGTTCTTGTGTTATATATAATACATCCCTCTTTATCGAGGCTCGATATCGAGATATGATAAAGGACGAGTCTATATAACTATAACACCTATTACATCATGGGAAGGCGTGAATGATATGAAAATCAAACAAAGTGTTGCTTTTTGTTTAGCGGTAATGTTAGTGGTGAGTCTTTTTGCCGTCGCAGTTGGCTCTGCAGGGAGTTTGGATGAAGATGAAGACACTTCTTTAAACAATGTAAGTGTGACTGCAGATGATGCTATCGAGATTTCCCATTGGACCGAGCTCGATGATGTGAGGAATAACTTGAGTGCAGATTATGTTTTGATGAGCGATCTGGACGAAAATACGGAAGGTTACGATGAGGTTGCGAGCGCTTCTGCTAACGACGGGAAAGGATTCGAGCCGATCGGCGACCGTTCGACGGAGTTCACAGGCACGTTCGACGGCAGCGAGTACACGATTTCGAACCTGACTATAAACCGTCCCGAAGATGATATGAATGGGCTGTTTGGCCAAATCGGGTATTGGGATGGTGATGAATGGGAATCCTACCCCGGCTATGTCGAACACGTCAATCTCAAAGATGTGAATATCACAGGTGGGACTGAGTACGTAGGTGGGGTTGTCGGCTACTTCGCATACGGTAGCGTCACAGAGTCATCCGTGACGGGAAACGTCTCGGGCGAACACAAAGTAGGCGGACTTGTCGGCGAATCCCGGGATGAGGGCATCCACCAGTCTTCCGCGACGGCAAACGTCTCGGGGTTAGGGGACTACGTCGGTGGATTAGTCGGATTTAACTTGGGCCCAGTCACTGATTCGTTTGCCACAGGAAATGTGAGCGGGGACGGTAGTGTAGGTGGGTTAATTGGATATCACTCCGCCAAAGTTAGCAATTCGTATGCCTCTGGAAATGTGAGCGGAAACGTTTCTGTCGGCGGGCTCATCGGAGACGACTCTTATTCCACGGTAGAGAACTCGCATTACAATATAGATGAGGTTCTGATTAATGGTGAGCATCACGTAACGACCGGCGGACTGTTCAATGACCAGTATCAAGATTGGATAGATGATAAGAACTTGAATATAGGAGACTATGGATCTCTGGAATCTGCAGGAGGACACTACAATATAAGCAATGTGCAAGGGTTGCGCGACCTTTTGGGGTTTGCATGGGATGACCAATACGAATTCCATCTTTCATCTGACATAGTCCTATCGGGAGAACAGGACCTGTACATACCCTATCTTGAAGCGGATTTTGATGGAAATGGGCATACAGTAACCAACGTGGAGATTGATCTCCCTTTTGTCTCTAATTTAGGTTGGGTTGGACGCAATAACGAAGCTACTGTCAGAAATATAGATTTGATAATCAATTCGACGAGCGGAGCCGAGGGGGTAGGCGGCCTTGTTGGAAAGAATGATGGCACAGTCGAGAATTCATCCGCCACCGGCGCCACCGGAAACGTGAGCGGAGACAGTATAGTAGGCGGGCTCGTCGGATGGCACTATAGCGGCACGGTCACCGATTCGTATGCCACTGTAAACGTGAGCGGGGACGATGATGTAGGTGGACTTGTCGGAGAAACCTATGCAGATGTGCAAACATCTTATGCCACTGGAGATGTCAACGGAACTAGTCGTGTAGGCGGTCTTGTTGGACATAACAGCTATGGTATGGTCGAATATTCCTTTGCCACCGGAAACGTGAGCGGAGACAATGAAGTAGGCGGACTGGTCGGGAACAATGAAAACACGGTCAACGACGCCTACTGGGATACCGAGACGACGGGGCAGGACACTTCAGCGGGCGACGGTACGGGGCTCACCACAGCTGAGATGAAAGGCGACGCCGCCACAGAGAATATGAACTTTGACTTCGAGAACACGTGGGCTGTCGTCGATACCACCGAGATCTCTTACCCCTACCTGCAGAACAACCCACAATCGCCCGCGCCGGGACTGGAGAGTGCCTTCGCCGGCGGTGACGGCAGCGAGAGTGATCCCTACCAGATCGAGACTGTCGATCAGTTGCAGTCCATGCAGGAGGACCTGCCGGCACACTACATGCTAATCTCGGACATCGACGCCTCGGGGACGAGCGAGTGGAACGATGGCGATGGGTTCACGCCGATCGGTGATGACGAAGAAGGTGATAGAAATCAAGTGCCATTCACCGGCACTTTCGATGGACAGGGATACGAGATCAGAGATCTGTACATCGGTAGACCCGATGAACGGTATGTCGGACTGTTTGGATATACAGATGATAATGCTGAGATAACTGATTTAGGCGTAACCGATGCAGACGTGAGCGGAGATGAATTTGTAGGCGGCCTCGTAGGGCAGTTCTGGGAAGACACTGTCAGTGGTTCATATGCAACAGGAAACGTTAGCGGAAATAAAGATGTAGGCGGACTCATCGGAGATAATTTCAGAGGAACGGTGGAAAATTCGTACTCTACTGTAGATGTGATCGGAGACTCCAATGTTGGGGGGCTCGTCGGAAAGAACAGAATTTCTGGAACGGTGGAAGACTCACATTTCACTGGAAACGTGAGTGGAGACACGAGTGTAGGCGGCCTCGCCGGATTAAACGATGGCACGGTGTCGAACTCACATTACAATATAGAGGAGGTTCTGATTAACGGTGAGCATCACGTAACGACCAGCGGACTGTTCAATGACCAGTATCAAGACTGGAAAGATGATAAGAACTTGAATATCGGAGACTATGGGTCTCTGGAATCTGTGGAAGGACACTATGAAATAAGCGATGTGCAAGGGTTGCGAGACATTTTGGGATTTGCTTGGGATGACCAATACGAATTCCATCTTTCATCTGACATAGACCTATCGGGAGAACAGGACCTGTACATACCCTATCTTGAAGCGGATTTTGATGGAAATGGGCATGCAGTATCCAACGTGGAGATTGATCTACCATCTGTATCTAAAGTAGGGTTGTTTGGATTCAATAACGGAGGAACAGTCAGGGATATTGGAGTAGAAAATTCTAACGTGAGCGGGAACGATAATGTAGGCGGACTCGTCGGACATAACCAGGGGGCAACGGTGAACAATTCGTATGCAACGGGCAACGTGAGCGGGAACGATAATGTAGGCGGACTCGTCGGAAATAACGATGGCACGGTGTCGTATGATGCAACGGTGTCGAACTCGTATGCTACGGGAGATGTAAATGGTGATGAGCGTGTAGGTGGACTCGTCGGATTGAACGATTATGAAGACCCGATTGAAAACTCGTATGCTACGGGAGACGTGAGCGGATACACGAATGTAGGCGGACTCGTCGGAAACAACAACCAAGGAACGGTGGATAACTCGTACGCAACCGGAGCCGTGAGCGGAGACTATAGTGAAGGCGGGCTCATCGGAAGAGACTGGAATGGAGAGGTGACCGATTCTTACTGGGATACCGAGACGACCGGGCAGGACACTTCAGCGGGCGACGGTACGGGGCTCACCACGGCTGAGATGAAAGGCGACGCCGCCACTGAGAACATGACTGGCTTCGACTTCACGAACACGTGGGACGTCGTCGATAACGGAACCCACATCTCCTACCCCTACCTACAGACCAACACCCAGTCGCCTGCGCCGGGCATTGAAGCAGAAGACGGCTCGATCAGCGGTACGGTTACTGACGATGATTCGGATTACGAAGGAGCTACTGTAAATCTGTATGAAGGAAATGACCTAACAGTAAGTCCGATTGAAGATACGACAACTGGTGCAGATGGATCCTATGAGTTCCTAGGTCTAGAAGCGGAAGATACGCTTTACACTGTTGAAGTTGTTGAGGATGGATATTCTGATGATAGTCAGGAAGTGACTTTGAGTCCAGGTGAAGATGCTGAGGGAATAGACTTCACCCTTGAAGTCACAACTTACGAAGTGACCTTCGTTGTTCTTGATAAAGACGGCCAGGCTTACGGAGGAGCGGAAATAGTCCTGACAGCTTATGATGATCTAACAACAGACGAGAACGGCGAAGCTGTGCTTGAAGTGGAGCACGGATCAAATGTTAACTATTTGGTCGACGAGGAAGGTTATGATCTAGTAGATGAGACTATAGAAGATGTGAAGGAAGACATAACAGAGACAGTCAACCTTGAAGCCACAACTTACCAGCTAAAGATAAACCTAGACGGCGAAGGAACAACCGCTCCTAGGGAGGGAACGCACAGTTACGATCATGGAGAAGAAGTGACGGTTACGGCTACGCCGGCAAAGGGTTCGGAGTTCGATGAATGGACAGGGGGCGTTACAGGCACCGATTCAACTATAGAGATAACGATGGACGAGAACAAGAGTATAACCGCAGTGTTCGAAGAAGTAGAAGTTGGCCAGCATATTTTCGAAGTCGAGATCACAGAATACGATGAAGAATTGGAAGTAGGCCGATATATCATGGTTGAATACACTGTCAAGAATACAGGTGATGTGGAAGATACACAGGATATAAGTTTCTTAGTAGATGGCTCTATTGAAGAGAGAGAAAACGTAACCCTTGAACCAGGAGAGAACCGTATTGGTAAATTCTTCTGGGAAGCAGAACTCGGATCACACCTTCTGACAGTGGAAAGTGAAAACGATGAGGACACAGTAGCCGTAAACGTTCAAATGGAAGAACCGAACCTTCTTCCTGGATTCACATCGCTACTCATCTTAGTAGCTACGATCATAGCTGTAGCCATCTACCAGAAGAAAAGTAAAGAGCAGTGAGAAGTCTACTGTTAGAGCAGAGATGATGCGGTATACACGGTCAACAAAACCAAAACATCTTTTTCTTTTTTTTCTCATACACCGGTTAGCTTGGTATGTAGAGTTAATTTGAGAGAACCAGCAGATATCGATCTAAATCTCCCTTAGTCCGTCCGGATCATAGGCATGTCAGCAGAGCTTGTTCTTGAATTCCCCCAGATATCATACACTTCCTGTCTTCCCTTCTCTGTGAGGCCTAGACTTGTGAGATCTTCGGGAGAGTCGAGTTCGCCGTAGCCCATAAGATAGCCATTTATTCTAGCTGCTGCGGTGGAATTTATGAATTCTCCAAATTCGGGATAAATGTTTTCGAAATACTCGGATAGTTCCTCATGCTGGCCGATCTGATAGCTCTGATGATATCTATCAGCTAACAAAAAATCAGCTAATGGATGATATTCCTTGAGCTGTCCTGTCTCAGAGACCATATCGTAGAGTTCCATATATGAGACTTTTTCAGGATCATGATCGACTCGTATCGCTTCCATCTTTGACCCATCATCATCGTCTATCGAGCCTTTGACTTCTTGATAGCCCGTCCTTGTCCTTATAACTCCCTCTACCACACCCAATCGGGCGTCTGGACCCCAGTAACACCATACACCGAATGTAGCAGTACTGTAATTTTCGTGCGTTTCTTTATCTATCTCGGGTATATCCCCAATCATAAGGTTTTCCGTATCTTCAGAGTTTGTCCTTGGATACATCCCGAACACAGTAGATATCAATAGGACGGCTACCACTACACTGAGTATCATCGTTCCATATCTGGAGTTATTCTTCATCAAGATATAATACCGTTATACCTATGATTTAAACTTTTGGAATCAGTCCAAACGAGTAGATTTTTTGATCACCACAATATATATATCGAATTTAAATCATAAGCTTGTTAGGGGTAAAATCGTGGGAGCGAGATCTCAAAGAAAGAATATTCTCGTATATATCGGAGTTTTCATAATAGTCTCTTCACTCCTGATTTGGTTCGTTTTTGGTGTTATGAACAACAGTGAGGACTTCAAAGAGGATACTATAGTTTTAACGAATTCATCAGGTGAAAATATCACGATCACTGTTGAGATAGCTCAAACTGAGGAGGAGCGCAGACAAGGACTTATGCATCGAGAGTCGCTCTGTGAAAATTGCGGTATGCTGTTTGTTTACGATGAAAACGTTCATAATGGTTTCTGGATGAAAAACACATATATTCCCTTGTCGATAGCTTTCATATCTGAAGAAGGAGAGATAATGGAGATCCAACACATGGAACCCGAAACGACAGAAAGTCATAAACCTGAAGAACCATATCGGTACGCCTTAGAAGTGAATCAAGGATTTTTCGAGGATAATGATGTAGGTGTGGGAGATTCGGTCTCTATCCCCGATCGTTATGGATGAAATTACTTTTATTTGAACCGAATAGCGATATCGAGATTCTAGACTTTCTCTGCAGCTTTGACGACCATAGAGAGCTCTCGGAAATCGGGTATTTGTTTTTTCTCGCTTATAACCTGCCTAAGCCGGTTTATATCACGACCACAGGTGCGAACTCTTTGACCCTCGATACTACAGGATCGCAACTTATATCTGGAGTGGGGCTCGACTTGAGACCGTTCTACTCTATGTCGCGGGCCCGTTGATCTTAGCTACTCTTCTCGGAGCGTACGTGGACAAGAACGTGGTCGAGAAATTACCGAAGGAGAAGTTCAAGATGGGGCGCGGTATCTTTTTGTTCCTTATCGCGCTGAAGATGATCTTTTTTCCAATGGTGGACTGAAAAGGACTTTAGGTAGATGATCTCGAGATTCTCTATCGGGTCTTCTAAAGGCCTCTAGTATGCCTTGAAAAACGAGTTTCACCGAATCTCTAATACCCACATCAAAGATTTTCCAATAAAACTTTATACGCTGCTATGAATACAAAGATATGGGCGAGGAATATACTATCGATGAACTCAAAGAGTTTAAACCTCTAGATACGAAGGTTGTTTTAGCGATCGCTTGGAGATCCGAGATAACAGCCCAGGAGATGTATCGTGATCTTATGGAAAAGATCGACGATCGAAAATCGTATTCTCTCTTGCAGGAATCATTGAAAGAGGAAAAAGTACACGAAAAAAAGATCATGGAAAAATTCCAGGATTTTTTTCCGGACGAAAGCCCAAAAGACATAGTTCCAGATTGGATCGTGTTCTCGGAGAGTATCGATCAGACTCCAGATTCAACCGAGGATATTCTAAAAACGGCAAGGGAGGCCGAAAAAAAGGCAGAAAGATTTTATCATTCGCTCTCCAAAGAAGTCGAAGACCAGTCCGCATCTCGGCTGCTTTCCTACCTAGCCTATCAAGAGAACGAACATCACGAAAAGTTGAAGAAAAGGATATCTGAAAGAGGTGGATGATGGATCTTTTCCTTGGAGGAAGGTTTTACGGACTTATTCTAAATTTGTTATTGATTTTTGCCGGTTCACTTTTAGGTATAACCATCCTTTACATAGTCCTGGTCTACAAAAATGTGAAGGAAAGGCAGGAGATAGAATCGAAGAGAGATCATTGGGAGGAAAAGTTGAGGGAATACAGTCAGGGCGAACTCGATCCGAAATTTTGGGAAGATGAAGTAGAAAAAAGAAAAAAATTTTTTGGAAATTTTCTGATAGAAAAAGCTAGGGAAGGAGAACATGATTTAGAACTTCTTCGAGACATCTATATCGATCTTGGATTCGTTCAAGAAGACAACAAGAGATTGAACAGCGATAAGTGGCACAAAAAGACGAAGACGCTGGAGAGATGGACACAGATGGGTATTTTACCGAAAGAGAAGGAGGTACTCAATCTTTTAACGTCTGAAAATAATGAAGTCAGACTTGCAGCTCTGAACCTTCTCTCTCATCACGGTCATCCCGTGCTCGGGAAGAACGTCAAAGCTATATTCAACTTCTACGGCGAACACGTAGACGATTACCTCCTTGTAAAATTGATCACTGCTGATATACCGATCGAATATCTTCAAACTTTGACCAGATCAGAGAGGGATAGATTGAAAAGAGAAGGAGTTATCCTGCTTGGAAGGGAGGGAGAAAAGGAATCTATAGAAGTCTTGAAAAGTTTAAAGAAAGATGGAGAAACCATAAGATACGAGATAGCTAGATCTTTGGGTCGGATCAGAAATGTAGAAGTCGTAGAGCTGCTCGACATGATGAAAGAGGACGAGAGTCCTAACGTTCGGAGGGAAGTGGCAAGATCTCTAGGAAGGATATTTCAGAGAGGGATCATAGATGATTCTGGGGAAGAAGTCAGATCAGCAATCCAAGGCAGAGAAAAAACTACGGGAATACTTGAAGAGCTGGTGAAAGATGAAGAGTACGAAGTTAGAGTGGCCGCTTTTCTAGCGCTCTCGAACCTAGAAGAAGAGGGAAGAGATATCATCAATGAATACAGGGAAGAATATCCTAGGTTGGCAAAAGAAGCTCTTCTAAAATCTTTCTCTGGAGGTGTTAGTTATGACGCCGTATGATGTTCTATTTATCTTTCTGATGATCTACAGCTTTTTCATACTCATATATTTCTTTTTGATAAATACTGGGTATATCATCCTTCTTTACCTGGCTGTAAGAGAAGTCTTCTTTCACACTAGGAAACCGGATTTCGATCTCTGTAAGGGTGAAGGCTGCGAGCTCATCCCGAGTATAACGATCATCGTTCCGGCTTATGATGAGGAAAAAGTTATCGCGGACAGCGTCAAAGCTTTACTGGACCTAGACTATCCTAGACTAGAAGTCTTGGTGGCCAATGACGGGTCTAACGACGGAACGATGAAAGAGTTGAAGAGAACTTTCAAACTTGTAGAGGTGAATAGAGCAGTCGAAGAAAGTATAGAGACTGAAAAGGTCAAAAATCTGTACAAATCCATAGAAAAAGATGATTTAACGGTGCTGGATAAAAAGAACGGTGGTAAGGCCGACGCACTGAACGCCGGCTTGAATTATTCGAGGACTGATCTTGTTCTAGCGATAGACGCCGACACTTTTGTCGAGAAGGACGGTCTCAAAAAGTTGGTCAGAAGCTACATGAGCACCGATTCCCGAGTAGTCGCGATAGGAGGTATAGTCAGAGTCTTGAACAACTGTGAAGTCGTTTCCTCGCAAGTCAAAAAGGCAAAACTGCCCAAAAAGTTTCTACCCGGTATGCAGGTGATGGAATACATACGGGCTTTCCTCTTTGGAAGGAGCGGATGGAGCAGGATAAATTCTTTACCGATAATTTCGGGAGCTTTCGGTCTCTTCGAGAGAAAAGCTCTCCTAGATATCTCCGGCTACAGAAGAGAAACAGTCGGAGAAGATATCGATGCAGTAGTTCGTCTGCACAAGGATATGAGGGAAAAAGACGAGGACTACGATATCTCTTTCCTGCCTGATCCGGTCTGTTGGACACAGGTACCGGAAAGCAGGAAGATACTGGGCAGTCAAAGAGCTAGATGGCAGAGAGGTCTCGCTGAAACGATATTCTACAACAAGAAGATGATCTTCAACCCGAAGTACGGAAAACTCGGTATCTTCGCTCTGCCCTTTTTTCTGTTCTTCGAGCTTTTAGGACCGATAATAGAAATATCTGGATATTTCACTTTCATACTTTTCTTTGCATTGGGATTATTAGATCTTCCCTTCTTTTTGCTCTTCTTGGTACTTTCGGTGGTTTACGGGATGATCTCTCTCTTTCATCTTTACTTTTGGCCGAGATCTCTCTCAAACGTTACGAAGATCAAATAGACAGGCTCAAGCTGTTGGGTTTCGCGGTTCTAGAGAACTTCGGATACCGGCAGCTCCACAGCTTATGGAAGTTCAGAGGCATCTTGCAGTTCCTGAAAAAAGACAAAGGATGGGGAGAGATGGTCAGGGAAAAGATCGAGTGAATCTTCAAGTTCCATCTGGCCTTACCAACCTAGTATCTAGATCTTTTTCCAAGTCTACCATATACTCTAGAAGATAAAGGAGAGAAGGGATCACCATCTTTGAGTGTGAGCAAAGTCTTTTTGTTGATAGGATCTTTTTTGATTTTCGAAGGGAAAGGATCTGCTGAATTTCAACCCCTCAAAGTGTCTTTTTGAATTCAATCCTCCCGGGCCTTTTATCAAAATTCAATTTTTCTATCAATCCTAGTCGAGTTATATTTTTCTCACTCATGTTACTTGTATTAGGATATGCGTACTAATAATCAGATTTTTTGTTTTTTTTTTTAACTACTAAAAACGTAAATAAAATTATGATGAAATTTTAAATTAACAACGAAAATACTAAATATTTATACGTTATTCGAATATTGAGGAAAAACATGAATGAAGAAGAAAAAGAAGGCATGCCTCTAATTGGAGACAAGTTCCCAGAGATGAAAGTTAACACAACACATGGGGAGATCGAATTACCAGATGAATTCGAGGACAAGTGGTTCATATTGTTCTCACATCCCGGTGATTTCACTCCGGTGTGTACTACCGAATTCTACTCATTCCAGAAGAAGTACGACGAATTCAGAGAACTCAACACTGAACTGATAGGTCTGAGTATAGATCAAGTCTACAGTCATCTGAAATGGACTGAATGGATAGAGGAGAAGATGGGTGAAAAGATCGAATTCCCGGTCATCGCGGATGGAACAGGTAAAGTTGCAAATAAATTGGGATTGATACACAGTGCTGGTGGTACCGCCACCGTTAGAGCTGTGTTCATCGTCGATCCGGAATCTACGATCAGAGCTATACTTTACTATCCGGCAGAGTTAGGTAGAAACATGAACGAGATAATCAGGATGATCAAAGGATTCCAGAAAGCCGATAAAGAAGGTGTCGCTATACCAGCTAATTGGCCAGACAATGAACTGGTGAAAGATGATGTGATCATGCCGCCGGCTTCTAGTGACAAGGAGATAGAGAAGAGAAAGAAACAGGAAGACGAAGGAGAGATCGAGTGTTACGACTGGTGGCTCTGCCATAGAGAGAACTGAATACCGTTCCTAGAACCTTTTCTTTTTTATTTAACTATTTTTGGATCACGACCTGTAGATTTTTTGATATCAGAGCCTCTCTAGTCGTTCTGTAGGTCCGGTCAACAAACCAAATTTTTTTATCCTCGAAGTCGGATTTACCTCCATGGAAGTAAGGAGCGAGGGAGCCTCTCTACTGTTGGATAAACTAGAGATGGTGGCTGAGGGGAAACAGTTGGATAGTGAAGAGATCGATAAGATTCTAGAACACACGGATATCCAAAGGTGGTTGAAAGCCTACGACTGGATAGATGATCGGAAAGATAAACTCAAAAACATTCTGATAGAATTAACGGATGAAGTCCCGGAAGTTCCGGAGAGCGAAACTCAAAACATCGAAGATCTTTGGATGCAGAAGATCGACTACGGGTTGAGGGAAGCGGTGAAGGATCCAAAACGGATGCGGTCATCTTTAGAGGACATAAAAGATTATAGATGGGAGTCGACTGTCGAAAAAGCACTAGAGTATCTGCCGGATGAAACGGAACTTGAACCAGTGATGGTGGTCACCGTGGACGGATTCAATGGAGGGATGTTCCGTTACGAGACGGTTTACCTTTCACTGGTTTACTTCGACTCTTCGATCCTATCAGAAGATAGTTTCTCCCATGAACTTCACCACATGGGAGCAGATCACTGGTGGGAGAAAGATGCACGTATACATAGCTTTCAGGATAAAGAGGATAGGCAAAGATATTATTTCGTTCAACTTTTCACCTATCTAACCGGCGAGGGTATAGCCAACGCTTTCTGTTCTCCTAAGGCGATAACCGAAGTTGGAGAAGAGGACAGCGAAGATCACGATAAGATGGTAAGACATTATCAGGAGGAGATGGACAGCATCTTCGATAATCTCGAAGAACTGGTGGAGAACATCCTCGAATATTCAGAAGAAAATGTTCCCGGGCTTTATAGCAGGTTGACGATGGATGAAGAGAACAGAGGTATACCTCCGGGGCACTTCCTATCGGGTAAGATGGTCCAGATGATGGACCGCTCATCTGCGGTATCTCGAGATGAGATAATAGACCTGATAAAAGACCCGTTTGAATTCCTACACCTATACAATAAAGCCGCAGAGGAAATGAACTCTCGTAGGTTTACAGAAGAACTTTTAGAAGATGTAGATGAGTTCCTTGAGAGGGAGATAGAGTAGCAGAGATGAGAAGTTTACGATAAAATTTAGTCCATTGATGCTAACTTTTGCCTCATCTTTTTGACAAAGCCATCATATTCTCCCTCTTCGTAGATATCATCTCTCTTTTCATCGTAATCTATCGGTTTTCCCGGGAAGGGATCGTCCATGGTTCTCGGATAGAGGTGAACATGTAAGTGTGGTAGTGTATTGCCGTGTATCTCGTAGTTGATCTTTACCGCACTGGTCACCTCTTTAAGAGCTTTAGAGTAAATTTGAAGGTCTTTCATGAATCCGAACAGTTCTTCCTCTTTGAGATCATGCAACTCTGGACCGTGATACTTTGCGGTAACGTGACAAGCCCATTTCATGCATTCCACTGGTTCCGAATTCAACCATGAATGCTCCAATTCGTACAGATCTATCATGCCTTCCGGCATGGAGTCCGAGTTACAGACGGGGCAGTTTTCTAGCTCGTTCATCTCTTTCCATTCGTTATAATTAGAGTGAAAACTCATGTTATCTTCTAATCTCTGTTAGCTATGTTAAGTAGTGGTATATGAAATCATCTAAGACCGATCAAGGATTGTCTTTGAGATCTCTCATCCTTTTCAACGCTTTGTCGTAACTCTCGTCTTTTGTCGACCATTCCTCTAAACCTTTACAAGGGAACTCTGAACATTCGCTGCAATTGTTTAGGCCTTTTTCATCAACACAGCACCGCAGTATCCAACAATCGGGAGACCAGTGATTTTCTCTGTCGCCATGACATCCTGAACAGTACGGACCGTCGGCCATAAATTCCTCTATACTTTTGTTTTCGGTGAGGAATCCCTCTTTCAAAAACCAATCTCTCACCTTTTCAGCTTCCTTTTTGTTGTTGTGAGCTTTATAAATCGAACAATCATGACATAACAAACCACAGGCTGCCATCTCTTCTTCCATACCCTCACCTCTTTGGTGATACCTCTCTAAATAGATATAAGGGTTCTGTTGAGGGATGGGAATTTAGATATGAACGTTCTAAAAGTATTGTTAGGTTATCTCTAGCTAGATTGAGATGAATAGTCTCCTTGAAACTTCCGACTGCTATTGGAAGATCGAATATTTGGAAGAGGATATATTCGACTGCGATTCTTGAGGTGTAACCTATAGACTCACAGACGATAGGATCGGAGCTATAAATATCTAGGATATTTCTTCTTTAACTTCATATCTGACGATAATATGCCCGCTTTTTTTCACTTCGCTGTCGATTAGTTTAAGAGAAGTCGGCCACTCGTCCTCCTCTAGATCGGTTGAGGAGAACAGAGTCGGTGTTTCAAAACCTCCTATTATAACCGGATTGAAACGTATGGTGACATCCTCACCCACCAAACCTGACGGTTTCTTAGGAATAAAATTCCTAAGCTTCCTCATTCCCGTTGCGGATTGGAAGGTGCTTCCGACCGTTTTAGCATGGGTTACCACCTACCTCGC
>JBMCXO010000034.1:0-15309 GCA_048621055.1 Candidatus Natronoplasma sp. | reverse complement strand
AGACGAACTTAGAGGATTTTACAGATCGAAAGTTATGATAGTTTTATGGATCGGACTGCCCCTATTGAGTTTATTTTTCTTCCTGTTCTCTCCCGATACAGGGGAGGACCTGCCTTTGACCGTGACGACTTCACTGATAGTTTCGAGTATAGCTGGGACTCTAGGTGCGGTGATGCTGGCAGTTTCCATCATCAATGAAAAGAGAAGTAAGGTCTACGATCTTTTCCTGATCAGGCCGATTAAAAGAAGAGATATTCTAGTTTCAAAGTTCCTAGCTGTTTATGTTTGTATTGCTATAGCCGTTTCCATCTCACTGATGCTAGGGTTGGGCGTCGATTACTATCGGTTTGGAGGTATTCCGAAAGGTATGTTGAGCAGTATCATAGACTCTATAATCATCAGTTTATCGATGATGGCGATCTCGGCCTCGGCTGGTGTGCTGATCGGTGTGATCTCTCCATCGGTGCTTGTAGGGGCGGTGCTTGTCATCTATGGTGGAAATCAGATATCCATACTTCCAGCTTTGCCCGCATTGTTCGAGATCTCGAATGAAAACATATTTGCTATAGCGGTCGGTGCGGTCACGACGATCCTCCTGCTTTCCATAGCTATATGGATATTCGGTAGGAAGCAGTTCTGATCTGCTTCGATAAAAGGAGGAAGAGAGCTACAAAAAGTACATATATCATGATTTTAATCCCCCTCTCCATGGGTGAAGAAACCTCGAAAAATATAGGATCAACAGGTTTCGCGATCGGCCTCATATTGGGTGGAGGATTATGGACTACGATTTGGATGGTCGGAGGCGGTTTTCTTGAGAGCGATATCACGTTCGTCTTTAGTCAGGGTATCGCGGTGGGCATACTGATCGGAACGATAAGCTCTCTTGCTCTCATCAAGGGATGGTTCGGTGAAAAAGAATGGCGGGTTGTTCCCTTTGCCATGGGCTGGGGGACCCTAGTAGGAACAGCAGTGGGTTTTTTGAGCAGTTGGAGTATGGACCTCCCGTATCTCGATACGTTCTCATTGGGAGCTGGTGCAGGACTCATCTGTGGTATCCTAATCGGAACGCTTTTGTTGGCCTATGTTAGAAAAAAAGAAGAATAACTGGGTCTTGATGATGCTAAGGCTTTTTCCTCTTTTTGAACCGCTTTATTGATAGAATGGACACACGATTTCTGAGATAACCGTTTTTTCACCCTTCTTCAGAACATCAGTTTATTAGGGCGTAGTGCTTCTCTCTTTAAGGAAGTGAAGTTGATGTCTACAGATATGATAAGATCAGAAAAGATGCACAAGTCATACGAAGGTGAAGTGAAGGTCCATGCGTTAAGAGGTGTAGACCTATCCATCGAAAAAGGGGAGATGGTGGCTATAATGGGACCGTCGGGATGTGGAAAGACCACCCTGTTGAACTGCCTATCGGGACTTGACGATATCTCGGAAGGAAGAGTTTGGATTGGAGGAGAAGATCTCAATTCTCTGTCAGATAATAAGAAAACCAAGATGAGAGCTTCAAACATGGGTTTCGTATTTCAGTTCTACAATCTTCTTCCTGTTTTATCTGCAGTTGAAAACGTCGAACTACCTCTGTTACTAGCCGGGAAAACTAAAGATGCAAGAAAAAAAGCCGGAGACGCACTAGATCTGGTCGGTCTGAGCCACAGATACGATCACAGGCCTTCGGCCTTGTCCGGTGGAGAGAGGCAGCGCGTGACGATAGCTAGAGCTATAGTGAATGAGCCGGATATAATCTGGGCCGACGAGCCCACCGGTGATCTTGATACGGAATCATCGGACAAGATAATGGACATCCTGTGTAAATTGAACGATAAGAACGGTCATACGATGATCATAGTGACACACGAAAATAGGGTAGCGGAGAGAGCAGAAAGGACGATCCATATGGAGAGCGGCTTGATCAAAAAAGATATGAATAATGGGGGGTGAAAGAGATGATCTTACCTTTACTCCTGATAATAGCCGTAGTCGCAGTTATATTGATGATAGATGCTGTAAGGCATAAAGTACTATTCAAGATGGGATTTAGGAACATCTTCCGCAGGAAGACCAACACTGTGATCGTTATCCTAGGGCTGATGATAGCGACTGCGATAATCTCCTCGTCCTTCGGCGTAGGAGATACCATGGATAACATGGTAGAAAGTGACATATATGACGAATGGCAGCAGACCGACGTCACAGTTTATAACACGACGTCTGAGGGGACCCTGATCCCAATAAATCAAACCACTTACATGGACCTTAAAACCGACATCCTTGATATCGATAACGTAGAAGGGGTGAGCGGGGAGATCCACGGTTCGACATCCATTTTTAATCAGAATTCACGGTTATCACAGCCCGACATTCGCATCATAGGTATGGACTTTGATGAGAGTGAGGGTTTTAATCCATTCTATAAAGAAGGTAAAAGCTTCCAACCGGACTTGAACGAGGGTGAGATATATATAGATACGGAACTGGCGGAGGATCTAGAATCTGAAAAAGGCGATCAACTTCTATTATACAGCTCTGGATTTCCACAGGGCAGAAATTTTGCTGTGAAAGATGTGATCGAAAATAAGGGGAGAGCGGCCTTCCGTGGAAGCGGGAAAGTGATCATGTCGCTGAGCGATGCACAGATAGCTTTGAATCTTCCCGATCAGATCAATTATGTGAGAGTAACGTCGATAGGAGGAGTCAAGGGCGGGATCGAATACAGCGATCAAATATACTCAGATATCGAGGATATATTGGACGAAGACCTAGAGTATGGAGTTCTAGAGGCGGGGGACAACAAAAAAGCCGTTCTAGATGAATTCAAACAGCAGATGTCCCAGTTCAGCGATATATTCTTTATCTTCGGGACATTCTCGATCATCGCGGGTATAATCTTAGCGGTAAACATTTTCGTAATGCTCGGCGAGGAGAGAAAGTCCGAGATGGGGATGAGTAGAGCTATAGGCATGAAGAGAAAACATCTGAGGAGGATGTTCTCCTACGAGGGCGTATTTTACGCCGCAGGAGCGTCTCTAGTGGGGGCTCTGCTCGGCGTCGGGATAACTTATGTGATCTTCTTCTTCCTCCAGGATATATTCGCCACTTTCGGCGGAGGCGTCGATATGCTCTCCTATTTTAATTTCACCTGGAATAGTTTTATATTAGCTTTCAGTACGGGGTTCCTGTTGACCATGGGTACGATCTTATTTTCAGTCAACCGAATCTCCAAGTTGAACATAGTCAGAGCTATCAAGGATATACCGGAACCTCCGCTTTCCAAGAAGAGCAGTAAGATATTGCTGCTTGCTATAGGCGGATTGGCTTTAGGAACATTGATGACTGTCGTCGGTCTGGGAGCGGAGCAGTTATGGATCCCTGTGACTGGTATCTCACTGATCATAGTCGGAACGGGAACTATCGTGAGAAGATGGGTCGGGGACAGGATAGCTTACACCGGTGTGGGTTTTTTCCTACTCATCTGGTGGCTACTGCCTCTGGAAATTCTAGGGTTATTCGAGGGATACAGCAGCGATATAGAGATGTTCATCCTGTCCGGTCTCTTCGTCGTGAGCGCTGGGGTGATGATAATAATGCTGAACGGCTCAGTTATCACTGGTCTTATGGAGAAGATGGTGGGTTCCGGAAAGGGGATGAAAGCGGTCGTTCTCTCGGCTGTTTCTCACCCGCTAAAGGAAAGATTTCGAACCGGTATGACTGTATTCATATTCGCACTGATTATCTTCGCCATAATCGTCATGAGCATGATCGTTGGGATATTCCATACCAACATGGATGCGATGATAGAGGAGCAGTCAGGAGGCTATGAGATTTTAGGAATCAGCGATCAGGATAGGCCGATCGATAATATCCAGCAGGAGATAATTAGCAATGAAAATTTGAGCATAGAGGATTTCGGTCATATAGATTCTGCGACCCGTGGTATGGTGCCTTCGACAACTTCGTTTACCGACCTTTCAACAGGTGAGGAAACGACTGGAAGATTTTCGGTGATAGGCGTAGACCGCCACTTCGCTAGTAACAATTCCTTCGGTCTTTCCGCTTACATCGACGAGTACAATTCAAGGGAAGAAGTATGGAATGCGGTCATAGAAGATCATTCATTAGTGATCACTAATGCTCCACCCGACATGTTCACCGGTCCGATGGGCCCATCTATGGAGTTGAACTCCACTATCGCTCTTACAGGCGAAGACGGAGTACCTAGAGAGAAAAGAGTCGTGGGATTCATGAATCAGACGATCGTGACCGGTCTTTTCATGTCTAAAGACGGTGCGGAAGAAGATTTCAACTTGACTTCGAATTCATTGTTCTTCCTGAGCGTGAAAGACGGCGTTGATGCTGATCAACTGGGGCGGGATATGAACAGGGAATTCATCCATTACGGGTTCCAACCCCTGGTTATAGGCACGATCTTGAGAGAGGCGATGACCGCACAATTCATGTTCTTCGATCTCTTTTCGGGGTACATGGGCCTAGGTCTGGTGGTTGGAATAGCCGGTCTGGGGATAATAAGTCTTAGAGCCGTGCACGAAAGAAGGTTAGAAATAGGCATGATGAGAGCGATAGGATTCAAGAGAAAGATGATCAGCTATGCCTTCCTGATAGAGAACTCATTCATAACCTTGATAGGTATAGGATTGGGTTCCGTTCTAGGCATAGCCGTTGGATGGCTTTTATGGTACGACGGTTTCCGTCCTATGGGTTGGGAATTCTCCATACCTTGGGGCACTATAATCACGATAGCAGTGATAGCCTACGGTGCGATGTTAGTAACGGCAATACCCAGCGCACACAAGGCCAGCAAAGTGTCACCGGCTGAAGCACTGAGGTTCGATTGATAGTGGGTTCTCGGTCCTAGATTTGATCGCCACTTAGATGCAAACAAGTAAAAGAAGAGATATGAACCAATAGTGAGATGGGGGCACGGGGATTTGAACCCCGATCAACGGGTTTCTTCCACGCAAGGAGCGACCTTACGTGTGTTCGAATCACGGGTCACCGCTCCAGTTAATCATCATCCCATAACTGGTCAGTAAACCCATCGGCGATCATCCCACGTAACTGGAGCCCGTTAGGATGCCGTGTTACCCTATACCCCCAAGAGGGGCACAGGCAGATAGTATCGCTATCCCTTATTAGATTTTTTGGATGTAACTGTGTTATCTCTCTTTTCTTTGTTTTAGAAATTACTTTATAAGACTTATTGACGTTCTCATGATTTTCTGAAGATACCTTGTGTTAAAAATATGATTTAATCTAAAATTCTTGATTTCAATTCACCTCTGACCTTTTTTGCGATAGATTACCACAGCTATGAATGCCGCAAATAAAAGTAGAGTAGAAGTAAATCCTGGTATCTCTTTTCTGTCTGGAACCTCCGGTCTATCAGGTATTTCTATGCAGTCTAATATTCGATCTAGTATGTTTTTATCTTCTTGTTCAAAGACTACTGTTATCTCTACGTTTCTATCCATCGTGATAGTTATCTCTGGATCAGTTTTATTCTGGGGTATATCTACTGTCCATTTTTTGAATCTCCAGCCAGTTGCAGGCCTCGATGTTAGTTCAACTTCAGTATCATGGCCATAAAACTCTTCATAGGGCCACTCTGTAATCACCTCGCCATTGACCTTTACCGTTCCTTCTCCAACTGGTTCATTTATCTTCAATTTCCAAAGTTGTAATACCTCTTGAACACTTAGTTGGGTCTTTCTTTCGACAGTTTGAAGAATAGGATAGCCATCTTTAATAGCATCTTCATCATCCTCATTCACTATCTCCCAAATATCCTGGAAATTAAAACCTTTCATATTATTTTCAGCTTCTTTCCCTCTCATCTCATTTGTAGTTAGACCAATTCCACCATCAGAAATATCTACTTTAGATTTTTCTTTATCCCAATAAGATTCCGTAACATTTCCACTTTCTAAAGAACCAATTAGACCTCCTAAACTATTCTTATCTTCACTCAAGATCTCGCCAACAGAGTAAGAATGGTTCACAATACTATCATATCCAAAGAAAGAGTGTCCAATCTTTCCAACCAAACCGCCAGTGCTACGATTCCCATATACATCACCTATTGAATAGGAGTTGTTAACCGCCCATATATTCCATCCCACGAGTCCACCTATATTATTATCTCCACTCACATCACCGGAGGCATACGAGTGATTCACAAGTCCCTGGAAATTAAATCCTACAAGTCCTCCTATATTATCGTCTCCATTCACATTACCTGTAGCAAACGAGTGATTCACAGATCCGAAAAAATTAAATCCTATAAGATTTCCTACATAATCTCCTCCACTGACATTTGTTTTAGAGTAAGAATTAACCAATTCACCCCAATCATATCCGACAAGTCCACCTATATAATTGTCTCCGCTGACTTCACCCTCAGTGGAAGATTTCTCTACCGTGCCACGCAGGTTCCATCCGACGAGTCCGCCTACTTGTTCTTCTCCCTTCACATCCCCTGTAGAGTGAGAATTCAACACTTTGCCGTCGCCGTTAAAGCCCACTAAAGCACCAACGTAATTCTCCCCTTTTACCTCGCTATTTTGAAGAGCAAGATTTTTCAGAATCGCCTTATGATTGTAGCCGAAAAAGCCTACCACGTCATTACTAGATCGTTCAAGAGTTAGATTTGATATCGTATGATTGTTCCCGTCAAAATCCGCTTTAATATAAGGGATATGTAAGCCGGGTTCATCAGACAGATCTATATCATCGGAGAGGCGGAACTTGTATTCCTCATTATCTGCAAACCCAAGTAGATCACGTATACCTTGAACACCCCTTATCTCATATTGATCTCCAACAGGTACTAGCGAATCACTGTAATGCTCTATATACATTTTTTTATCCTCTATCCAATCGTGATATTGTTCATCAAAAAGACCACCAAGAGTTACTCTATGGCCTCCGTTGATTAAAACCTCATCAATATTGTAATGAGAGTTTTCAACGTTTGTGAATCCCCTTCTTGAACCACTTACGAGTCCGCCTACATGACTCTCTCCAGTCACGTTTCCCGTTGAAAAAGAATCGCTCACCAATGCAGAGGTATATCCCACTAGCCCCCCTACATGACTCTCTCCGGTCACATTTCCCATAGCATACGAATCGCTCACCGGCCCTTGGTTCAACCCCACGAGTCCGCCTACTGCTGCTTCAGATAGAGAGGAGATAAGGGTGTCATGAGGATAAGTTCGGATACATCGGTCCCTTCCTGCGAGGGGAACTACTGTTCCTTCACTAATCACATTTCCGGTAGCATACGAATCAGTGATCGAGCCAATGCTTCTCCCCACTAGCCCACCTACATAAACACCTCCGGTCACGTCTCCAGTTGAATAAGTATCGGTCACTGACCCACTGTTCCTCCCCACTAGCCCACCTATAAACAAACCTCCGCTAACATTTCCAGTAGTATATGAGGCAATAATCGAGGCAGCGTTATGCCCCACTAGCCCACCTACATAAACGTCTCCTCTCACGTCTCCAGTAGTATTCGAATTGTCTATCGATCCGTAGTTACTCCCCACAAGGGCGCCTACACTACTGTCTCCGCTCACGTCTCCAGTTGCAGACGAATCATTTACAATGCCATATAGATTCCATCCAAGTAGCCCGCCTACATGACTCTCTCCGGTCACGTCTCCAATTGCATCCGAATCACTGATTGTGCCTTCATCGTTAAATCCCACGAGTCCGCCTACGTATCTGTTTCCGCTAACTTCTACTTTAATCACGCTTATATTGGTGATCTGCGCACTATTAGCATATCCAAACATCCCTATATCACTACAAAAAGGCATATCGATATATAGATTTGAGATAGTATGCCCGTCACCGTCAAAATCCGCTTTAATATAGGGGATATGTAAACCGGGTTCATCAGACAGATCTATATCATCGGAGAGGCGGAACTTGTATTCCTCATTATCTGCAAATCCAAGTAGATCACATATACCTTGAACGTCGCTTATCTCATATTGATCCCCAACTGGTACTAGCGAATCGTTGTAATCCTCTATATCCAATTCCTTATTTTCTATCCAATCTCGATACTGTTCATCGAAAAGACCACCATGAGTTACTCTGTGTTCTCCGTTTATTAAAACTTCATCAATATTGTAATGAGAATTTTCGATGATATAATCTCGTCGGTATCCTAGGAGCCCACCTACATCCTTTTCTCCAATCATCTGACCATCAAAATATGAAGATTTCAACTCCCCACTGTCACCCGTGCCAACCGTGCCGAGAAGTCCACCGACACGACTTGTTCCAGTCACATTTCCATCAGCGGAAGAATTTACCACTCCGCCGGAGTTCAATCCCACGAGTCCGCCTACAGAATCTTCGCCACTAACGTTTCCTTCAAAATACGAATTTTTTAACTCTCCTCGTCTTGTAAGATCTCCTGGACCGGTTAAAAGGCCAACAAAGCCTCCGATATACTGCCCTCCAGTCATATCCCCGCCTATTATATTAACATCTCTGATATCACTTCGGGCATATCCGAATAAACCAACATACTCAGTCCAAGGTCGGTTAATGTAGAGGTTTTCTATAACGTGCCCACGGCCCTCAAGGGTACCTAAAAAGGGGTCTTCCTTATTTCCGATAGGCTCGAAACCTTTACCATGGTACAGATCCGCGGTTCTTGATGCATCTATATCTTCTACGAGGATGTAATCATTTTCCAAATCATTCCTCATCCACTGCAACTCAGGCATATTGGAAATCAGGTAAGCTCTTTCATCATCACTCCATTCAGGTTCCGGTGCTGGAGTGGTAAATCCAATTACACCACCAGTGAATACCTCTCCTTCAGATTCTCCCACGGCTTTAAAGTCATAAGAAGTTAAATTTTCCAATCCCTCCAACTCAGCACTGAAGGATCGAGACTTAGAAATATTTCCGACTTCTATTTCAGTCCACTCACCACCTACCTCGCGATATTCAAAGGAAACTTCTACCTCGTCCAAATAAAGATCTGTTATTTCTCCTCGAAGAGTGACGTTGTCTAGTGATAGGTCTTGTTCGGATAAAGTGAATATTTCTACGTCTCTATGGGTAGTAAAACTTTCAATAAAGGTGATATTTTGTTTATCAGTCCATTCACCGACGGCTTGGTACTCATACGTTGTACCTTTCTCTAGACCTTCTAACTTCGTTTCAAATTTTGTAGGTTCATACAGGGTTTTAGAATTAGTCTCTGACCACTTGTCCTCGCTTTGTCGTCGATATCTGAAGAACACTTCGGCTTCATCGCCCGGCATTTGGGTTAATTCCCCTTTCAATGTAGCGTTCACGTTAGTTATGTTTTCGGGCTCATTAACTGTCAAATAATACTCAACAGCTTCTTCAGCATTTATTATACCGTGTCCGTATCGAGTGTTTTTCTCCTCCCCTAGATCATCTCCTGCTTCAGAATATTCCGCACTTTCCTTCAGCTTATCATATACTTCCCCTATGGAGAGGCGGGGATGAAGCATCAATGCAATTGTGCCCGCAATGTGGGGAGCAGCCATAGATGTTCCGGAATAAGTTTCCCATTCCCCTCCCGGAACAGATGATTTTACCTCGACTCCGGGGGCAGCAAAATCAGGTTTCACATATTCATCAGGTGTATCTGCCCTGTCATCTTCAACTATTGCTCCACTGCTGAAATTCGCTATATCATCGTATTTGTTAGATGCACCTATACCAAAAGCTTCGTAGATAGCTCCAGGACTTCCTACTGTGCCCTCACCTGAGTTGCCAATTGATACCACAGGCACTACCCCTGCATTCATCATGTTCATAATCGGCTCTTCAAACCCTGGAAAGTATCCCTCAACACCCCAAGACATGCTAGCTATGTGAGCTCTGTAATCTTCAACCTGTCCGCCGTACTTTTCGTGAAGAGGCACACCTTTTCTATCGTGAGGTTCTACTTTCCACTCCATCCCGGCTAATAATTGACCAAGAGACCCACCACCATCAGGCATGGCCAAAGCGTGCATGAGTTTTGCCCCAGGTGCAACACCGATATGAGTCCCGCTCTCGTTCCCGCCTAAGACTGTTCCTAAAGTATGCGTTCCGTGGCCGTGAGTATCATGAGGAGTTGAATCTTCAACGATTTCACCGTTTCTATCAAACTCTATCCACCCACCGGGATAATGAGGATTATTTTCATCTACCGTAACCATTTTACCTTCTAAATCGGGATGATTCATATCGACTCCAGTATCGGATACTGCCACTCTGACACCCGATCCATCCGGACCTTGATCCCAGACCTCTGTGACGTTTATTCTATCTAATCCCCACGTCACATCATTAGAAGAACTATCTGTAGTGTCAAAATCGATTTTTTGTATCTCTTGAGTTATCTCATCATCGAATTCATAAGGTCTTTCAAACATTTCAGCTTTTTCTTCAATCTGAGGATCTGTAGAATCTAAATTTTCCACTCCTTGAATATTTATCTCAAAATTCTCATGAACCTTCCAAATTTGCTCAAAATCTCTCAATTCATCTAGTGCTCTAACTTCTACCTCTGCTAAAATTGCATTTGCTATCCAAAATGTATTTATTACCTCTCCGTTACCTCTATTTAGAAAATCGATCACTTCCGACTGCTTTCTTTCAGTATGATCTTTTAATTTCGCCGTAGCCTGACCCGTATTAACCTTGCTTATCGGATTTTCGATCATCGTTTGATCCTCAAAACTGTGGGGGGTCAATCTAATCATGACTTCGATAAGATCATCTTTAGACCTCGAAGAAATCTTGTCCTGAGCATTTTTCCCTATAACTTCTTCCTTTTGGGAGTTTTTATCTTGTGTATCTTTATGTCGAAACTCGATATCTTCATCCTGATCAATGTCTTTTTCTTGATTACTCTCCAACCCTCCACTCGCAAGAGTGAATGTTCCCAAAATTAACATCATAGATATGCATATAGTAAGATACTTTCGCATATTCATTCCTCCAACTTTTTATGAGGGGGATCGTTTTAATTATATAAAGAATATCTACTATTAAAAATATTTGTTCTCTAGAGGGTGTAATAAGTAATTTTTAAAGATAAAAGCCCTCCTTTTCTTTTTAGGTCTGATTTGCTCTTGATCATGCTTGAGAGTATATTACTCCGTAGAGGATTAGCCTAAACACTAACTGCTTTATTAGAAAACAGGTGTCTCCTCTTCTTTACTTTTTCAAACAAGCCGATCAAACCATATCCGAGCAAAAGATTTTTAGTACGGTGCACTTAATCAATCTCCACTGACCGCACCTAAATGAAGGGCCCACTAAAAGGAGGTTTCATTCTGGATAGAAAAAAAAGGATAGGCCTGATCTTCATACTCTTTCTCTTCGCTTCGTGGCTTGCGGGCAGTATGATGAACTTTCAGTTTCAGCCAGAAGAGGGAGGGAGTTGGGATATTTCTTTCATCGGGCCTTTTATCACGATCTTAATATTCGCGATACCAGCCTTCATATTTTGGAGGGCTAGAACACGCGTGTTTTTCCTTATATTCAGCGTAGCATTATTTTGGCTCATAGCCCCAATTTTTTTCCAGGCGTTAACAGCTCTGATAGTCATATTAACCTTGACTGGTATCATCCTTACTGGTGTGGCATTCAAGAAAGGTTACATAAGCAAAAAGATGACTGGTTTATTATTCAGTATGATGTTTGGTTTAGGCGGAGGTATTTTCTATTGGATAGGGGTAAGCGGAGATGCAGGAGGAACAAGAGCACGACCTGGGGAGGGTATTCTTCCCTGGGGAGAGACCGAGACTCTATTCAGTGAACTTGGAGGTCCAGGCATATTCATGTTGGTACTGATATCGGTTTTTGGCGTAGGTTTCTTCCTGTATCAAAAGTATGAACTTTTCGAGCTATTCGAACTTAGAGATAAAGATGATAAAAAAGAAATCGAAAGAGATGTTTCTTCTGCTGTAGATAAAGCTATCAGAGATCTAATTGAAGGAAAAGATATAAAATCTACAATAATGGGATGTTATAACCAGATGTCATTGATCCTCGAGGAGAAAGGCATTAGAGATGAAAAACATATGACCCCAAGGGAGTTCGAAAAAACTGCTGTTGAAAACCTAGACGTCACAACATCTAAAATTTCACGAATTAGAGAAATATTCGAACTAGCAAAATACAGCGCTCACAAGTTAGAAGAAAAAGATAAGGAAAGAGTTATCCAAGACCTCGAAGCATTGAGAGATGAGCTAAGATGATAACTTCGAAAATTAGGTGGAAAAAATGGTTAAAACCATAAACAACTTACTCCATGAAAAGGAAACCTCAAATTTTTTATACTTACTCATAGGTTTATTAGCTTTATTATCCATCTTATTCGTTATGGGCGGTGACGAAGGACTTCCCCTCATCCTAGGAAGAATAACAGGATTTATTATAGTTATACTCATTGCTTATAACCTTATCGAATGTACCTCACATGTCACCGAAAGTCCTGAAGATTGGATAGAAAAAGAGAGTTTAGATGAAGACATCAACCTGCGGATACAGGACATTTCAGAACTTTTAGAAAGGGCTTCTGAAGGTAAGGAAATGAGCCAAGATATCCTTCACGAAAGAATAAAAAAAATATTTTTACTCAAATTTAAAGAAGTAGAGGACATACCTGACAATGAACTGAATGATTTGGTTAGAAAACCAGATGAATTTCGGAAAGCCGTTAAGGATGAAGTTATAGCCGATTTCATCCTGTCTACGATGAAAAAATCAAGTAAAAGAAAAAAGAAAAAGTCCTTAAAGGGGACCAGTCAGAAAAAGTATAAAATTAAAATAAAAGATATGATCCAAAGGATCGATGAATGGGAGGATAGATATCATGGATAAGGATGTTCATCCTAGTGGTTCTTTAGAGGTGTGTAAACCATGAGGTTGAACAAGATATTTGTTCTCTTGACAGTTCTCGCTGTCCTTGGAACGGTCCTTGGGAATATTTTCAGGAGTTGGGTTTTTTTTACTCTCACGATATCCTCATTAGCATTATTTGTGATATCTAGTAGAGTCATGCCACCCCGTACTTCTATGGTTTCAGTCTCTAGAAAATCGGAGGAGCGGAAAAAAGAGATTTACGTTAACGATGAGATCGAAATCACGATAATTTTGAGGAATGATGAAAGAAGACCCGTTTTACTCGAAGTCTATGATGTCCTTCCGTCATTGGTCGAAGTTGTAGAAGGCTCTAACCGAAAAGTGATCAAGTTGGATGGAAATGAAAGAAAAGAACTGAGTTACACGATCGCTTGCCCCATCACAGGGAAGATCGACATCGGCCCTATCAAGATCAGATATAGAGACCCTCTTGACTTTTTTTCTAAGGAGATAGATGCTGGTAAGGAGATTAATCTCCGCATCCTGCCACAGACTGAGGAGATGCAGAGTGTAGATATCCATCCAAGTTATACCAAACATTGGCTGGGAGACATAAAATCTAAAAATATAGGTATAGGAAGCGAGTTTTTTTCTCTAAGAGAGTATCATCCTGGAGATGAGATACGAGATATAAATTGGAAAGCTACGGCTAAACACTTTAAACCTTTCACTAACGAATATGAGGGAGAAAAATCTGGCGACGTTATTTTGGTTGTAGATGGATATAAAAAAGGTATGGTCGGGACTGAGAGATATAACTCTCTTCGAGTATCAGTCGATGCCGCTGCGTCATTGGCTTCTTCTATACTCTCTGCTCGGAACCGACTCGGGTTGATCGTTTCTGGTGAATACATGAATTGGGTTTATCCAGGAACAGGGAAGAACCATTATCACAAAGTGATGGCGAATTTGACTCAATTCGAGAAAGGAGGAGCCTGGGACTTAGAAGGCGTTAGAATGCTACTTGAAGATTTCTTTCCTCGAAAGAGTCTTATAATATTTATCTCACCTTTAACTATCATGGAGTTTACCGAGACTATAATCAATCTCGCAAGAAAAGAATATGATGTCATGGTGATTTCTCCAGATCCACTAAAGATAGAGAAAGAACTTTTAAGCGACTATGATGAGATCGCTGAAAGTTTTTCTCGGATAGAAAGAAAAAATATCATAGATAGACTTTGGAGCGCAGGAACTACAGTTGTGGACTGGGATCCAAAAGAGCCCCTCGAACCAGCAGTAAAGGAGGTGTTACGATACAAAGAAAAAATGCAAAATTAGTTTTCTCCCTTGGGATACTTGCTTCTGGTCTCTCCGCGAGTTTAGTTTCTAGGCACTCAATCTACTGGTTTTTACCCCTAATTATTAGCATCGTACCTGCTGTTGGTCTCATGGGAGAAAAGAATTCAGTAATAAGTGCCGGAATATTTGCGACCGTCTTTTTATATTTTTTTGTAAACAGAGAACTTCCTCTTAGAGTGGTCAACGTCCTTTTGGTAGTAGGATTCTTGTTCCTCTTCGTTGGAATCTGGTTTTTTGCGAGATATCTTTTACTGCTCAGAACCATAGAGGAAAATTCGAGAAAAGGTTCTCAAAATTCAGATATAATCTCTTTTAGTAGAGCCGCTCGAAATTTTACGGTCTACGGGATTTTTACTAATGTTATTCTAGGGGCCTTCCTTTCCATAATTGCTTCGTTGATGGGATCCTATAGTTCCTTGGGCAGAATCACGACTGGACGGATCGAAGTAATCCTGATGATCGTATTCACTTTTTCCTTATTCTTTGTAATATATAAGATGATCTGTCTCATGGCATCTGAAGAAAAGTAAAAATCATCAAAAACTATTAAGGGAAAAAGGTCGTAAATAAGGTGAAGATACCTGAAAAGGTGGGGATGTGAAGTGGTTGAAAAGTGCCCTAGATGCAAAAAGACTATGATTAAAGATTCGAAAGAGGAAGCATATTGGTGTCCGTACTGCGAAAAGTATTATTCTTATGGGGAATTTGAAAAAGGAGTTTGAAGGAGAAAGAGATACTCGATCTTTTTTTCGTCAATTTACGATCAAAAGTATATATCTCTTCAATACTCGGCAATATATACCTGGAGTTTTGTTCATAAGTGAAAAAGACGTCGATCTTCTTACTATCGAGGAAGAAGACATCGAGTGGACGAAAGATAATATCACTGATCTAAATATACGAGCTCCAGAACTAGTCAATGGTTTTTCTAGAGCCAAAACCATGCCGCAACCGGAAAATTCGTACTTTTCCGTGGACCGCCAGAGAGGGTAGCGGACACGTTAAACAACTCTAACGAGTTCTTCTTTACCGCTAATTTTCAAAGAAAATATAGCGGACGCG
>JBMCXO010000033.1:0-15360 GCA_048621055.1 Candidatus Natronoplasma sp. | reverse complement strand
AGGGGTTCAAATCACTCGCGAAAGATGAATGGATACTGATGGATCCTCAGCAGAGAGAGATAGGTCGGGTCAAAGAGGATTCCGTTATCAAGGCTTTACTTCGGAGGACCATCCTGAAATTTCTCCCCTATAATTACAAGATATCCTTCCGCGGGAATCAAGTAGGTACCTTCAAGGAAAAGTTCACTTTACTACGAGATATTTACAAACTGAATATATCCAAAGATCCAAATTTCCAATTAGATAGGCGGATGCTACTGTCTATATCTATATGTTTGGATGCGATAGAAGGTGAGTAGGCCAATATAGCTAGCAGGATACTTTGAACTTTTAGACCGGATCACCAATCCCCTTTATTTACCACTGATGAACATATCTAAATATTCTCGGAAATGCAGGGGATACACCGCTTTTATCCTCCTTAGCCTCGTCATCACCGCTCTAGACATCTACACAACCTACATCCTCTACGGAAGAGATCACATCGAGTGGAACCCATTCAGGTACTATATCCTTACAGATTTTGGATCAACAACCTTTATCTTGATCAACTTCACCTTTTCTGTCCTTCTCACCGCGGGGGAACATAAACCCGTAATGGTATATCCCTGAGCATCTACTAGAATCAGAAATTACCAAAGATTAAATACATTCTACACTCTTCACCTTATGGGAGTTAATAGATAATGGCTCGAGAGAGTGAAGACAAATACGTATGCAAGCGCTGTGGGGCTAAAATAACAAGAAGAGCTGCCATGAATTATAACGGTCTTTGTAAAAGATGTTACGAGAAAGAAGAACAAACCTCTAGAGCAATATACTGAAAGTTTAGTGTTCTACCCAAGTTAAAACTTACCGATAAAGATGGATTTAAGCGACCGGTCTTCTCTCAAGAAGAGATTTTCTAGTCTAAAACTGAAGATATCTCACTTAGATACAACTGTTGAATCTATCATATCTCCTACATTTTCAGCGTGATCTGCTATAGAGTCCATCTTATCTACGACCTTAAGTAGGTGGATCGCCTTCAAAGGATCTTCGTCGTGATTGAATAGTTCTTTAGAAATCTTTCTTTCTATCTTATCAGCTTCGTACTCTTTCTTAGCAATTTGTAATTGTAGTTCCCTTACTTTTTCTTTTGATTTCCCGCCGAAGGAAGATTTTAATATCCCTACAAATACGGACATCAGTTCGTCAACTTGCTTTACCGATCCAAAAATCTTTTTTGAAAATTCTTCGAAATCCTCTTCTATTTCATCAGGTATTTCTTCTTCACGCATCGGCAAAAATAAACTGACATCTTCGGCATGATCGAGTATAGAATCGGCTTCTTTCAAAAGTCTCAAAAATTCGTCCCTGGTCACTGGCAGGAAGATGAATCTGGGCAAGTTTTCTCTTATTTCTATCTTTATTTTATCAGCCCGGTGCTCTAATTCAGCTACTTTTTCGAAAGATTTTTGGGCCTCTTCGAACCTCCCTTCCATGTACAGTTTAACCCCTCTCATAAGCTCATCGATCGCTTTTTTTATGAGGGCTGAATGCTTTTTTAACCCCTCAAACGGTGAGTCGATCAGGGCCTCTTCAGGGTTGGATATTTCTAATTTTTTTGCCATCGCAATATAACATATAACTACTTTGATTTTAAGTTTGTTCCGTTTAAATATCCCCTCATAAAAAAAGACGGATTCGTGATATTTAATAACTGTCTTATAGAGACCCAATCAAAAATTTAGTGAAAGTTCTACACCCCCCTCTTTTTCTCAAATGCAACAAAAAAAGAGTTGGATTCAATTTTAGCCGGCGATATAAAGTCCTTAGCTTTTTAGCTTTTACCCGTAAATAAGCGCCGAGGAGGAGACGAACAAACCTACGGTTTCACAGGACTTGGTCCTTTTCTTCTTCGGAAACCTCCGGATTTCTGCGAATTATGAGCGCGGGGTGTCTTTGATTCCACTTCGTTTTCGAATCTCCGACGAGAAGCGAACGAAGTACTCTTGCTTCTAAATTGCTCGTTACACTCGCAATGTTAGAAGTTGCGTGGAATCACAGATTCCACTTACTTTTTAATTTTCTTCGCTATCACTCAGAAAATGTAAATAAGCGCCGAGGAGGAGATTCGAACTCCTGAGGTGCATAGCACCACCGGCTTGCTTGAACCACCGGAGATCTCTCCCCGATGTAAGGAAAAGCCCGCGAGGACTTTTCCATATTTAGCGGCTCTCAAGGCCGGCGCCTTGGTCCAGACTTAGCTACCTCGGCAGTATGCTGTTGAACGATTTGGCCGCGGATCATTAATAACTTTTGCCCTTACAATAAATCAGATATCTTCGCTTTTCATTTCATATACCTGTTCTAGGTCCATCTCAAACCCTACCACAGGATTCTCCAGTTTAAAATTCTCTAGAACGTCAGGAGAGATCTCTCCAAAATACCCGATTTTTTTACCTACCGCGAAGATACCTGCACATCTACCCTCTATGAAAGAAGAGTGTTTTTCAGCCTCCACCGTCATCTCGAAACCCAGGTTTGTGAGCAGCCCGTCGAGGATGGACTTCATCTTGGTGAATCCTACGTCAGAACTTTGGATCACACCTGCAGCTTTAGTTCTCTGTTGATGGGGCAAAACTACATATCCGATCTCGAAAAACTTACGGGGCAAACCCTGGGTCTTGTTATCCTTCAAATTGATCAATAAGCCCGGTAAAAGCCAGCTCCTCAACGAAACGCTGTCTTCGCTTACTGGATTCTCGACCCTGGCGATCTCTCCTTGCGTCTCTAAATTCATGTATCTAAATTCTTTTTCTGGAGAGCTCAAGATATAGTTCATCACTTCGTTGAAACCATGACCTATCAAGAGCTCAGTCATCGTATCCATCAAATCGGAATCATCAAGAGATTCACCTACGGTGACTTTTTCAGGTAGACTGCCATCAAAATTGTCGTAATCGAAACCGATAGCGATATCCTCGATTATATCCCATGGATGAAGGACATCGTGGCGGTAAGCTGGTATCTTTACCTCAACGATATCATCTTTTTCTTCAGCAGAGTATCTCATCCTTTGAAGTATGCCTACAATATCTTCATTTTCGATTTCTAAACCCAAAATACTATTACACTCTGAAGTTGAGACCTCCATCTTTTCTGCAGTGAAGTCTGGATAAGTTATACTTCTATTACCGTATTTCACTTCGGTTGAATATACCTTAGCATCTCTTTCCGCAAAGGTGCTACACAGGATATTCAGTGTCTGTTCCAAAGCTCTCATGTCCGTTCCGGTCATATCGATGAAGAGCGAATCGGTCTCCGGAGTGACTTGAGTCATCTGTCCGTTTATCACCGGAGGAAAAGACAGAACATCGTCTTTAGAGTCAAGTATCACTGGATACCGTTCTTCACCCTCCAAGATGTTGGCGAACTCTTTTCCTTTCTCATGTTTTTCCAAAATCTCCTGAAGATCCATCTCTATGGATTTCTCCAACGGCATGAAACTTATCTCTTCCGGCTTGACTGCTTTGTAAGTGAGCGGGGGCTCTATCGGCTCTAGAGCGTGTACGCCTATAGCTACTTTAGATCTGTTCCTGCCGAGAGTGAGATGTAATTTTTCCTGCAGATCCATCATCGATTTTAGAACAGATTCTGACAGATCTATCTCTTCGATCACAGCTGTGACAATATACGGTCTCACATCCTGGACGCTGAGTTCGACGTTGGTTACCAAATCCAACGGATTTATCTCATAATCGGGAAGGCCTGTTTCATCACCGAGGAAACCTCTCACCGCCCTGCCTATCCCTTCTACGGAAAGCAGATCACATCTGTTTGGGTCTACCTCTAATTCCCACTTATCGCCCTCTATTTTTTCTATCTCGATGCCTATTTTTGGCAGTACATCTAGCAAGATAACTTCATTTGATTTAGTGAGCTTCAACAGTTCATCTGAGTTTACTGATATTACAGGCATATTTGTCCAAAAGAAATCGAGATATATGGATTTTTGGATAAAGGATAGGAATTTTCACAAATTACATCACCCGTTTCGGTAAGTTAATATATCTTAAATTATTTTTCTAAAGCGGATATGACAGAAGACGCCGAAAAAGAAGTCTCGCAGGATACTGAAGAGCCCGATGACGAAGAACAACTCGTTTCTGAAAAAGAACTTACAGACGAAGAAGGTATAGAACAGGTGGTAGAGGCCGTACTTTTTTCCTCAAGTCATCCCTTAACTGTCCCCGAGATCGAAGAGGCTGTAGGTAGACCTAGGAGTGAAGTTCGACAGGGAGTTAAAAAACTTCGAAGGATGTATCAGAACAGAAAGACCGCATTAGAGATCATCAAGATAGGCAGAAAGTTTTCCTTGCAACTGAAATCGAAATTCAATAAATACGGTATGGAGATGATGGATGAGGAGATAAGCAAGCCTTTATTGAAAACAGCCGCTCTCATAGCTTACTATCAACCGATAAGACAGAGTGAGCTCAAGAAAAAAGTGGGAGAGAAAGCATATGATCATGTAGATACTTTGGAAGACAAAGGATTGATCTTATCGGAAAGAGACGGACGGACTTATTCTTTAAGAACGAGTTCAAAGTTTCAGGAATATTTTGGTTTAGAAGCTAGAGATCGGGAGGAGTTGAAAAGATTGATGGCAGAGAAGGTCGGGATCGGAGACGAAAAAAGTTGATCCTATTCCTCTATCTCTTTCAATATCTGTGAAAAGACGCCCATCAATCGATGATATTCCCACTTTGTTAGAGAAGCTCTCCCCAGTACCCTCCTGAACATGACCTCTGTCTTCTCGTATTTGTGCTCTGGAAACCTTATCTCTTCCAATATATCTGAAAAAGATCGGATTAGCCGTTCTCTTTCGCTTTCTTCGCTGGATCTGTCTTTTTTACCGACGATATCGCCTTTTTCCTCCTTAAATATCTCATAAAGCACTATACAAACAGCGTGGGAGAGATTTAGGATAGGATAATCATCAGATGCGGGGATCCTCACGAGCCTATCACATTTCATCAATTCCTTGTTATTGAGACCTTTGTCCTCCCTACCGAAAACTAGAGCTATATTACCCTCATGATCATTTATAGATCTTGACAGTTCTTCCGGTGTTTCAGCTTTCCTCAAAAACTTCTTCTCGTTTTCCGTGTTGATCCCAGAAGTTCCCACTGCCATATCGAAATTGGAAACGAGTTCTTCGTAATCTTCCACCATCTCCGCCTCTTTTAAAATATCATTGGCATGCATCGCTCTTTTCTCTGCCTCATCATCTATCTGAACTGGATTAACCAAGTACAGTTCTTCGAGATCAAAATTACCCATCAATCTCGCTACTGCTCCTACGTTTCCTGCGGTTTGCGGTTCAACGAGCACTACAGCAAATCTCGGCATATAGAATTCTGAACCTCGATACTACCTATTTAAATTTAAGGAATATCTTGTTATCCTCGACAATTAAAATTATATCCTCCTAAGTCATTCTAAAAAACGGTGTATCGTGATGTCAGGAGCATGGAACAAAATATTGAAAGTCGATCTATCAGAGAAGAAAACTAAAGTCGAAGAGTTGGATAAAAAGACGATCAAAAAATACCTGGGTGGAAACGGCCTCGGTATAAAACTCCTTCATGAAGAGACAGAAGGAAAACCCAAAGCCTATTCTGAAGAGAATCCGATCGTCTTCGTACCAGGAGCCCTGAATGGAAGCAAGATACCCATGACAGAGAAGTGCGGTTTTTATTCGAAATCACCTTTGACAGGCATCATGGCAGAGGGGATATTTGGAGGGTCTCTGGGAGAAGAGGTGAAGAAAAGTGGATTTGACGCCATAGTTATAAAAGGTAGATGTGAAGGACTAAGCTATCTTCTGATTGAGGAGGGGAGGATCGAGGTAGTTGAGGCTACTGAACTCAGCGGTCTCGGCACGAAAAAGACCGAAGAGATATTAAAAAAGAGACATGGAGGAAGCGCAGCGGTGATAGGTCCAGCAGGAGAAAATCTGGTCAGATATGCTATCATCGCTGGAGATGATCGAGAAGTCGGTCGGACCGGTTTAGGAGCCGTCATGGGCTGGAAGAATCTAAAAGGTATAGTGGTGAAAGGCTGGAAGGATATAGAACCTGCAGAACCCCAGAAGTTAGACGAATTGAAGAGCGAAGCCTTCTCAGAATTTACTGATGAGGACGGAGAGGGAAAGGAAAGTTTCGATGCTTACAGTTCTCACGGCACCGTTAAATTTGGAGGTATGGCGTCGGAACTAGGTATCTTTCCCACTCGTTATTGGAAGAGCGGTTCTTTCGAAGAAGCGGACAAATTAAGCAGTTATCATTGGGAAGACGATATCAGCGAGAGTAAAGGATGTCACAGATGTCCGTGCAGATGTGGTCAGGTCTACAAAGACATTGTCGACATAGAATATGAGACTTCCTTTTCTTTAGGTTCTAACCTAGAATTAGGTGACATAGAGGACGTAGCTAAAGCCAACCAACTTTGCGATGATCTAGGGATGGACACACTGAGTATCGGGAACTCTATCGGCTTCTTGATGAGACTCAGTGAAGAAAACGAGATCGACGAAGAGCTCTATTTTGGAGATGGGGAGAAAGTGAGAGAACTCATAAGGAAAACAGCCTACAGAGAAGGACTTGGTGACATAGCTGCTGAAGGTGTTAAAAGGATAGGAGAAGAATTCGGTAGAGAAGAAATAGCAGTCCATGTCAACGGATTGAGCCCTCCTGCTTATGACCCACGAGCTTTGAAAGGCATGGGTTTGGGATTTTACACCTCTACTAGAGGAGCCTGTCACCTTCGTTCTGACTGCGATGGCATAGAATTAGGTGGAGGAATGACCACTGACGATAAAGGTGATTGGGTCAAGATGGAAAGGGATCGAAGATCTATAGAAGACAAAGAATACGTCGCCTGGCGGGAAAATTACGTGACACTTCACGACACTTTAGGCTCGTGCAAATTGACCGGCAGGAGCGTCTACTCTCCAGAGTTCATGAGCAAATTCGTCAACGCATATCTAGGCCTTGACCTCACTGGTGAAGAGACCTATAAGATCGGTGAGCGGATCTATAATCTTGAACGATTGTATGGATTGAAACAGAGACCAGAGATCAAAGAGGGGCTGCACGTCCCGGAGCAATTTTCTACGCCCACTCCAGTAAAGGATCTCGACGGAGAAAAATTCACCAAAGAGCAGATCGAAAAGATGTTGAAAGACTACTACGAAGAGAGAGGCTGGAACGATAAAGGTGTTCCAACCAAAGAAAAGCTGGAGGAGTTGGAAATAGAGATATCGTAGGTGCCACCACAATATTAAATAATGATAGCCTGATTTACGTATGAGTGAGACGATGAAAGGAATAGAGAAGTTAGTAGATGAGGCTAAAAAGCTCAAGGAAAAAGGGCTCAAAGAGAAGGAGATAGCTGATGAGCTCAATGTTTCACCAGATACCGTAACTTGGCTTTTGACTAGGGATATAAAAAAGGAAAAACCTCCCATGGATGTAAAGATAGGTTGGAGATCTATAGGCGTTTATGGTAGAAGGATAGGTCTCACTGCAAGTTTGTTCTCTGATATCATACTTGAAGAGATGGAAAGGATGGACACTGACATAGAAACTATCGTCGGTATTGCGGTCAACGGTATTCCCGCCGCCGTACTGGTGTCAGAGCAGTTAGATAGAGAGTTAGCGATCTATAGACCGCCGCACGAGAACAGAGTCCAAGGAGGAGGCACGCTGGCTTCCAACTATGCGGGTATCGACGGAAAAAATATCGTTGTAGTTGACGACGTTATAAATACTGGAGAGACGATGAAGGGTGCGGTCAAAGACCTAGAAGATGAAGGTGCAAATATCAAGATGTGTATTGTCAAAGTGAACAAGAACGGTAGAGACGATGTTATGGGCGTTCCTCTACGATCTTTGATAAGGGCACGCATGATTGGCTGAAGGTCGTAAGATGCATTGGGCTGATGCTGAAGTAGAAGAGATCGAAGATCAAAACCCGCTGGTAGCTACTGGAGAGGCCCCTTCTGGACCTATACACATGGGTCATATAAGGGAAGTTTTAACAGGCGAAGCTATCGCTAGAGCTTCTAAAGGGCACCTAGTACTGATCGTGGATTCTATAGATCCATTGAGAAAACTTTATCCTTTTTTAGACGAATCTTATGAAGAACATATCGGTAAACCTCTCATGGATATACCCTGCACTTGCGGCGAACATGATAACTACGCCGAGCACTTTATGGAACCTTTTCTGATATCTTTAGAAGAGCTTGGGGCAGATATAGAAGTGAAGTACGCTCACGAGATGTACGCTTCAGGAGAATATGAGGAAGCTACCAGGACCGCGATCGAACATAGAGATGAGATTACAGAGATCATCGAGACCGTTTCAGGGAGAGAACTACCCAACGATTGGTTTCCCTACAGTCCCATTTGTTCTGATTGTGGTCGGATAGGTAAAACGACAGTACAAGACTTTGAGGACCCTTTTGTAAAGTATTCTTGTGAATGTGGTTTTGATGGAAAGGCCGATATAAGGATTGACGACGGTAAACTTCCTTGGAGGTTAGATTGGGCCGCAAGATGGTGGATACTTGGAATCGATTGCGAACCTTTTGGTAAAGACCACGCCGCTTCCGGTGGCTCTTGGGATTCAGGGAAGAGGATAATCAAAGAGATATTTGAGAGAGATCCTCCTCACCCGGTGGTCTACGAATGGATCCAGCTTAAAGGAGAAGGTCCTATGTCATCTTCCTCAGGTGTTTTAATAAAAACGGAGGATATATTAGATATGGTCTCTCCAGAGATCGTTAGATTTTTGATAATGCGATCTAAACCGAACACACACATAGATTTCGACCCTAAACTTGGTCTCCTCGATTTGGTAGACAGATACGACGAGTGTGAAGGAGCCTACTTTGAAGGAGGAGACGTAGAGATGAAAAGGACCTATGAATTATCACAGGTCGGAAGCGTACCTTCAAAGAGACCACAGCGTATACCTTACAGGCATCTTGTCAATCTAGTACAGATCTACGAAGACCGCGAGAAGATCTGGTCTATAGCTCAACATACTAGACAGATAGAAGAAGATAGGCCTGAAGATTACCAGCGCTTCAAAAAAAGAGCGGAGAAAGTAGAATATTGGCTGGAAAATTATGCACCTGACATGGTAAAATTCTCACTAAAAAAAGAGCTACCAGACGTTGATGTAAGCGAAAAAGAAAAGAGATTTTTAGAGCTGTATCTAAGCAAGATAGAAGAGCATGAATGGGACTCGGACTCTCTGCACAAATTGGTACATGCTGCAGCGGAGGAGGTTGGTATAGCAAAAGGCAAGGCTTTTAGGTCATTCTACAAGATATTGCTGGGAGAAAATAAAGGTCCGAGACTCGGACGGTTTTTGAGTCAGCTCGATAAAGAATTCGTTAAAAAGAGATTGAAGGAGGCCGTTTAAGGCCAGTTAAACGGGGCTTTGCAGCAACCTGATATAATTCTAAGTGTTGTTTATTATCACGATCAAGATTGAAGACTTATTATGGCCTCAGCAGGTTCTCCATCGGCTTCTTTGAGAGCTTCTTCCGCCTCCTCTTTAGAGACTCCAGCTCTTTCAGAGACCATCTCGATGTCCTCGTCCGGTATGAGAACTTCTCCTTCAGGTGCTTCTTCTCTAGGCTCTCCGACTATCTGATACATGTGCTGTCCCTTCATGTTCATCTCGACGACTTGAGGCTCATCGAAGACCAATCTCTTTTTGTCGGTCTCTATTATCACTTTGTTCGCGTCGAGCTCGTCGCTCTCGAGTCCCATCTTCTTCATCATGCGTTTCATCTGTCTTGGGTTTCCTCCACCTGGCATCATATTATCTACTTTAGTACTGTATGGTAGTTATAAAATGGTTTCGGAGAAAAGATTAACTGAAACACTCAAAAAAGATATATTGGTAAAAGTTATTTCACTATCGATGACCTATGTTAGTGAAAGGACCTGCATCCCCATCACTTTGTAATAAGATCACGGACCTGACAGATGTGAAAACCGCGGAGGTACAAACTAAAGTTTTCCCGGATAAGGAGATATACGTGAAGGTAAGGGAAGATGTTGAAGGTGAGGACTGTACTATAGTTCAGACCACTCATCCCAACCAGCATCTACTGGAGTTGTTCATGATCCAGAACGCCCTTAAAGAAAATGGGGCTAGATCGATCAAAGTCATCGTTCCCTACTACTCCTACGGAAGGCAGGATCAGATATTTGAAAAAGGAGAACCTGTCAGTGCGAAGGCTTTCGCCCGCAGGATAGCGATAGAAGCGGACGAATTTTACAGCGTTGACCTCCATTCGGAAGAGATAGTCGATTTCTTTGACATCCCGGCAGAGAACGTCTCCGCCATGTCCAGCCTTGCTGCACACTCTGTTGAAGAAAAAAATCCAGACTTGTTGATCGCCCCGGATGTCGGTGCTAAAGACATGGTTGAAAGCGCGGCGATAGAAGTCGGTCTTGAATGTGATCATCTAGAGAAAACCCGTATAGACGCTAACACGGTCGAGATAAAACCGAAGAATATAGACGTGCAGGGTAAATCCGTTGTTATACTAGACGACATAATCTCTACTGGAGGTACGATGACGGAGGCCGCAAAACAATTGAAAGCTTCTGGAGCGGAAGAAGTACACGCCGGATGTACACACGGTCTTTTTGCCGGAGAGGCTGAGGAAAAGCTGGGCTCTGTATGTGATTCGGTCTTCTGTACGGATACTATAGAACAGGAAAAAAGCGAGGTTTCAGTGGCTCCTCTTCTGGCAGAACTTGTAGACTAGAAAAGGGTCATCGAGAGTAAGGCAAGTCTAAAAAGTCAGCGACCTTTTCAATACCCTTTCCTTCTTTTGCATCTGTTTTGATCAGAGTTCCGTGGGGATTTATCTCCTCATGATCTTCTTCGATGGTATCGAGATCAACGTCCATAGCTTCGGCCAAATCGATCTTATTGACCACGGTCAGATCCGATCCTGAAAATATCAATGGGTGTTTCCTTATCATATCGTCGCCCTCGGTGACCGAAACGACTACAACATCTGCTTCGGTACCTAGGGGAAAATCCACTGGGCAGATAAGGTTACCAACGTTCTCTATGAAAAGAAAATCAAGGTTATCCAAGTTTATGTCTTCTAAGCCATGGCTGACGTAGTGAGCGTCCAGGTGGCAGTCCTTTCCAGTGTTTATAGCAACGGCGGGCATATCTTTCTCTCTGAATCTTTCATAATCGTCTTTTCCATTCAAGTCTCCCGCTATAGCACCGACTCTTTCATCCATACCCTCTCGAAGTCTTTCTATCAGTGAAGTCTTGCCAGAACCTATCGCTCCAAGGATGTTGAAAGCTCTTACGCCTTTTTCTTTGAAAATGCTTTCGTTTTTCTCTGCGATCCTGTCATTCTCTTCCAGTATGTTCTTTTCCATGTCCACATCGGTGATCTTGTGCATATTATCACGTTAGAAGAAGCTGCTTATAAAGTTTCTTCTCTCCTTTTAAAGAAATCTTTGACCTCCGTTTCAACATCCTCTACAAGGGTCAGATCTTCAAGATATTTTTTGAAGTGTAATGCTCTCTCATCCAGTATCACAGAAACGCCGAAGTCATTTTCACTTCTGACTAGTCTGCCCGTAGCCTGTAGTATTTTTCTCACCGCCGGAGCTTTCACCGTGTATTCCCAGCCCTTGTTGAATTTCATATCGTAGTAATGTTTCAGTCCTTTCTGTCGCGCCGTCGGTTTCGGGTAGGGGATCCCCACAACCACTGCAACTTCTAATTGTTTTCCAGGAAAATCCATCCCCTCGCTGATCCTACCTCCTATAACTGAGAAAAGAACGCCTCCTTCCTTTTTAAATTCATTCACCATGCCCATAAGCTCAGATTGATCCATGCCCTGCTTTTCGATGAAGATCCTCTTACTTTCCAGTCTTATAGATCCGATCATATCTTCCATCAATCGGTAGCTGGGAAAGAATATCACCATGTTCCTATTCACTCCGTTCAACAAAGTGGCCAATTTTTCTCTCAATTTTTTCTTCATCTCGTCCCCTCTCTGCATATCTTCGTGACGGGTCGTGATACCGTCCAGGTAAAAAAGGGCCTTGTTCTCTTCCGGAAAGGGGCTCGGATAAATCTCTTTTTCAGCGTCGTAGGGAAGTCCGATGGAATCGCGGTACTCGTCAAGAGGCTCGAGCGTGGCAGATTGATGGATACTAGAATGGCAGGAATTCAGTACTGAAGTGACGTTACTCGGATCCAAACAGAAGGCTTCTAAACTCGGGTCTTCACCTCCATTGACCAGTTTGATGTAATCCTCCCTCTCTATCGACATCCAAAATGAGAGAAAGGCAGCGAAAGAGTTGATATATGATCTTGGTAATTTCTTCTCTTCTCTCCTTTTTTCCTGCACGATCTCCCCCTGCATCTTTAAGTCTTTTATGATCCCTTTTAACTGGTTTGTATTCATACCTAACGAGTGCAGTAATTCAGTTCGGATCTCACTCGGAGGGATGAGCCCGTCCTCCTCAACGACGAATTCATCTACTGTATCCAAAAGGATGTGTTCAAACAGATCACAAAAGCTCGAGATGGTATCGTCGGTCTGAAGGATAGGGTCTCCGAATTCATGACTTTCATTCTTAGCTCTTTCGAGTGTTATCTTTGTTATTTCGGAGGATGAAAGCTCTCTAGCGTAGTCGGGAAGGTTGTGGGCCTCGTCTATTATGACGATAAGGTCTGAAAGTTCTACATTCATCCAATCTTTGAGTTGTTTCCTTATGAAAGGGACGAAAAAATAGATGTACGGCGCTGTAACGACGGTCGCATCGGGTATGAGTGCCTTCGTCAACTCGTAGGGACATATCTTCCGTTCTCTGCAAAGGTCCATGGTTTCATCTACGGTAGGGATCTTCTTTTCAAACAAGCCCCGTATCTCGTCAAGATCGGTCTGGAGAAGTCCGGCATAATAGGGACACGCTGTCGGTTTTTTGTTATTCTCTATCGCGGTTCGCACCTCTTTCTTTCTATCGCTGCAGTACTTGGAGAGTTCTTCTGCATCACCTTCCATCAACTCTTCGTTCTCTTGAGCCAACAAACAGGTATTGTTCCTGCCCTGAAGTCCTAAACCATAGTACCCTCCGATCTCTCGAAGTTCGAGAAGGACCTGTCTCTGCTGGCTGTTCGTTCTAGTCAAGTACAATATTTTCTTACTTTCTTTGTTTGCGTATTCGAGAGCGGAAGTCAAAGTGCAGATCGTTTTGCCTGACCCGGTAGCGGCCTGATAAACTAAGGACCTGCCTCTTTGAAGGCAGTCACTGATCTCGTCCATTATTTCTTCCTGGTTTTCCCGTGGGCTGTATGGAAAGAGCTCGTACATCGGAAGACTGTATATCTTCATGGTCAAAAAACCTACGGTTGTTTTTCCCTAAAAATTAAAACGGAGTTATAGCCTATCTATGGAACAATGAGAGTAGAAAACGTTCTACAATTGGTAGGAGATACACCCATGGTCAAGCTCGGAAACATCAATCTCAATCCTGATGTTCCTATCTATGCCAAGCTGGAAAAGTTGAACCCGATGGGCTCGAGGGAAAGATCGTTACTCTTCTTCCCGATGGGGGTGAGAAGTACTTCAGTACAAATTTGTTCGATGTGGATGGATGCCTGAGATGCATGTATGAGGAGGGAAGGAATTTCTATCATCCACCTGAGGATCAGGAAGATTACGTTAATCAGATGCGACAGGTGATGAAAGAAAAGACGAGCTATTGAGGCAAAAAGTTATCAATCTCTTCAAAGCTTTTGATATTATGAGCAGAGATAAGGATAAAAATGAATTCACCATAGATATAGAAAGGCTGGAGGATTACAAATTCAAGGTTGATTTTGACAAAGAATCTATGGGAGAACTTCTGACCGACGAATCTGAAGAAGCCGGCGGAGATGAAACCGGTCCGAATCCGAGTAGATTGTTGGCTGCCTCTTCATTGAACTGCCTGATGGCCAGTTTGACCTTCTGCTTGAAGAAGAAGAGGGTAGAGCTAGATTCTCTCCAAGGGAGCGTAACTGGGACCATAGAAAGAATAGATGGTCGATTAAGAGTAACAAGGCTGGATGCAAAGATAATCCCAGAGGTAGACAAGACCGATAAAGAAAAGTTAGAGAAGTGCTTGGACATTTTCGAAGATTACTGCGTCGTGACCCAAAGTATCAGGAATGGTATCGACGTCGATGTGGAAGTAGAGGTGTAAAAATTACTGAACAGATACAGCTGTCCGACGAATTGACTCTTCTAGCTGAGAAGATCAAAGTCTGTACAGATTGTAGGTTACATGAGGATCGCAGGAACGCGGTACCGGGTGAAGGAAACAAGGATTCCAATATAATGTTGATCGGAGAAGCCCCGGGGAAGAACGAAGATTTGGAGGGCAGACCTTTCGTTGGGAGAGCCGGTGAACTCCTCGAAGAGTTATTGGGTAAGGCAGGTCTAGATAGAGATGAGGTTTTCATAACTAACGTTGTTAAGTGCAGACCTCCAGACAATAGAGATCCAAGGAAAGATGAGATAAAGACGTGTAATCCTTATCTTGAAAAACAGATCGAATTTATTGAACCAGATGTGATAGTGACATTAGGAAATCACGCAACAGAGACGCTTATAGGTAAAACAGGTATGAAGAAGATCCACGGTAAAAGATTCGAGTACGATGATCTCGAGATGATACCCATGTATCATCCCGCCGCTGGACTTTACAACCCAGGTCTAAAAGAAACGATGGAAGAGGATATGCAGCGTCTTACAGATCATCTCTGAGTTTCACTTTAACTCTGGTAAGTAAATTTTATTTACCCCCTCTCCATAAGTTGAAACCCATATAGTTCAATTCAGGGCCCATGGCTTAGGTTGGTTATAGCGTCCGGCTGATAACCGGGAGGTCGAGAGTTCGAATCTCTCTGGGCCCACTAGATAACAAGGATTATCAGTTCGATCTTTAGGTGACGGGTTCGATTATCTATTATCGGTAGTGATCACATCTTGCCTCTTCATAAAGGGATCTATACATCTATCAAGATACAGGAAAACGTTAGGAGTTCTTCAGGAGAATAAGTCCTCTCCTATACAACATATCAAAACAGCGGAAATATAGTGTTTGTCTGACGAAAAAATAACCGTAATATCGAGATAAATAAAAATGATAAAAGGACAATCCCATCTAATTTAGACAAATTGTTATTAAATCCAGAAATCAAATGGGGAAAAAACTGCGATCCGAAGTCCGTATTTTGACCATCATAAAATGAACG
>JBMCXO010000032.1:0-15733 GCA_048621055.1 Candidatus Natronoplasma sp. | reverse complement strand
TGTCGGAGGAGTCAGATATGTCGATAGAAGAAAAAACGAATCCAAACTTGATAAACCTGATCAAAGAACTAAAAGATCAGGCGAGAGAAAAAGAAGCATCTATCTGGCGAGACGTTGCGGAAAGGTTAGAAAGATCCTCTAAACACTGGGCCGAGGTCAACCTTTCGAGCATCGAGCGGAACGTTGAAGAAGGCGATACGATAGTCGTTCCAGGAAAAGTACTTGGAGCGGGCATCCTAAAAAAAGAGGTCACTATCGGTGCCTTTAAAGCCAGTAGAAGTGCAGAAGAAAGCATAGCGGAAGCTGGTGGAGAGCTTTTGAATCTCCGCGAGCTGGCAGAACGAAATCCAGAAGGCAGCGGTATTAAGATAATGGGGTGAACTGTATGAAAGTGTATGATGCAGAGGATAAAATCCTAGGAAGACTCGCAAGTCAAGTAGCTAGTGATATTTTAGATGGAGAAGAAGTCAAGGTTGTCAACGCGGAAAAGAGCTTCATCGTCGGTGATAAGAAAAGCATACTCGAAAAGTACGAGCAGAGAAGAGCTAGGGGAAAACAGATGAACGGACCCTACTTTCCGAGAAGACCAGAAAGGATCTTTAGAAGGACAGTAAGAGGTATGGTACCTCATCAGAAACCGCGAGGGCGAAAAGCATTTAAAAGACTACGTGCGTACATCGGTACGCCCTCAGAATTGGAGAACGAAGAGATAATCGATCCAGATGTCAAGGATTCTACAGGAAAATTGGGCTTGACCTTGGAAGAAATATCTGAACATCTTGGGGCTAAATTCTAGGTGTTAAAATATGACAGACAAAGAAACGATAACCCGAACTGGTAAGAGAAAAGAGGCAATAGCTAAAGCCACTATAAAGCCTGGACAGGGTAGAGTTAGGGTAAATACCAAACCTCTCGAGATATATAATCCCGAGATGGCTCGACTCAAGATAAAAGAACCGGTCAAACTCGTCGGCGATAGAGCGAAAGAGATCGATATCGATATAAATGTCAAAGGCGGAGGTATAATGGGACAGGCCGACGCTGCGAGGACTGCGATAGCGAACTGCCTCGTGGACTATCTCGAAGATCCAGAACTAGAAGAACTCTTTAAAGAATACGATAGAAGTCTGCTAATATCTGATCCGAGAAGAAAATTACCAAAACAACCGATGGGACCCGGTGCTCGGGGAAAAAGACAGAAATCATACAGGTGATATATATGATTGTACCAGTCAGGTGTTTTACCTGTGGAAAAGTTATCGGGAACGTGTATGAGAACTATAAGAATAGAGTTGATAGTGGAGAGGATCCAGAAGAAGTGATGGACGATCTCGGCATAGAACGTTACTGCTGCCGCAGGATGCTGTTGAGTCACAAAGATCTGATCGATGAAGTGATGCAGTACTGAACTATTTTCTTTACGGGGCCGTGGGGTAGCTTGGTCGATCCTTCTACCGTGGGGCGGTAGGCACCCGAATTCGAATTTCGGCGGCCCCATCCATATCCTATCAAAGATGTTGGAATTTATCTATATCAATTAGAATATATATTGTTTAGTGGTGTGAAGAGCGGTTACTATCGTTCCGTAACCAAAAGACAAAAAAATAATAGGAAAGGGGGGTGGGAGGGTGTTATCTTGATGTGTGACATCCCTCTATAGAGCCATTACATATATATACTTTTCCCGCCTCACCGATACATCATCTCTCTACTCTTTTTTGAACCCTTCTCATCCTTCCTCCTCTTCTTTTTCTTTATCTTCTTTTCTTGAGCAGGGTTCGTGCCGTGGAACTTTATATCACTCCTTTTCAACCTGAGATACTTTTTATCTGGAAGTTCTTGAACCTCTATTATACCTCTAGATACCAATCCTTTAACTGCCCGTTTAACCCTTGAAGTGGAAATCTTCAGTTCTTCCGCCGTCTCTTCCAGAGTCAAAGGTCGTCCTTCCATAAGTTGTTTTACTATCTTCGCCTCGATACTATCTGCATCCATTTCTATCGGCATTTTTATCACCCAAAGTAAGTATTTTTGTCATCCCTCTCATCTTTTGGAGGTTCGACTTGTTCTAGTATATCTATATTCGCTATGGTGTGATAAGGTATTATCCTGACGATGCCCTCCTCATCATGGGAATCGTCCAATTCGATCTTGATGGCATGATGATTTCCTATCTGGATATAACCTTCAAAATAGCCCCTTGTAGTAAGTATCTCCTCCTTAGCCGTAAATGATCTCACCCTGTAATGAGATCCTTCCGTGAGTTGATCTTTCATATTATTCGGCATTTCAATCACCTTTCTGAGTATCTTTTATCTTCTGGATCTCTTCACCACAATTCGGGCAGGTGTGACTCGTTATCATCATTTCTCCGGAAGATAAAAAATTGATCCTCTCTATGGTCTGCCTGTAACGTTTAAGGTTCGATTCGAGAGTCAACTCCGTTATATGCCATGCTTTCAGCAGATCGCCCTGCCGGAGTCTGTATCCCTTCTTGGTCACTTCCCCATCGTCCTCTATGGTCAATTCCTTCTCCTCGAGCAGATGTAAAGCCTTCAATTTGTTAAGGTGCCTGTAAACGGTGGGCATGGTGGTATCGAGTATAATAGCTAGTTCATCCATAGTTCTAAATTTTTCTTGCTTCTCTAAAAAGCAATCGGTCCACAACCTGAACGGTACGCTGTCGTGGAGTTCCTTCCCACTCTTTCTTCCAGAGAGATATCCGATATCGAGTAGAAAGTCCTCTAGTATCTCATCCAGATTGTTGGACACCTTCGGTCTATGTTCCGCGACCTGTATTTTGAAATCCATCAATATTACATTAAATGTAGGCATATAATCATTTTGGATTCTTTCAACCAAAAGGAGGAGTAAAAGTTTATATACAGTCTTGAAAAAATGGGATAATGATGTCTGAGAAACCGAAGGTCTTAGTGAAATTCTTTGCCAGCGCCCGGGATATCGTCGGTAAGAAAGATCTTGAGATGGAGATCAAAAAAAATTGGAAGGTCAGAGATGTTATGGAGGATCTCTTCCAGGAATATCCTGATCTTCAGGAGATGGAAGACCACCTTTTGATTTCGGTAAATAAAGACCGAACCGGGAGGGAAGAAATCCTCAAAAACGGCGACGAGATCGCTGTGATGCCGCCGGTGACCGGCGGATAAATCTACTGTGATCTTTTCTATTCAACTATCTTAACTTCAGATCCTTCCATTTTAACTTTCAATAGGGACTTTATCTTCACACCGAGCTCTTCCTCTAATTTCTCTTTGTTGCCGATCTTCTCAAAAACCACCATCACGTCACATATATTTACTCCGATATCTTGAAGAGCTTTGATAATACTTTTCAGCGTTCCACCTGTACTCAAAACGTCGTCTATAAGAAATACATTATCTCCCTCCTCTACGAAGTTGAGATACATCTCGTTTTCAGAGTAACCAGTTGATTGAGATATGGGAACCTCGTTATCCAGTCCGTACTTCCTCTTCCTAATAAATTTGTATGGTAGGCCGGTCTCCATGGAAAGCGCCGCTGCTAAGGGAAAGCCCATGGACTGAGCGGTCAAAATATAATCGCATTCTATATCCGCTCTTTTTTCTACAGCCTTTACAACTTCGTGGAGTAGATCCTGCTCAACTAGAGGTAGACCATCTGAGAGCGGATGTATGAAGTAGTGATAATCCTCCATCTCGACCACAGGACACTCTTTCATCGACCTTTTCAATTTTTCAAGCATCATTACACCTTCGAAACTAATTTTCTACCTATTTCGTTCGCTTTCTTTATTATCTTTTCTTCGCCCCCAACTTTTCTATCGTTCATCACTAAATTCCCGTCGATGATCGCCTCAGTCACTGAATTTCCACTCATCGAATATATCAGATTCGATTTAGGGTTGTGGTCCGGCATGGCTTTAACGTCTTTCTCGACGAGGATCAGATCTGCAGGTCTTCCCTCTTCGATCCTGCCCGAGTTGATACCCATAGCTTCGGCACCTTTTTCCGTGAGCATCTGGTAAGCTTCGTCAGCACTGAGAAGGGTAGCGTCACCGGACATCTTCTGTTGGAGAGCCGCTATTTTAGCCTCCTCCAACATGTCGAGATTGTTATTAGAGACGCAACCGTCTGTAGCGAGTGTCACTTTAGCTCTATACTCTTTCATCGCCTTGTAATCCATGGGTTTCCCCACGCCTAATTTCATGTTAGAAGAAGGGTTATGACTCGCGACAGCTCCTCTTTTAGCTAAAAGTTCATAATCTTTCTCTTCCAACCACACGCAGTGTGCGGCTATGGTCCTTTCGTTCAATAAGCCAAATCCATCCAAATATTCTGTGAAGGAGACGTCGTGTTCCTCTTTAAAGTCGTCTCTCTCCTTTTTTGTCTCGGCCAGATGAGTGTGTATTATCAGATCGTTTTTATCTGCAAAATCTGCAGACCATTGGAGCCCCTCCTCCGAGAGCGTGTAAACAGAATGTGGTCCCACAGCAGGTTCAACCAATTCCGATTTTTCGGCGTAGTCGACGATTTTTCTAGTAGCCTCTTTCTCCCGTTCGAGTTTTTCAGGATCATTCTGGTCTATCAGGCCGTAACTCAAAACTGCCTTCATACCCATCTCTTCCACCGCGTCCAAAGCCGATTCCATGAAGAAGTACATATCGTTAAATGCAACTGTTCCAGTTTTGATCATCTCGAGACAGGCCAATTTAGTACCCCAATAAACGTCCTCCTCGGTGAGATTCTCTTCTAAAGGCCAGACGATGTTAGGCCATGCGTCCCAGAAATCCCTATCGTCTGCAACCCCTCTGAAAAGGCTCATAGCCGCGTGAGTATGAGTGTTGAAAAATCCCGGCGAGAGGTATTTGCCATCGGCATCGATTACCTTTTCAGCATCTTCAACCTGTCCGATCCTTTTGATCTCGGCTTCGTCTATAAACACGTCTTTTTTCCCTTCTTCGCCTATGATCTCGGCATTTTTTATAGCGATAGACATGACGATCATCTCCTTTTCAAGAATCTGATAAGAATTTCTTTGATCTTATCCCAGTTGTCTCTAGCTGTATCAACGATCTCATCATAATCTACTTTTTTGTCTTTTACGCCGTGAGCGTAATTATCTACGGTGACTAGAGCGGCATATTCTAAAGCGGATTCCTTACTCAGTGTAGCTTCAGAAGCCATGGTCATACCGACTAGATCTCCAAAATTTTGAATTATGTCCACCTCGGCCTTTGTCTCCAATCGAGGGCCTTGTGTCTGCACGTAGACAGCGTCTGAATAAAAATCGTCGATCTCCGATAGGTCGGCAGCCTCGATCAGTTCCTCTCGCATAGTTTCGGATAACTCCGGCGTCACATGCTTGATCTTTTCATTGTAGAATGTTATGGGGTCCCATAGATTGACATAATCCTCCGGTATCGAGATAGAAGGCACTTCAAGCTTTCCATTTAGTGCTCCAGATGAACAGATTCCAACTATTTCATCTACTTCTTTTTGCAGAGCGTAGATATTCGCTCTGTGGTTGATCCTATGAGGAGGGATATCGTGGTCAGAACCGTGTCTTTTGAGCAGAACGACCTTTTTCTCCTTCAAAGTGCCGTGATACAGCGGTGAAGACGGAGTCCCCCAAGGGGTATGTTTTTTTTGGGTTTCTTCGACTTCAAATTCATCCCATTCGGCGAATCCAGTACCTCCGATTATTCCTATACCCGGCATTTGACCACACCGGAGTAACGATTTCAGCAATTTTAAATTTATGCTAAGAGGTGGGACCATTATCTTCTAAAAAAAGATCACCCTTTTACATGGAATTCGTAAGTCCATTTATATGCATAAAAGAACAAGAAAAATGCCGCAACATGTAAAAGTAAACCTCTCATACCCCAAAGTATTCGCCCGAAATAATAAAACCACGTTGGTTGCTGGAGGTTGAAAAGTACTTCTTCTGAAACTGTTAGAGAAGTAATAACTACCACTGCGGGAGCGATAGAATGTAAAAATGCCCCTGCCCAAAGGAATTTTCTTGATTTCTCAATTGCAAGGCTTGCGATCAAAAATATTGGTACTACAGAGAGGAGGATCACTCCAGGGATGCTGATTGCTCTCCGATAAATGGAGTCCATCCCCAAGGACCCCCATCCGATAACGGATATCAAATAAGGGATCAAATAAAATACGAGTCCGGAAATAAGGAGGATTTTAGCGGTTCTGATATTTTTTTCGTGAGGTTTGGTATATGCCCTTTTACATCTGATAAATTTATCCATACCTCGGGCGAAAGACACAAAAACTAGAATCCGGACGATCCAGCCAACAAAGGGTATCCAAATCCACAAACCTGTAAGAAAAGCTAATTTGATTCGTCTGATACCAGTTGAGATCTTCTTTTTTCTCCTCACTCTCCCAACGTTCTTCTTTGGCTATATTCTTTGTAGGAGCTTTGATCTTGACCGGCTGCTCTCTCTCTAGCTCATGATCGGAGCTGAAACTTATCTCACTTGTTCCTTTCCCCCGCTCCTTTTCTGGAAGCATCTCTCCACACCGCGTACAAAAATTATCTTCGTCCTCTGCCTTCTCTCCGCAGTTGATGCACCTTTTCATTTTGTCGCGTAAAGATAAAGAGATGATATAAAACATTCGAAAATAGAAAATATGTTGTTTTTCTAACACCCTAATCTTTTTAGCGGACAAATCGTATCTTCTATACGGTGATAGATATGTTGGCGGAATTTTCTGTAGTTCCCCTGGACAAGGGGGTTAGCCTCAGCGACTATGTCTCCCAGATCATCGATATCGTGGATGAAAGCGGTATAGACTACAAGCTGACTCCTATGGGGACAGTGGTTGAGGGCGATTGGGACGAAGTCATGGATCTGATAACCGAATGTCACGAAGAGATGAGAAATTATTCAGATAGGATCGAGACGAAGATAATAATAGACGACAGGAAGGGCGCGAAAAACAGATTATCAGGTAAAATTGAATCTGTGGAGAATAAATTGGGTAAAGAAGTGAACAAGTGAAAATCAAAAATCAACTAAAGAGGCCTGGCTAGAACCCGTTTTTTCTATTTCCTCCCTTTCTTTTTCCCCTTCATTGGCCCGATCTTCCGATACTTTCTTGTCAGTCAATCTCTCGGCAAGCGTGGTTCCTATGCCTGATAATTCCCGTAGTTCTTCGGGCCTCGCCTTCCTTACTTCTTCCGGGCTTTCATAACCGGCTTCATACAGACTTCTAGCTCTCACTCTACCCACGCCGTCAAGCTCGACGAGTTCAAAAAGATCCTCTTTTATACCGCTTTTCACCCGTTCAGTCAGCTCAGCGAGTTTTTCCTCTTTTTGTCTGTTGTACATCTTTGCTATCTCAGCCGCGGCGTGTAACAACCATTCAGCAGTCTCTACTTTGTTATATATATCTCCAGGCCCTATACCGAACTTATCGGCGATCTCATCCTCTGACACTTCTTCTATCCAATCTTGGAGAAGCAAAGCCGTTTTGAAGGCTCTCAGGTATTCTTCTAGTTCACCTCTATCATGAGGAAAATCCAGGAACAGATCAGCTCGGAGCGATTCAGCCTTCCTTCTATATTTCTGTAACTCCGCTTTAGAAGCGAAGAGATTATACATGTCTGGAGTAAAACAGATCGTTTGAAGATAAGATACATCTAGACCCATCTTTCCGCTTTTCACCGCATCTCTGATTTTGACCGCTGACTGAGGATCTATATACAAGTCAGAAACTCTCTTGCCAAATCTCGTAGCTTCTAAATGATCCTCTTCTCGGATCAATTCCTCCTCTTTAAGCATCTCCAGCGTTTTCCTCACCCTCTCTTCGATAGACCAGATCTCACTCTGCTGCGAGTAAAAAGTTTGCTCCATGAACTCATATATCTCCTCTTCAAGAACGCAGTGTTCAGTAGCTATCAGTGAAAGCAAGTGAGTCCTCAACGCGGGTTCGGTCGCCATCCTTGAGACGATAGCTTCGCTTTGACCGAGAAGATATTCTTCGTAAAGTTCATCCACCTGTCTTCGATTTTTCGCGACGAGTATAGCCTCGCCAAGATCATCGTATCCAGGTCTTCCCGCCCTTCCGAGCATCTGCTGTATCTCCATGATCGGGATAGGAGCGTTATAACCTAACAGAGCATCATACCTCTTGCAATCTCTCACTATAACTTTTCTAGCGGGCATGTTTATACCTGCAGCCAATGTAGGTGTAGCGGTTATGAGTTTGATCAACCTGTTCCTAAAGGCTTCCTCCACCTTTTTCCTCTGAAAATTATCGAGACCGGCGTTATGAAATGCCGTGCCCTTCCTAATCATCTCAGCCAAGTTCTTGCCCACTGATGTGTTACTTCTACTTTCTATATCACCCGCCACTTCTTCTAACCTATCTTTCTCCTGCTCGCTAAGGTGTTCTTCTACAGCAGAAGTCATGCTTTTACTGACCGAGCGTGTGGATTTTCTACTTCTTACAAAAACCAAACATTGGTCGCCTTCTTCTATCGTTGGGTCGGCCAAAGTTTCTACGGCACCACTTCTTGTTTTAAGTTCTTCCTCTTTGCCGTCGGCATATTTGATCTTGTTCTTATGGAAGACTCCTTTTCTTAACTCCACTGGTCTCCAATCGCTTTTGTGATGTTCAGCACCAAGCCAGTCCGCAATCATGTCTGAATTTCTAATAGTTGCGGAAAGGGCTATGATCTGCGCCTCTGGATTGGCCTGTTTCAGCTTAGAAAGAGTGACTTCTAGGGTAGCCCCTCTTTCCCTATCATTCACAAGATGAACCTCGTCAGCAATCACACAATTCAACTGCGATAACCATTCTACATTGTGGCGCAGTAAAGAATCGGCCTTTTCCGAAGTGGCGATGATCACATCGTAGTCCCGCAAGTTAGGATCTGGATTATCATAGTTGCCCATAGAGATACCGACGTTCATCCCTAGCTCCTCGAATTTCCTCAGATCTTCCAATTTTTCCGATGCGAGGGCCCTCAATGGCACTATGTATAGAGCCTTTCCTCTTCCCTCTAGAACTCGTTTTATTATCCCTAGATAAGCCAGAAGCGATTTTCCACTGGCAGTAGGATAGGCGAAGACACAGTTTTTTCCAGATAGAACATCATCTACTCCTTCCTCCTGAGGAGGGTAGAGCTCTTCTATGCCGTCTGATCTTATCAGCGACTTCGCCTCTTTCGGTATCTCAAGGTCTTCAACTTTCATAGGCTGCAACACTTTCAAGACCCCATTTGGAATAGATGTACTAAAAGTTGGTGATTTTGATCCGCTCCCCATTTGGAGAATTTAAATATAACAATCTCATTACAGATGCAGAAAAATGCCTCTGTTGAACTCTTACCAGGCCGCTGTCGGCGGAGTTATCGTAGTTCTGTTTTTCGGGATTGTTGTGGAAAAACATTACGTGAGTAGATCTACTGTATTCTACAATCTTTTATCTTTCATCTTACTTCTGGCCTCGATAGAGATCTCTTATCTTCTCCTTTCAGGCCTGGTGATATATCTCATTTTGGGAGCAGCGGTCATGAAGCTAGAAATCAAACCTTTATTCCCTGCCTTTGGAGCTCGAGCCTACGGTTCCCTAGCTCTCGTGTTACTTCTAGAAGGGAGGAAGTTCATCCCCGGGATCGAAGGTAGAGGCGTTTCCAAAATTTTTGGGCTATTGATCATGCTTTGGATTGTCGTAACCTTTATTGTCCATATTTTAGGCTATCTTTACCAGAAGCACGCCTGGAAGATATTCTGACGGAATTCTCTCCTTTCGAATCACCAAAATGATTTATACAGATATTTTTATCCTGTGTTGATGGAACTGAAAAATCAACACCGCCTGAAAGACAAAGAAGTTAAGAGATATTCAGAAGAGCTGATGGATAAGCTTGGAGAGTCTATGTTTTATCCGGAGGAGCCAGTAGATATCGCCGACACCGATGAAGGAGAAGTGGTCATAGTTAACAACAAACTGGTAGCCACTTTCTTCGATGGAGAGATCTTCCCGACCATCAAAGGGCTTTTAGGGATGAAAGCCACTAGGAAATTCGTTACGGTCGATATGGGGGCTGTCGAGTTTGTCTATAACGGAGCGGACATAATGGCTCCAGGCATAGTCGACGCGGACGGAACCATAAGTGAAGGAGACCTAGTTTGGGTGAGAGAAGTCGAACATGAAAAACCTCTAGCCGTGGGACGAGCACTTACTAACGGCAAAAAAATGATCGAATCTGAAAAAGGGAAAGTGGTGAAGAATCTACACCACGTGGGAGACGAGAAGTTCGAATGACCTACAGGTTCTCCTTCAACTTATCTATTATAGCTACCGGTGAGGGATCTTTTCCTCTCAATAAAGCAAGATATATACTGACGTAATCTCCCAGATAAACAAGGTAAAGTATCCTAGCCAACTGTGTATCCGCATCAGTCCAAACTTCTATCATGTCCTCAACTTCCCCGTCAAAGACTAGTTCCTTTGTCAGTTCGATGCGGTGGTTTATCTTATCGAGTTCTTTCTCGTCTCTCAGCAGTATAGGTATGAATTCATCAACATTTTCTCCACCCTTCCAGCCGACTATCTCATTGTGATTCATCTCTGGGAAGGCCCCATACCATGAGAGTATCTCTGAATTTTCATTGAATTGAGTGTGCCATCTGTTCGCTACCGCATTATAGATCGAGTGCCCATAAATTATCGGGATCTTACCTTGGATACGTTTCGCTAACTTCTTCGCTTCGTTTTTTTCTGTGTCGACGTCGACTTTTATCCTGTCCCTAAGTTCTTTCAGCACTGAAACAGAGTCTAGGATATCTACTTCCGAATCATATATCAGAAGTTCAGATAATAATTGAAGTACAGGTACGAACAGGAACGCGAAAGCGGCCCTCGGAGGATATCCTATGGGTGCTTTGAGAAAAACAAACCTCTCCTCCTTGCACATCTTTTCTAACTCGCCGTTAGAACTTATAGCAACGACTTTAGCTTCTCTTTTGAGGCCCTCTCTTGCGGCACTCAATGTCTCCTCAGTGTTGCCAGAATACGAAACGACTATGAGAAGAGTTTCTTCACCTACAAAAGACGGAAGTGTGTAATCACGATTCACATAGATCGGGACCTGTATCCTATTGGCAAGAAAACTTTTCAAGGTATCTCCCACAATAGCCGATCCACCCATCCCCGTAACCACAATATTATCCGGTTGAAAGGGCAAAAGATTGATCTCTGATTTCTCTACTACATCCTCGATCTGCTCAGGGAAATTCTCCAATATCTGGAGCATACCGTTTGAATCTAGTTCTTCCATCTTTTCAACATCATCGAGCATAGTTTCACGCCAAGGGTTAATCGATGTCAAGATAAATAAATTTCCCGATTATCGAGACTCTCAAAGGTTTAGAGAAAACCTTCTAAATCCTCATTATTAATAAAAGAAGACTGACATAAAATGAGAATGTTTATATTAAACTAAGCTATACGTTTGGCTAGGGAGTTAGTATGGAAGGAAAGGCAAAGTCTGTAGAGAATGATGAGGGGGAACTTTCTGAAAAATTGAAAAGTATAGAAAAGAAGTTGGGTGATATAAACAAATCAATTAATAAAACTAAGGATTAGACGTACGTAATAATCGCAATAGCCATTCTCACACTATCTCTTTTTTATCTCGCTATCGTACCTCCTATAATTGAAGATGCAGTAGCTGATCCTCGTAATCATATGTTAGGTGGAGGGCTCGTAGCTTTCATCCTGTTTGCCTTGCTAACCCTTCGATCACTTTCAAAATAAAGAAAAATAAAAAACATGGATGCTTATAAATTACCCGATGACCAAAACTCTATTATAAATCAAATTCCTTGAATAGACGATGAACGAAGAAATCGAGTGTATCACTGAAAGGTTGGAAGAAGGCGGTTTCGTGATGGTTTATGACGCTGATGAGAGAGAAGATGAGGTCGATCTTGTAACTCCTTCCGAAAAAATAACCCCTCAGAAAATAAGAACTTTGAGAAAGGATGCTGGAGGGCTCATCTGCGTTACTGTTCCTCCAGAAACTTGGAAAAAACTCAAGATGCCGTATCTAAGTGATATATTCGAAGACTCTACCGATGAATACACCCTGCTCTCCGAGATGAGAGCCGACGACATACCATACGATGAGAGATCGACTTTTTCTCTAAGCGTGAACCATAGAGATACTTTCACAGGTATAACTGATTTAGATAGAGCACTGACTATACAGAGGTTTGCAAAATTGGCCGTCGAGCTGGAAGAATCATCCACTGAAAAAGCCCAAAAGATGTTCGGAGAAGAATTCAGGGCCCCGGGACATGTATTCCTTCTCAATGCGACGGAAGGATTGACCTCAAAAAGAGAGGGACATACGGAACTGACCACAGCTCTGCTGAAGTTTACAGATCTCTATCCCAGCATGACGATCTGTGAGATGATCTCGGACGAAGGAGACAGTTTGGATGAAGAAGAAGCCCGAATATATGGAGAGGAAAATGATATCCCTCTTATCGAAGGGAAAAATATCAAAGAAGCTATGAAGGGAAAGCATGTCTAAAACTCGTGTCATGGCAGGAGGTACATTCGACATATTACATCTTGGCCATCTACATTATCTGCAGGAAGCTAAAGAGATGGGAGACGAGTTAGTCGTTGTCATAGCGTGCGACAAGACCGTCAGAGAGCACAAGCACGAACCACTGATGGACGAAGAAGTCAGGAGAGAGATGGTAGGTGCTTTGAAACCTGTAGATAAAGCCATAGTAGGGAGCGAAGAAGATAAATTCGATACCGTGGAAGAAGTCGACCCTGACATAATCGCTCTTGGATATGATCAAAGACATGCTGAGGAAAAATTGAAGAAGGACCTAAGGGTCAGAGGGATGGACGATATAGAGGTCAGAAGGATGTCCCATCACAGTCATGAGTTGGACAGCACTAGATACATCATAAGGAAGATCATAGATTGGTACAGTATGAAGAAAGAGTTAGAAAAGGCGGAAGAAGAGGAGGATTAGATGAAAAAGATAGGTATCGCCGACACTACATTCGCTAGATACGATATGTATAAAAGCGTGAAGGACGAACTCTCCAAGACGGGAACAGGTTTCGAGATAGAAAGATACACTGTTCCCGGTATCAAGGATTTAGCTATCGCGTGTAAAAAACTCATAGATTCTGGATGTGATATCGTTATCGCGCTAGGAATGCCAGGATCCGAACCGATAGACAAACAGTGTGCCGATCAGGCCTCGAAAGCTCTGCTATATGTAGAGATAAAAAGCGATACACATATAATAGAGGTCTTCGTACATGAAGACGAAGCCGACGATGAAAAAGAATTGATCGAACTCGCCGATAGAAGGGCTAGAGAGCACGCAGTAAATGCTTACGATCTGTTGTTCAGGCCCGAACGTTTAGAAAAGAAGGCGGGTCAGGGAGCTAGAGAAGGATATCCTGACGTAGGACCTTTGAGGTGATAAGATATGGAAAAAAATATGAGATTAGGAATAGTTGTTTCGGAATTCAATTACGATATAAACCAGATGATGTTGGAGCGAGCCGAAGAGCATGCAGAATTCTTGGGCGCTGAAGTGGAAGAAGTGCTGCGCGTTCCGGGAGTTTTCGATATGCCTCTTGGGATCAAAAAGCTCCTAGAGAAGGACGATATAGATGGAGTTGTGACTTTAGGGACTGTGATCAAAGGAGAAACAAAACACGACGAGACGGTAATGTCTCACGCCGCGAGAAAGATAACCGATCTAGAATTGGAGTACGATAAGCCTGTCAGCCTAGGTATTACTGGGCCGGGTATGAGCAGGATGCAGGCCGAGGAGAGGATCGAACGGGCGAAGAACGCAGTCGAATCCGCAGTTAAGATGTACGAACGAACAAGATGATCGAGAGATAGGATCTCTACCAAAAACCTCTTCTCCAATAATTTGATCAAGTCGGTGGGAGATTTGCTTTGATGATCGAAATACTACTCTGTGGATTAATTTACGTATCATTCTTACTTAAAGAGAGAGTATACTTTCTCGATCTCTGGTACCTTAATTTGTATTTTTTTCCAATCACTTGCTTAATCTGTTTAGGGATTATCATACTTGTGATCCTAATAATAGTCATTTTACTGAGAGAATTTAATAAAGAATCAACGAAAAGATGTCCGCACTGTGGGAATAGAATCCCTACGGATGCGGCTTGGTGTAAATTCTGTAAACGAGATTTGACCACGATATCTAGGTCGCTAGAAGGACCGTGGGGTCATAGGAAAGTAGGGAAACCATGTCCCGATTGTGATAAAGATATGCAGTACATCGAAAAATACGATAGATGGTACTGTTCCAACTGTGATGAGTATAAATAATCTTCTTTTTAATTGTTAGAGGACGCTTTTTAAAGATAGATAATTTTTAATTCATGGACTTGGTGGTGGGGGAGGAGTCTTTTCAGATGTCGTTTGTTGAGATTCAGAAGACGATTTCTTTAACTTCACAGCGGTTCCGTAGGCGAGTATCTCGGCACCTCCTCCAGTGATTTTGGAGGTCATGAACCTAACGTTCACGACAGCATCAGCGTTTGCTCTTTGCGCTTGATGCACCATCCTTCCCAAGGCCTCTTCTCTCGCGTCGGTCATGAGATCTGAATAGGCTTTCAGTTCACCACCGAATATGTTCCTTATGCCTTGGGTGATATCTCTAACGGCGTTTTTAGCCCTTACCGTATTACCTTTCACAAGACCTAAATCTTCTTCTATTTCTTTTCCCTCAATCTTTTCCTTGTTAGTTAAATGCATGCGATTAGATTTGAGAAGGTTTATTTAAAATCTTTTAATGGAAGGATAAAATCTAGTATGTAAACAAAATTGTGATGGGGTTTGATCCATGTTAAGTCCCATCTTCCTCTATCACCTCTTCAGAATCAACAAGAGGGAAAAAGAGTCTATATGATTCTGATAACATAATCCAAACAATATCCCATTGGGGACTTGTTATTGCTGTTGATCGCCTCTGTGCTCATTTTTCTTCCTCCCTATCTGTATCATTGGTTTAGCTTATTATCAATCTCTTTTTTTTCTTTTCACCCCACCCCATGACATACCATCCACAGAGTGCCCCAACGAGCCATCCAACAAAACCTCCGATTGTCCCACTAACGACCGCTACGACGAACCTTATAATGGATCCCTCAACGAATCTTACACCGAACAATCCGACGAAAGCTACAGTGGCTACTATAGACAGAGAGATCCCTACTGGTCCTATTACTGACTGCAAAAGCCCGGTGACCGAAAAACCAATAAGAATCAATAGTAACCCGATAACGAACATAGCTCCAAAGATTTGCCACACAGCTTTGTATTTCATATATTATTGCCCCGTTATCACATTCTTTGATTCATTCGTGACATCCATTTCCTTGCTGTGATACTCCACTAAATACTTTCCAGTTCTAATAAAACCGATACCAAAGTCTTCATATATAACTGATGCCTTTTTCTCCGTATTTTCATTAATCCATTGAGCGTAAGCATCTAATAGAGATTTACCGAAATCACCTCCAAGCCCCGGACCTAATGATCTTTCATTTTCCTCAACTGTATCGATTAGTATTCCACTATCCTTACACGAATAAGAAACAATTTTTGTTATATCTTTAAAAGTGAGTGCTCCCCAAGGCTGAAGCCTTGGGGCATCCTCTATAGTTATCTAGTA
>JBMCXO010000031.1:0-16103 GCA_048621055.1 Candidatus Natronoplasma sp. | reverse complement strand
ACTCCTGTAGTCTTTCTCTAGCCTTTTCCTGTGAGGCTTTTTCGGCCAACTCCTGTTCCTTTTTCATCAACTCGACCTCTTCTTCATTCTTTTCAATATATTTTAACGCGGCTTCTACACCCTCCTCTTCAACGTGATAATGTTCGCTTATCTCTTCAACGGACAATCCTTCCTCAAAAAACCATCGATGTATATTCAGCACGCTGATCCGGGTATCTTTGATCCTAGGTTGCCCTCCGAGCGTGTCTCTATTAGAAACTATCCAACCTGTCTCGTCTACAACCCCTTCTACTCTCTCTATAGCCTCTTTGACGGCCTCACCAAAAGTGGAAATACCTCTTTTCTCCATGAACTTCTTGATCTCTTGATGAGTTTTTTCGTCTATTTTTATCGTTTTTGTCGTTGTCATGTGTACCTAATTATACTAAGTATAAGTATTTATACTCTTTGGAAACTGTAACAACCAGTTAGAAAGAAGCAATGAGATAAAAGTATATGATATGGAGGACATGAAAAAGGAAATGAGAAAGAGGTTATTCGGCGAATTCCCGAAAAAAGAATAGCACTAAATCAGGAAAGTCATAAATTAGGAGGAACTCCGTTCTTCTGCCATTCTCTATCAGATCCTAAATACGGTAGAGTCCACTCGGTTCACCACATCGATAGAAGGAATAAATATTCATTTAAACGCCTAAAGCTGCATGATTATCACCAAAAATCGTTCCGAATTTTAATCAAGATAATTCCACACCTTCCTTCTCAATTTCATCGGCACTTTTCAACACACTGTCGATCATCTCTTTCTGTTGTTCTGACCAAACCTCGTTCGGCGTCCTTTTCACCCATCGTGCATACTCCTCAATAAATCTCAACCGCTCTTCTAGGTTCTTCTTTCGATCTTCCTCTATATCATCCAACTTCATCACCCGACAAAACCTCGAGTCTTGATACAGGGACATCCAAGTTTTTGAGATTTCTTTCCAAAACCTCTCTATCTAATTTCGGCTCAAATATTTCAAACAAGTACTTCGCATCTTCTATGTTTTTCTTCGACCCTAAATACAGTTTGTAAGAGATCTGTGATTCTATCCGTGCTATAGGCAGTATTTTTCCATTCAATACGACTGTTATTTTTTCCTTTAACACACGTTTTTGTTGTTCCGTATTAGCAAATTTGAACTCTACATTCGGGATCACAACATCTTCCTTCGAAAATCTGATCGCTATCTCTTTTTCCAAATACTCGTCGTAAGCCTCCGAAGGATCAGAGGTGTTATGACAATAATAATCTTCTGATCCATCCCATAGTGATAAAAACTTATCTTTCGATATCTTTTCCACCATCATATCTACATCTTCACTCACCCTGCTCCTGCCAAAGAGTATGGCTACGTATCCCGCCACAAAAACATGTTCAACCTCATAGCTTTGCAGGATATGAGAGAAATCTAGAGCTAGTTCGTCAAGAACGGTAAGTTCTTTTTCGAAAGATATCTTGTCGTCTTCGTATTCGATCTCCATTCAATTTTATTATAAAGATGATATGGTATAAAGTTTAGGTGATTTTCAAAACACTTTAAATATGATCTAGTTTATTAATCCTTGCAAATGCTTGGCAGAAAGTCGTTCCTGGTCACGATCAACCGCATATTCCAATATTTCACTGGTTGGCTCGGTCTTTTTTTCATAGCTAGATTTATGGCTAACCCAGACTACAATTATGGTATAGTCCAATTCGCCTTAGGCCTAGTCACGATGTTCGCTTTCTTGAGCAGTTTCTTCGACGGCGCCCATGTCAAAAGGATCTCAGGTGGAGAGATAGAAGATGAAAGATGTATGGGAACTTTCATCGGACTCAAAACATTAGCTACAATAATAACTATAGCGGTCATCTTGGGGGGTCTCACATTTTGGAATTATGCTCTCGGTAGAGGTTTTGAAAGCCCGACCCATGAAACCGTGGTTTACATAATCCTAGGATTTTTTCTCCTAAAAAGTGTAGCTTCGATAGCGATACAAACTTTCCGGGCGAGGATGGAGATAGCAAAAAAAGAACTTCTCGTCTTCATGGACCAATCAGTACCGACGATCTTCATCATCTACGTTGCTTTGACCGGAGGAGAGGCTATCCAGCTCGCCTTAACTTACTTAGCGGGAGGGACCTTGATGCTCCTAGTCGCGCTCTTTTATCTAAAAGATATCAAAGTAAAGAGACCGAATATGGAGTCCATAAAAAGCTATTGGGAATTCGCACTACCTGGCTTCTTCAGTAAACTCGTCGGTCAGTTCGGTAATAAGGTGGATATAGTCATGGTCCAGCTATTCTGGGGTTCTTCTCACGTAGGTTTTTACGCCGCTGGTAAAAGCCTTGCTATGATCGTTAGTGGAATGATCGCCGGTATAGGTCTCCTCGTATTCCCAACAATCTCGAGATATCACGCAAAAGGAGATTGGGAAAGTCTTCAAAAAGCAGTAGTAGGTGCCTCAAGATACACCACTCTTTTCATATCACCTGTGATCATCTTTTTACTACTGTTCCCTGAGAAGATCATCAGCATAATGATCAGCAATGCCTTTCTCCCGGCTTCACCGATCGTTAGAATCTTAGCTATAAACTCCTTTTTCCTCCTTTACAGCCATCCGTTCCGTCAGGTATTCGGCGGAACTAACAGACCGGGTCTGGGAGCTAAGATCTCCATTGCGGGCAATCTAGTCAACGTAGCTCTAAATCTGATTTTAATTCCAGATTCCCTCTTCAATGTTCCGCTCTTGGGTCTAAAAGAGGTCGGAGCTGCCATAGCAACTCTCACAGCGGGAATCATCATAACCATCACATCGATGTTGGTCTCAAAACGGATAGTACACTGGAACTTCTCACCTAGTGTCTTGTATCATATTTCCGCTGCCATAGCTTCAGGATCCGTACTCTATATACTAGAGATGCAATTCATGGCTATCTCTCGTTTCTACCACCTTTTTATTTACGGCGGTCTAATGCTCGGGATTTACATCTCTATCCTCTACTTCATAGGTGAATTTACGAAAAAAGAGTGGGACTACATCATGGAAGCTATCAACCCCAAAGAGATGGTGAAGTACGTCCGAGATGAACTGACAGAGAATGACTCCAAAAAAAGATGATTGATATAGATTATCATAACAATCATCCTCCGAACGTTAAACAGTACCGAAATAGCTCCGGATTACAAAAGTAAAAAGAGTTTTGATAAGAGGTTTTTAGGTCTATAGGTATTCTTTCTTCACTGTCAGTACGGAAGACTGTCGTGATCTTCGAGGTACTCTTCTTCCGCTCTCTCACGCAGTTCCGTTCTCCTTATCTTTCCGCTTATCGTCTTGGGTAGTTCTTCCAGGAATTCTATCTCTCTAGGGTATTTGTAGGGGGCGGTGACCTCTTTAACATGGTCCTGTAACTCCTTCACCAGTTCTTCGCTCGGTTCGTATCCCTCGTTCAATATAACATAGGCTTTGACGATCTTTCCTCTAACTTCATGTGGAGCCCCTATAACTGCTGGTTCCTGTACAGAGGGATGTTCCTGTAATGCGCTCTCGACCTCAAAAGGCCCGATCCTGTAGCCTGAAGCTTTTATCACGTCGTCGTCTCGACCGACGAACCAGAAGTATCCGTCCTCGTCCTTGTACGCTCTATCTCCGGTAAAATACCACTCGTCAGAGAAGACACTAGCGGTCTTATCTTCATCTTTCCAGTATTCCTCGAAAAGTCCGGGAGGCCTCTCCGGCTTCACTTTCAATGCGATATGTCCCTCCTCTCCGGTGGGCACTTTCTCACAGTTGTCGTCGATTATATCGACGTCGTGTCCAGGTGTCGGTTTACCCATGGAACCCGGCTTTACTTCCATCGTCGGATAATTAGCTACGAGAGCGACTGATTCCGTTTGTCCATAATAGTCATATATACGTAGACCTGTATACTCTTTCCATTTATCTATCACATCTGGATTTAGCGGTTCTCCAGCACTCAAGCAGTGTCTAAGTGAGCTCAGATCATAGCTCTCAACGTCCTCGTTTATCATCATCTTGTATATGGTCGGAGGTACACAGAAAGTGGTGACATCAAAATCCTGAAGTATCTTTAGCGCCTTTTTGGGATCGAACTTTCCTGTTATGTTCTGTTGTATAACCGTCGCTCCCACGATCCACTGTCCGAACAGCTTACCCCAGACAGCTTTAGCCCATCCGTTATCGGCTATAGTCCAGTTTATGTCATCTTTTCGCAGGTCCTGAACGTACTTTGCGGTAACTTCGTGTCCCAAAGGATAAGAATGTGAATGCAATACCATCTTAGGTTGTCCGGTGGTTCCAGAAGTGAAGTAGATGAGCATCGGGTCGTCGCTCTTAGTGGCTTCTACCTCCTCTTTAACTAGTTCGGGAGATCCCTCTTCCATCATATCTTCGAAGTCTGTCCATCCTTCTTTCTTCTCTTCTGCATCTACAAGTACAAAATTTTTGAGTGAGGATAGTTCCTCTTCATCTCTTACCTTCTCGACTTTCTCGTGGTTGGACCAATCCGTTACTATGGCACTAGCTTCCGATCTGTTGACTCTGTACTTGATATCTTTAGATACCGCTAGATTGGGAGTCGGGATGGGTATCACACCTATCTTTATCATACCGAGAACCGCGATGTACCACTCAGGCACCCGATGAATGAGAACCATCGCTCTATCTCCTTTTTTCATCCCCATATCTTTGAAAGCGTTAGCGAACTTATTTGACAGCTCTTTTAACTCCTTGAAAGTGTGCTTTTGAGCGTTCTCCCCTGAGTTATCTATTGAAATCAATGCATCCTTATCGGGCGTCTCTTTTGCCCTCTGATCAACCTCGTCAAAAGCGAAATTGTAGAACTCTGAAACATCCCATTCGAACTCCTCTCTCACCTTCTCGTAATCGTACATGTTGTGTTCTTCAGACATACTAATCAGGGCGTTAACTATACTGAAAATAGATAAATCTTTCCCATCCCGATATGCAGAACAAAATTATCGTATGATCGGACATATATATAGTAAAAACTATAAGCCTTCATATCCTTCCACAATACAAGTTCAAAGATAATCCAATAATAAAAAAATTCGACAATTTTATATATAGCTCAGTCATACCATCCACTGCGAACATTTCAACGAAATAATATATCATGGAAGAGATAAGATGGGCGAGGCAGTTATAGTTTCAGCGGTTAGAACCCCACAAGGAAAGTTCGGCGGAGTATTTAAGGACCTTAAAGCGGTTGAACTTGGGAGCACGGCTATAAAAGGTCTTTTTGAAAAGATAGATGCAAAGCCTTCTCTCTGCAAAGAGATGAAGATGTGTAGACCGTCGAAATTTAAAAACGTAGACAAGGCACCAGTAGAGGAAGAATATCGCGATTGGGACATGGGTTCTATTTCATTAGATATAGACGAAGTAATCATGGGTAATGTATTGCAGGGAGGACAAGGACAAAATCCTGCTCGACAGGCAAGCATAGTGGCAGGTTTGCCCAAAGAAGTCCCATCTTTCACTGTTAACAAAGTCTGTGCCTCAGGGATGAAAGCGGTGGCTCTAGCAGCTGAAAAGATAGAAAATGGAAGAGCCAACGCAGTGGTCGCTGGAGGATTCGAAAATATGAGCGACACACCGTATGTGCTTCAAAATCATCGTTGGGGCGAACCTATGGCTCTCGATACCAAAAGTGAGATCAGAGATATGATGGTTTTAGACGGTCTTTACGAGAAGTTTTACGATTGTCATATGGGGATAACAGCCGAGAATTTGGCAGAGATATATGATATCTCGAGGGAGGAACAAGAAAGACTGAGCGTCGAGAGTCACAATAGAGCGATGAGTGCCATCAAAAAGGGCATATTTGAAGAAGAGATAGTTCCTGTCGACACCGGTCGTGGAACCGTTAAAGAGGACAAAGCCCCAAGAGAAACCGATCTTGAATCTGTCAAAAAACTTCCGCCTGTATTCAAGAAAGACGGGACAATAACCGCTGCAACGTCTTCAGCGATCTCGGATGCAGCAGCCGCATTACTCCTGACTTCTAGGGAATACGCTGAAGAAAAGGATCTAGAAGTGATGGGCTCTGTCAAAGGATACGCCTCTGCGGGCCTAGACCCACAGCACATGGGCCTCGGCTCTTCCGTCGCTATGGAAAGGATCTTTGAATCAACGGGCTACAGCTCAGAAGATATCGACGTTTTTGAGGAAAATGAAGCCTTTGCGGCTCAGATACTCGCATGTATGGAGGAGCATGGTTCTCCGAAGTACGGAGTGGGTATGAATGAAGAAGGTAGTGAATACATAAACCCTCACGGCTCTGGTATCTCACTCGGTCACCCTATAGGGGCTACAGGAGCAAGGATATTAGTCACCTTAGTTCATGAACTCAAAAGAGAAGATTATACGCGCGGTGCTGCGAGCCTATGCGTAGGCGGCGGCATGGGCATGGCTACGATCATCGAGAGGTGAAGGGATCTCTCTCGTTTTGAAATGAACACTCTTATAAATAACGAAGAATCTGTAGAATCATGGTAGGAGGTATTTAGATATGGATGTGGAAGAAATAAAAAAGATAGGCGTAGTAGGTGCAGGTACGATGGGTCATGGTATAGCTCAGGTCATGGCCCAGAGCGGTTTTGAGGTATGGATTAGAGACATCGAAGAGGGTTTATTAGAAAAAGCTGTGAAATCGATCGATAGTTCTTTGAAAAGGAGCGCAGAAAAAGAAAGGATATCTGAAGAACAGAAAGAGAATATTTTAGATAGAATCCATACCACACTAAATCTTGATGATTTAGAAGGATGTGGAGTGATAATCGAGGCCGTAGTAGAAGACGTAGAGATCAAGAAAGAGGTGTTCAGTGATCTAGACGAGATCTGCGGTCCGGAGACGATATTAGCCAGCAATACTTCTACCATACCCATAACGGAACTGGCCTCTGCTACGGAACGACCTGAGAACTTTATCGGGATGCATTTTTTCAATCCGGTGTCTTTGATGGATTTAGTTGAAGTGATACGAGGTCTAGAAACGGAAGATACGACTACAGAGACCATCCTTTCGTTGACCCGCCAAATCGGTAAAGAACCAGTGGAGGTTAAAGATTCTCCAGGTTTTGCAGTGAACCGTATGTTAATCCCGATGATAAACGAAGCAGTGTTTACACTCCATGAGGGGGTGGCTTCGAAGGAAGATATAGATAAGGTCATGAAGATGGGTGCTAATCATCCTATGGGTCCTCTCGAGTTGGCTGATATGATCGGATTGGATGTCGTTCTAGAGATAATGGAAGTCCTGCATGAAGAGATGGGTGATGACAAGTATAGGCCCTGTCCTCTCCTCCGAAAGATGGTGAGAGCTGGAAAATTGGGTAAGAAAACTGGAGAGGGGTTCTATGACTACAAATGAAGGTGATATATTTGATTGAAATACAAGAAGAAGATGAGATAACCATCTTGAAGCTCGATAACCCTCCTATGAATGCGATATGCAAGGAGATGTTAGAGGAGATGGAAGACGTTCTAGAAAAATTGGCGGAGGCGGAGGTGAGGACATTGATCCTTACTGGGAAGGGTGACGCTTTCGTCGCTGGAGCCGATATAAAAGAGATGAAAGATATGGATCCCGCTCAAGCAAGATATTTTTCAAGAAAAGGGCAGAAACTTTTCAACAGATTAGGTAAGCTTCCTTTTCCGGTCATCGGAGCGGTGAATGGATACGCTCTAGGAGGGGGATTGGAACTTGCGCTGAACTGTGATCTTTTGTTTGCTTCGGAGGAAGCTCTTTTTGGTCAGCCGGAGGTCGGCCTTGGGATAATACCAGGATTTGGAGGGACCTATAATCTGGCGAAATCTATCGGCCCTGCCAAAGCTAAAGAATTGATATTTACGGGTAAAAAGATCAAAGCCGATCTGGCTAAAGAATGGGGTATAGTCAATCGAGTAGTTCCTCCGGATGAATTGATGGATGAGGCCCGTGATTTAGCGGAAGAGATAGGAAATAACAGCCCCGTAGCTATCGCAAAGGCTAAACAGGCTGTAAACCAGGGTAGAAAAAAATCTAGAGAAGGTGCTCTCAGAACGGAGAGCGATAGGTTCGAAGAATGTTTTGAATATCCTGATAGCAAAGAGGGTATGAAAGCCTTTTTGGAAAACAGAGAGCCGGATTTTTGAAGTAAGAAAACCGATCTCTCAATCTCTTTCCCTAGCCACCCTAAATAAAAAGGTTACTATTTTTAAAGGGATAGACTATATTCTACCCTCTAAGAAAAAGAGGCTTATGGATCGGGTCCTTTAGAACAGAGACCCGAGTCCCTCTGCTGCTTCTTCCTTCTCTTTTTCTTCGTCTCTTTCTTCCTCTTCTTCTTCTTCTTCTTCTTCTTCGGCTTCTTCGACGGGTTCTGGAGCAGCGGCTCCACCGGAAGGCATAGCAAAACCTTCCTCGATGGCTTCATCTATATCAACGTCCTCTAGGCTTGCAGTCAGTGCTTTCACTCTTGCCTCGTCAACTTCTAAACCTGCAGCTTCTAGAATCTCACTTATACCTTCTTCCGTTATCTCCTTACCTGCCGAATGAAGCAGCATAGCGCTGTACACGTATTCCATATTTTATACCTCCTTTGAATAGTATATTTTATTCTTCATCTTTTTCATCTTCTTCACCCTCTTCCTCCTCAGCATCTTCTTCCTCTTCTCCTTGACCTTCCTCAACTTCTTTTTCCTCTTGATCTTCCTCAGCATCTTCATCTTTTTCGATACCGAGTTTTTCCCTCAATTCATCGTCTAGAGCTTCAGTATCTACTTTGGAAGCCAAAGCCATCATGTTACTGGAGACCTGAGAAAGTATAGGTACTATAGTCTCCTCGTTTATGATGTCCGCATTGAAGGCAAGGCTCATAGCATCGCTGCTGGACTTTGATACTAAGGTTGTGATATTCTCTCTTGTGGGATAGGAAATACCGACTGAAAGTGCGAACGCTGAGGCTGCCGAGTCTTTCAAGTCTTGCAAGAATTCAGAGGGATCGATATCTAAATCATCTCTCTCATAAAGTATGCCGTCCTCGTAAACTGACCGTAGGTCTAAACCTACAGTGATCGGATTTATCTCCAACCTGCGCAGCATCGTTGCGAGTTTTGGACTTATAGTCTCTCCTTCTTTAACGACTGTTTTCGTCTTATTTATCACGACCTTACCGCTCTTGATGGAGGCCGGGATCCCAACATTCTGTAGATCACCTACTATCGGTCCCGGCTTGAAAGGAGTTTCTCCTTCCTTCACCTTCACGTCTTCAGGAGCCGTTTCTCCACCACTTGCTGGAGCTTTAGTCTTAGTCTTTTCCATGCGATTGAAAACTTTAAAAGGATTGAGATCAGTCGTTATTAGGGCGATCTGTCCCTCTATGAAATCTTCAAGGTCTTTTAAATTTTCTCTATCTCCTTTCGCCCTATCAATAGCTTTTTTGATGAAAGTGTTTTTTGAGGATCTGATCTTGGCAACCTCTCTAAGTTTTGCTCTCATCTGCTGCATCTGGCGAGCAGGTATACCTTCTATATTCACCACTCCTATAACGGGTGAAGACTCCAACATATCTGTCAGTTCATTGACTTCCTCTTTTTTCCAGCTGGGAACATCTTCGCTCATCTTATATCCCTCACATTATCCTTATCGCGGGACCCATGGTCGTTTTAACGTAAACGCTTGCTATATTGATCTCTCTTCTTTCGAGACTTTGTATGATTCTCCTCATCACCGTATCGATATTATCCGCTATATCTTCTTCATCGAGTTTAACCGTTCCGACCGGTGCATGAAATGTCTTTCTGTCGCCAGATCTCACGTGAACCGTGCCTTTTAATGACTTTACAATATCTTTGATATCGTCGTCTGGTGTGATCGGACTCGGCATCTTTCCTTGAGGACCGAGTATCGAGCCTAGTTCTCTACCTATCACAGGCATGATGGATGGTTCGGCAAGAAAAAACTGGTTTTCTTCAGCTATTTTCCTCGCTTCTCTTTTATCATCTGATAAATCTTCGATCTCGTCCGGTTCGATAACAGTATCTGCAACTTCCCTTGCCTGTAGAGCAAGTTCGCCACTGCCGAAAACACCGACTTTTATCTCTTTACCCCTACCGTGTGGTAAAACTATTTCTTCATCTATCCTGTTCTCTGGCTGAGAAAGATCTATGTCTCTGAGATTGATAGCCAACTCCACGCTTTCTTCGAATTCTCTATCTGGAGCTTCCTCGAGAGCTTTTTTGACTCCTTCTAGTGTCTGATCATCTGCCACGTTAATACCTCCTGTAGTGATGGCGGTCCCTGAGACAAGACTCAGGTGATAGACCTCCTACAGGTCTGTCCTTTCACAACTGCAGTTCGTATATAAAAGTTTTGGAACCCTAGTTCTAATAATCATTTAAAAAAAGATTAGGGGAAAGTGTTTTTTCGATTTTGATCACTTGTTCTGTATGAACTTCGACACGTAGGGACTCACGCCTGGTTTATCTCTTCTGAAGTGGCCAGATGGATTTCCATTAAGGAGTTCCTCGAACCATGCCTCGTGTTCGATCTCTTCGTGCAGAATCGCTGAGGAAAGTTCATATGTCCGTGGATCTTTGCCCTGGGTCATCTTGCATATCTCAGTGTAAACCCTGACTGCGCATCTTTCTGCACCGAGCAGAACTTCCAATATGTTCTCTATGGTTGGATCATCTGGAAGTTTTGCATCCTCGCATGCGGCTCTGTTCGCGAATCCTTTGATATCATTCGGTATCTCTCCGCCCAATTCGTAGATCCTCGGCATCAAAGCTTCAAAGTGATTCCTGTCTTCTAGTCTAGCATCCTCGGCAATCTCCTTTATATTCTCACCTTCGAGGCCTGTACAGTTGTTCCTCAAAACGGAATAATAGTAATAGGTCGTGAATTCCGCTGCCGCTGCATCCACTAACTTTTCTATCAGTTCATCTACATCTATTCCTGCTTGTTCTATCAATTCTACATTTCTTCGGGAAATATTTCTCACCTGTTCTAATAACTGTGATCCTGCCTAATAAAGTTTACGATTTACATAAACTAATCAGAGCTTATAGTAATTATATTTACGATATTCGTACAATAATTTTATAAGAAAAGACGGCATTTAAATATATTTCAATATATTTCATCACATCAAAAAATTTATTTCCCCTCTGCAGATTGACAAAAAGAGATGGAAGCTAAAGATAAAGTCTGGCCGGATTTTAGATTCAATATCCAAGAATTGGCGGGAGCTGTTGGAGATTATGGTACTCTTTTCCCTATTGTGTTAGGTGTAGCAGTCGTTACCGAATTAAATCTCGGACACATTTTGTTGTTCTTTTCGATATGGTATATCTTCACTGGTCTATATTACAAAAAACCCGTACCTGTGGAACCGATGAAAGCTATAGGTGCGATTGTTATCGCTGGGGGATTTACTCAAAACGAGATCGCAGCTACTGGGATCGTGATAGGGATCTTTTTCCTACTACTTGGATATCTAGGCGGTATGAAACTTATAGAGGACAAGGTTCCCCAGAGTGTTATAAGAGGGATACAATTGGGCCTCGCTCTAATATTATTAGAAACATCTTTTGATTTCTTGATAACCGACTATTTTATCTCTGTACTATCGATTAGTATAATCTTAGGCTTTTTTGTAGTTAAAAAAATAAAATCGATTCCTGACATCTCCTCTATTATCGTACTTGGAATCGGTTTGGGCTTAGGCATAATGAAATACGGTATACCGTCGCCTGAGATGCTGCCCTCTCTTTCTTTATCAGTGCCCAATTTCGATGATTTCTTGACAGGTTCTTGGCTTTTGGTCATTCCACAGATACCTCTTACTATAACTAATTCGATATTAGCAACCTCAGTACTTATGAGTGATCTCATTAGGAGAAAAGTAGACACCGATAAACTCTCTAAGACAGTGGGCTTTATGAATCTGTTATCTACACCTCTAGGCGGATTTCCTATGTGCCACGGTTCTGGAGGCCTCGCGGCTCAGTACCGTTACGGGGCAAGAACAGGAGGATCAAACATAATGAGTGGATTGATCTTATTGGTCATAGCGCTCTTTTTTGCGAGTCCCGCTTTTATCGCTATATTACCTCTAGCGGTATTTGGGGCCCTCCTTGTCTTTGTAGCTATCGAACTCGGAAAACATTCCTTTAAAACTGATTCCTACGTAATCACCGGTTTGATCGCGGTGTTTTCACTGATATACAATCTGAGTGTGGGCTTTGTCGTTGGCATTGCGGTATATTATATTTTGAAAGAAACTAGTCTTTTCGATAAAACTGTTTAAACGCAAGATTTATTAGTTCAAAATACATGCGCTGATTTAGGTAAAATTGAAACAGTTGGAAAAGAGTCGGACCACTGTGTAAATATATTAAATAAAAAAGGTGAAATTATGTCAGGACATTGGGGAAAATTGTTGAGGATAGATCTGAAGGATGGCAGTGCTCAGGAAGAGGAACTATCAGAGGATTTTTTGAGGAAGTTCATAGGAGGAGCAGGATTTACGACAAAGCTCCTTTATGACGAAGTAGGAGAAGAAGTGGAGCCTCTCTCTGAAGAGAACAAGTTGATAATGGCACCAGGTCTTTTGGTCGGTCCTAAAGTACCGACAGGATCTAAGACCGCTTTTGGATTCAAAAGCCCGTTGACTGGAGGCTATGGTAAGTCCATCGTTGGTGGAAAACTGGGCGATGAACTCAAAAAAGCCGGCTTTGATGCTCTTATCATAGAAGGTAAAGCGGATGAACGTTCGGTAGTGATTATAGATGACGGAGAAGTGAAATTGGAAGAAGCCAAAGATATGTGGGGTAAAGATACCCATGAAGCTGGCGACATGATAAAAGAAAAATACGATGATGTCGAGACCGCAGTTATCGGACCCGCCGGTGAAGAACTCTCGAAGATCTCGCTCGTAGAATGTAATGAAAGACAGGCAGGAAGAGGCGGTATTGGTGCGGTCATGGGTTCTAAAAACTTGAAAGGTATAGGTATCAGCGGCTCTAAAGATTATCCGATACATGACAAAGATAAATTGGACGAACTCATATCAAAATTTAGAAAAGAAACGCAGGAAAAGGGTAAGACCGATATGCAGTACGGTTCCGGGGAAGCTCTACACCCGCTGAACGTGGAGATCGGTGCATTCCCAGTCAAGAATTGGGAAGCCGGGTATTTCAAAGAGGCTTATGAAGAACTGGAAGATCCAGAATCTGGTAGGATAGATATAGATCCCAGGAAATGGACGGAGGAATACAGAGATGGGAGAAGACCTTGTCCCTTCTGTACAAAACCCTGCAGCCAGTACTTTAAAGCTGAAGATACGCCGTATGGCGATATAGGAATAGATGGACCAGAATACGAAACTCAATACTCATTGGGTGGAAACTGCGGTGTAGACGATGTTGAAGCAGTTGCAAAGGCTAACGAGCTCTGTGATAAACTGGGCCTAGATACCATCTCTGCAGGAGTGACAATTGCATGGGCTATGGAGGCCTATGAAAAGGGATTATTGGAGACTGACTTGGACCTAGAATTCGGGAACGCCGAGGCAATGATAGAAGCCGTTAGAAGGATGGGTAAGAAAGAAGGTGAACTCGGTGAAATGCTTTACAACGGGGTGAAAGAAGCCGCTAAGAAACTAGGTCAAGGTTCTGAAGAATTCGCTATCCACATGAAAGGTATGGAACCCCCGGGTTACGAGGCTAGAGGTATGTTTGGAATGGGTCTAGCTATGGGTGTTGCTCCTAGAGGTGGAGATCACCTCACTTCGTGCGCTTACGCTCTAGACTACGGTGGTAGTTTCTGGTACTTCGACGATTATAAAAGAAGAGATGTAGTTTCTAAAGGATTCCCACTGAAGATGATGGAAGACCTGATGATGATATTCGATATGACCGGGATATGCAAGTTCTCAAGAGGTATATATCTAGACAAAAATCAGGTCGGTTTGGTCAATGCGATCACAGGGTGGGATGTAACCAACGGAGAGTTATTGAGAGCTGGTGAGAGAGGCCATAACGTTGCGAAAGCTTACAATGTGAGAGAAGGATTCCAGAGAGAAGACGACTACCTGCCTGAAAGGGTATACAGAGAAGAAGTCCCCTATGGTCCAAACGAAGGAGCACGCATCAAACCAAGGGATTATGAGGAAGCATTGAACCGATACTATATGGCTAGAGGTTGGAGTCTCGAAGGCATTCCAACAAAAGGAAAACTTGAAGACCTAGATCTTACCGATGTTGCGGAAGAAGTAGGTGCTACAAAACAGTAAACCTTTACTAAAACACCTTTTCTTTTTTTCCATCCTCAAAATTTCTAAAAATATTCATCCTACAACATATTGAAAGATATTTCCAAGTGTATAAGTCAGACCAATAGCTACAAATATCGCTAATATCCAAGCTCCAGAGGTTAACACTATCTTTCTCTTCCCTACACTCCAGCCACTTATAACCATCCCACTTCCTATTATCGATGCAATTATGGCCTGGCCGAAAGAAATCGGAACGCCGATAAAAACTCCGATTTGAGCGAGGATCGCTGCCGTTGCTAAAGCCGAAACCGACCTTCTTGGCCCGAGATTGGAATATTCGAATGTAACAGCCTCGATTATTTTTGGAGACAAAACCCAAGCACCGACTAGTATAGAAGCCCCTCCTAAAACTAATAATAACATCAGGTTAAATCCCTAGCCCATGAGAGGGCCCACTGCCTTGCCCACGGAGTTTGCACCTGCAGTGAAAGCCACGAAAACCTCCATCAAGAGGGTGAGATACTGGACCGGCCTCTTAGACTTCTCTTTTGAAAGATAATTTTGAAGCAACCATGATATTATGTAGGCTGAAATGACCGCTAAAATTGGAACGATCGTCCAATAACCGACGATCCTTTGAATTGTCCTCCATCTTATCACGTCTCCAAAACTGTAGGCACTGCTGATCACGGAACCGACGATTATAAAATCGGTCGGGCATCGGATGTTTCGTTAGGACGCTTATGATCACGAATAGCGAAGCTACAGTCAATATCTTAAGCGCTTATAGTGTCTGTATTTCACCGGATATCATACTAGTGCCCACCGTTGCAGTGACCACCGTCCTGGATCACGGCCCCTAAACAAGCTACTATACCTGCAAGTAAAGCCGATTTTAATATGCCTATACTTCCCGATGATGTTACTGGTCCAAAAGCGGATGGTACTGCAGAGGAGCCTATAAATATACCCATGAAAACAGAAGCAAAGTATGAAATCGATCATTAGTTCTCTTCCCTGAGACCTTTTTTGATAGTCTGTCTAAGCTCTTCATTGGGTATATTAACAGTCAATAGATAATCACCATCCTTTTTTTCTTCCAAATTCACGGAAAAATACTCGGTATCGAAATAGTAAGGATTGAATTTTAACATCACCTGTTTGTAAATAGCTTCCTCCATCTTTCGCAGGGATTTGATCGACTTTGATCCGAATAAACGGTTGATGCATTTTGACGCCTCTTTCAATTCCGCAGAAGCGGACTTTTGCTCCCTGTTAGATTCATCACGACGCTCTTCAGTCTCTTTATCTACAGATTTAGACTTTTCAGTCTTAGATTTTACTAGACCGTTAACGCTTATAGAGGCATCGTTCTTCAACTCTAAGATAGCAGATTTTCCCTTCACTTTAGCTCCGTTGATACTCTCTTTGACTTTTTCACCCGCAGACCTGAGTTCCTCATTAGTACCTTGGAAATCCCTTTCCACATTTTTCTCTTTTATCGAGGCCCCTTCAACGGTTTTTTTAGTGAGATCTTCTCCATCTTCCTTTTCTCGAGGACGCCATTTGTTATAACCCTCTATAGACTCGTCCATGTCTTCTGTAGAATCCTCTTTCTGATATTTTTCCTTCAAAATACTTTCCAGATCTCTAGCAAAACCACAGATATCCTCCCAATCCCCCTCAACCTTGATCCCAGAGTGGGTGGTTTTCGGCTTATGTTTATTCATTGGTGATTCACTATGTGAAAATCATCTTATAAATAAATTTTGGTTTTTT
>JBMCXO010000030.1:0-16143 GCA_048621055.1 Candidatus Natronoplasma sp. | reverse complement strand
AAACTTTTTCCGACGTTATAGAAAGGTTTCTGTAGTCATCGATATCGAGAGAAAAACTAAAAGACACTCCAAGGTCTGAAGGAGATCAAGGAGAAGTACCAGTCACCGGGTTTCCATTTTTAATATCATACCTCGAACTCATAGAACGCCTAAAAAAACAAGGATTAGAGGACAGCGAGGCTAGAGAATTCATAGAGGAATTCAAAGTTTTAAAAGCATCTAAAAGGACAGCTTTAGAACTCGCCGATCTGAAGATCAAAACCGAAAAGAAATAAATTGCCTCTATCAAATTTCTCAATCGCGACCCAAACTAAAGAGAAAAACTTTGTGATAGTTACGAAGGACGATGATTTCAAAAAGATAGATGTAAGAATTGAGTTTGTGGAATAATTTGAAAACCATATGAAAGATGTGGAAAGCATCAAGGAGAGATAAAAACATCGAGATATCTGATGCAAAAACTGTTAATCCCAATTAACGTATTTTCCTAAAAAACGTTAAACACAGTTAACGTAAATTTAATATATCTTTACTCACCTTCTATAACTATGGAAGCAGAGGATCTCATCGAGTTCAATCCCTGGTGGTCATCTGGCAGGGTACCTCAGCGACTTCTTGAAGAGAAAAAAAGAGATCTCTTCCACGAGATCAGAGACCTGCTCACCAACAGGCAGATCGTTTCGATAGTAGGTTTAAGGAGGACTGGAAAAACCACCCTGATGTACCAGATCATCGAACATCTTTTAAAAAACAACGTTCCGGAAGAGAGGATAATGTACTTCAGTTTCGATAAAAATATCGATTCTATCGAAGATATAACAAAAATATACAAGCAAGAAGTGCTTATGGAAGATGAGATCTCCGAACAGACGTACATACTGTTCGACGAGATACAAAAATTGAAAGATTGGGAAAACCAGATAAAGTTACTTTACGACAAGAAACTTCCTCTAAAACTGTTGTTATCCGGTTCTTCTAGTCTAACCTTGAAAAAAAAGAGCAAAGAAACTCTAGCGGGGAGGAATTACGTTTGTAAACTCACTCCTTTAACTTTTAAGGAATACCTGAAGCTCAAAGACATCTCTTATCCTGATTTTCAAAAAGTTGAAAGTACTCACAAAAAGGTACGCGTCTCTAAGGATAAATATATCACGGAATTTCACAGATTCATCAACCAGCATGGACTACCTGAGACCATCGGTATGGATGAAGAAATGTCAAAGAGGTACATAAGATCCAGTTTGATCGATCAGGTCATCTACAAAGATATCCCTTCTAATTACGATATAGGGGAACCGAGCATTATCGAGGAATTACTGAGGATCATAGCTGAAAGACCTGGTATGCTCTTAAAATTCCAGTCGTTGGCTTCAGACCTTTCTAGGACTAGACAGACCATTTCCAAGTACGTTTTCTACCTGCAAAATTCGTTTTTGTTGAATCTGATTTACAACTACTCTGGCAGTTTCATCACTTCTGCAAAGAAGTTGAAAAAAGTTTACCTTTCTCATCCATCTTTAGTTACCACGTTAAAAGATTCTAAAGAGAATATCGGTAGATTGGTCGAAAACCAGATCATCAATGAGTTGGAAACGGAATTTTTTCATAGACACCAACAAAAAGAAGTAGATGCTATATTAAGAGGAAAAGAGTCCATCATCCCTATAGAAGTAAAGTACAAAAAACAGATTAAAAGGGACGATGAAAGTGATCTGAGAAATTTTATGAAGAAAGAAAACCTTGACAAAGGCTTGATGATCACGAGAAATACTTTCGATCTTGGGAGGATAACAAAGCTACCATCCTATTATTTCCTGATGTACAAAGAAAATTTACTGAAAAATCTTTTCTAAAAACGTTAATCCCAATTAACTTATTTTCTAAAAAAAAAGTTAATCACAGTTAACGTATTTTTTAAATCGTACCTAACAATGTTTTATAGTGATATATCATCATCTACAAAAAAAGATGAAAGAACGACCAGAATTTTAATGATGTTTATCGACCGTTCTAAGGAGATGAACAGTCTTCAAAAAAGGTACATATCTGATGATTTCCAGTTCGTGGTGATCAACGGACGGAGGAGGATAGGGAAGACCGAACTGATCAAGCAGTTCTCTAAAGACAAACTCCACATCTATTTCCTCTTACCTCAGGACACGGAAGATATTCAGATATCCTAGTTTTTGAATACTATCTCTGATTTAATCTTTAGGACAAAAGATCTCTAACCGTCACCCACCATAAAACCACAAAGAATTGAAAGAAATGCTGCCACGCTATCTTTTTAGCCTTCTCTACTTCTCGTACAGGAGCTTTCACTTCTGTCACCGATGCCCCCAACGAAACAGCCTCTAACGCGAAAGTTCCGCAGGTACAATATCCGTGAAGTTCCATCCGCTCCGCCAAGCTTTTCCTCAACGCACGTAATCCGGTCCCAGTATCTTCAACACCAGCTCTCAACTTCGCTAACTTAGATATCAGTCTTTCAGACCATCTAGGGATACTCTCCCGTTTCCCAAAAACGAGATCTGCCTCACCCTCTTCTATCGGAGACACCAGATCTGGTATGAACGAAGGATCGTGTTCTCCATCTGCATCTATGGTCACTATTATTTCCCCTTCAACAGCACCAAACCCTCTCCTCAAAGATCTTAGGTAACCAAGGTTCTCTTCATTCCTCAACAAAGTTACTTTAGAAAATTCTTCAGCCACTTGAACAGTTCCATCGGTGGAAGAATCATCCACAACTATGATATCGTCAACATATTGAGAAGTTTCCTTTAGAACCTTTTCGATCCTGTCCTCTTCGTTGTAAGCCGGGATGACTGCCGTTATCATTTATCCACTGCTTCGTCGATCATCTTGTTCAGCAGTTTTTTACCCTGGGCGGCGACTTTTCTATCCACTTCTTCTCCACCGTTGAACATGATGAAAGTGGGAACGCCTCTGATATCGAACTTGTCTCTGAGACCCATGTTCTTGTCAACGTTAGCTTCGATGACCTTGATGTCGTCTCTTTCTTCCTCTATCTCGCTAACGGTGACCTCGCTTCTTTTGCATGCGGTACACCACGAGGCCCAGAAGAGAGCGAAAACTGGCTTGTCTGATTCGTTTATCTCTTCATCTATGTTATCTATTGTCACTTCCATTTTGATCACTCTGTGTCTAGTTTACCTTCATACTCTCCTTTTTCTTTTTCTCCGGGTTTGTAGACTTCTAGAACGCCGGATTCCTTCTTCTCGCCGGACCATCTAGTCTTCGGCATTATCACGTGCTTCTTCTCTTTGATCCTCTGCTTTATGTGGTCCTCTGTTAGTAAGTCGAACATCCTTTCAACCTCTTTTTCCATCGGCACGCTAGGTTCAAATCCGTGCTCCTGAGGTAATTTTCTAGAGACGACTTCCATTGGATGCTCTTCTGCCTCGACTCTGGGGTTTTCCAACCTCTGTATTTCAACGTCGAGATCGAATTTTTCATTGCCGACTTTAGCGACTGTATCAGCAACATCTCTGATCTTGTGCAGCCCGGAAACCTGGTTGACAACGTCGTACTGTCCCGGCTCTGGAGGTGAAGTTATCAATCTGATCATACACTCCATAGCATCTTCTAGAGCGATCATGCCTCTGATCTGTTCCCCTTCACCGTATACGGTAAGTGGAATACCTTCTATCGCCTGAGAAACGAACCTGTTGACTACGGTTCCGAACCACTCGTCGTAGTCCAATCTAGTTCTAAGATCGGGATGCTGTGAGACCTCTTCCGTATGAACTCCGTATATGATACCCTGCATTATGTCATAAGAGCGAAGCCACCAGTACTTGCACGCCTCGTAGATGTTGTATGTATCTTGTACCTTAGAGACGTGGTAGAAGCTAGCCGGATCTCTAGGGGTCATCTCGCCTCCCATGCTCCACTCCCTATCGTCCCACTGTAAAACAGCGTCGTTCGGAAATAGACCTTCGAAGAGCGGTCTTCCAGTGAGAGGTGAGCCGTATTCTCCCATGGTACCGAGTTTAAGAAGTGATGTCATCGGTACCACATCACGCATTATGTGGAGTAAACCTAAGGTAGCTAGAACGTTATTCCTCTGAGTCTCTATCGCATGTTCCGCGTCCACCATCGAGTATGGAGCGCATGGTATCTCGGCGTAATGGACTATCGATTCCGGCTTGACTTCCTCCATGAATTCTCTCAATTTTTTCATGTTGTTGAGGTCCATCCTCCTGAAGTTGAGAGTGACACCGAGTTCTTCCGTCGCAGCTTCTAATCTTCTAGTCATATTAGGGATCGGGACCAGTGTGTGAGATCCTTTCTCCATCACGCAGTCTCTTCTTGTGTAGTCGTCTATACCGGAGACCTGAAAGCCCTGATTGGCGAGTTTTAAAGCCAAAGTCCAACCCAGATAGCCGTCCATGCCTAGAATCATCACCCTCATGTCTTTCAACATGTAGCCGTGCTCACCCATTATCCATTCGGGACACTGTTCGAAAGTTATGTTGGGTTCAAAGTGACCCAACTCTTCTCTTCTCCTGCACTCTATCATCAGCTGCTTGTCCTCGCCTTTCGGGACTATCCTTCGAGACTGTCCGCATCCTCTAAAATCTACATTACCTCTGAATTTCGCGGCGGGACAATTCCAGCACGTATTATCTGCGTTGTGTATTTTTCCATTATTATCTACATCTGACATCTTATCTACCCTGATTTTTCTTAATCGTCTATAAGACTTCTCACGTCTTCAACCTTCGGTTCATCCGGCAAAGGTCCGTTCCTTCTGAACAGGAACGCATCCTTCAGTGTGTGTTTACCTTTAAATATATTTCGTTCAAAGACGGAGTCGTATTTCATACTACCCTTCAGGTTGTAGCCCGAAGCAGGCGTAAGCACCAGATCAGGACCCCTTTCGGTCTCTTCTCCTGAATAGATTTCATCTTTTCTATTGACCTCCTCAATAACTTTTTCACCGTCAAAACGTAAGTCCTTGAACAAATCCGTTATCTTATCCAACAACTCTTCCTCTTCGCTCTCCTGAACGCCTCCACGAGGATACTTTCCTTTCCTGTTCAGGTACACTCTCCCAGGATCCAAAACGAAAGCTTTCGTACCTTCCTTTATATTCCTGTACCTCTCGGAGGGTTCATCCCCAGTCTTTAAAAGACCGTTGTCCTCCAGAACCTTGTTCAAATTAACGTTCTGTTTGATCAGTTCCATACCATGATCTGACAGCATTATTAGCTCGTCTTCTTCGTCCATCTTCTCAACGATCTCGCCTATTATCCTGTCAACCTCTTCGAAATATTCGATGAACCTCTCGTGATATTCATGGTCTTCCTCTAGATACGCATCGAACAAGAAATGCTCCAATCTGTCGCTGCCTGTGAAGACTAACATAAAAATATCCCATTTCTCGTCCCAGAAGTGCCTGTAAGCTTTTTCTCTTTTCTCCAAGGTCTCGAAGAGCTGGTGCAAAAAGAGTCTTTTAGATTTGTGGGCTTTCTCTGAATCAACGTCAACCTGATAATCCATCTCTTCTAACACACTCAAGGCAGATTTAGGTCGAACCGCCTTTTCGAGGTCAGGTGAAACAAAACCAGACACGAATGTGCCGTTGATATCCGGAGCGGGATACATAGCGGGAACGTTCAATATAACGTATTTTCTCTCTTCATCATCCCAGAAAGGGGAAGCTTTGACAGCTCTCCTGTCCGGGAAATTGATGGTATAGGTTCCTTCGATAAGATCCGTGAAGCCGAAGACGCCGTGCTCGCCCGGGTTTTTTCCAGTAACAATACTGGTCCAATTCACGTTTGAGACTTCCGGGATCGCCGCTCTCATCGCTGAAAGGTTCCCTTCTGAAACTAAAGAAGCAAAATTCGGCATCCTGCCCTTATCGATAAGGCCTTCTATCAAGCCGATAGGCACTCCGTCTATACCGATGATCACCTTTTTTGCTCCTGTGCCTATGTTATCTGTCATCACTTTCACCTAATATTAACTTATTTAAAAGGGTTTTGAGAGCATGTGCATTTGTAAAGCATGTCTAAGCCGAGTTTTTCAAATAAAATGTCCATGTTAACTGAAGATGTCATCCCAGACTCGACAGATCTCTATAGGCTTTTTTCCTAGGAGCGATCTTTTAAACCAGGACTTCTTTTACTTCTTCATCAACCCAAGAGGTAGCTCTGTATTCTCCTATCCTCAACCGGTAAAGCATCGGATCTGAGGTTCCCGCTAGTTTTTTTTACGTCTTTTCCTCTTTTTGATTCTTTAGGAGATCGGGAGAGTTCACCCAGCCCTTCCTTTATCCGCTGGGATAATACTATCTAAGGGGATCAACTCTGTCGTGACTAGAAACTAAGACCATTTTGAAAGGATAGATAAGATATAGGTAGAAGAATATTAGATTTGGTAATTGATTTAAATCATCAATCTCATCTCTAATGATTTATTTTAAATAAGAAAACATTTCTACATCAATCGACACGGAAATAGATACCATGCTCATCAGTATTATCATAACGGTCAAGAACGAAGCAAGAGACATGCCTGATCTTCTAGACAGCCTTCTCATCCAGGACCAGCCGTTAGAAGTGATAATCGTGGATGCACACAGCGACGATGGTACGCAGGAAATTGTCCGAAACTACGCTGAAGAACACGACTTCATAAACCTTTACATCAAAGGCGGGACAAGAGGAGAGGCGAGAAACTTTGGTGTCAAAAAAGCAAAAGGTGAAAAAGTCGCGTTCATCGACGGCGATGTGATAGTAAACCCATTCTGGGCCGAAGAGATGAGAGAGAGCGCAAAAGAGTACGACGTAGTAGCGGGAAAGACGATAAATATAGGATACCATGCCTTCGAAGAGCTGGAAAGAGTTGAACTCTTCCATAAAGGTTTTGACATCACTTATCCGAGCTGTAACCTTCTATATGATAAACAACTGTTCAAAAAGATCGACGGATTCGACCCATGGTTTCAGACGGCTGAAGACATAGATCTTAACTTAAGAGCGGTGGAAGCCGGAGGAAAAATAGGACACAACGAAAACGCTATAGTCTACCATCGAACAAGAGGGAGCTTCCACGGCTTTTTAAAACAGGCGTTCTGGAACGGCTTTGGAAGAAAACAGCTCAGTCTGAAGCACGGAAGATTGTGGAAGAACTACTCCCCAGGAAAGATGTTAGATCATCAGATGACGCTGTGGTATTTCATAAGATTACTTCCGGCATTCTACGGCTACCTAGGCTGCAAATTGTTCGGTAATCGGCCGGAAGAATCGGATAAACCATTATGAAAAAGGCTTAATAATAGAAAATAACTCTCTTATATTGATGAAAACTTACATCAAACTCACGTTCAACAGCGAAGGAGAGAGACCTTCGAAGGTCGTAGACCTCCTGCACGGTCTAGGCTTCAAACCTCAGAGAGGCGAGTACGACATGGTATACGATTGGGGCGATGATGCAGAACTGAGCGATGCTATCCGCTTCGCGGACCAGATACACTCCGCCTTGGAAGGACATAAAGTTCTCTACTCAATTGAAACTGACACTTTTGAAGAATAGAGAAAAAGAAAAATAAGAGGTTTGGTCGCTTTAGAAACCGTACTCTTCACACTTCTCGTCGACTTCTTTCTGTATCTTCTCTACATGTTCATCTGTCAGATGAGCGAATCTTCTCTGTGTCTTCAGGTACTCTTCAACTGGTTTTCTGTCCTTTGGTTTACGAGTGATATTGATATCACAGATCTCTCCGTCTTCGGCTTCCCACAGCACGAATATGCCCGTCTCTACAGCTAATCTTGCCAGTTCGATAGAATCCGCGCTTCCATGTCTCCATCCTGTTGGACAAGGCGCAAAGACATGAACCAGAGCAGGACCGTCCGCATCCAAAGCCTTTCTCACTTTCTTCCTAAGATCATCTGGATAAGCAATGGTTGCGGTGGCAACGTAAGGTATGTCGTGAGCACCGGATATCCTGGCTAGAGGCTTCTTCGGTCTGTCCTCGCCGATACTGTATTCTCCCGACGGAGAAGTGGTCGTCGATGCACCATAGGGTGTCGAACTGCAGCGCTGTATGCCCGTGTTCATGTAGGCTTCATTATCGAGACAGATATGAGTCACATTGTGCTTCCTCTCGAACATGCCAGAAAGAGCCTGGAAACCTATGTCGAAAGTTCCACCGTCCCCAGCGAAAGATATTATGTTAGTTTCTCCTTTCTTACCCATCTGTTTCAGAGCTACTTCGATACCTGAGGCGACGCTCGCCGCGTTCTCGAATGCGGCGTGTATCACCGGAATCTCCCAGGCGGTTTGAGGATAAGCGGTCGTTGTGACTTCAAGACACCCTGTAGCTACAGTCGCAATAGTGTTCGGGCCCGCTTCATTCAATATCGTTCGCATCGCTGTACCTTCACCGCAGCCGGCACACATCCTGTGGCCAGACGCAAACATTTCTTTTTCTTCATCTTCTGCCATCTTGATCACCTCATTACCTCTTCATTCATATTGATCCATTCCACTGGTTTCTCTACTTTACCGGCTTCTACTGCTTCCTTGGTCTTCTCGTACATCTCTTTGAAGTTCTCCTTGAATATCTCTCTTCCACCGAGACCTATTATGAAGTTCTTCATCAGCGGACTTTTACTCTCGTTGATGAATGTTCCAGCGCTATCAGCGAACATTGCTCCTCCAAAGCCGGGTGAAATGTTTCTATCCACGACTGCAAGGCCATCTGCATCTCCAGCTATCTCTTTCAACAGATCTCCCGGGAAGGGTCTGAACACCGTCATCTTCGCCATTCCTACCTTTTTACCTTCTTCTCGCATCTCATCAACGGCTGCTCTCGCAGTTCCGGCCATCGAACCCATAGTCAACAATATTATGTCTGCGTCCTCGCACTTGTACGGAGTTATCCGGTTGTATTCCCTGCCGAATTCCTCTTCAAATTCATCGAAGATCTCATCGATTACTTCTGGTGCTTTCTCGATCGCCTGGGTCTGATCATATTTCAACTCCTGGTAATACTCCGGAGTTCCTAATGAACCGAATGTCATCGGGTTTTCAGGATCTAATTTTCCGTGCGGTGGATCATACGGAGGTAAAAATTCATCTACATCTTCCTTTGCAGGCACTTGAACACCTTCAACGGTATGAGTCAGTACAAATGCATCAATCCCTACCATCGCAGGTAGAAGAACTCTCTCATCTTCAGCTATCCTGAAGGCGAGTATCATCAGATCCAAGCCTTCCTGATTTTTCTCAGCATAGAACTGCATCCAACCGGAATCTCTTGAAGACACGCTGTCTTGGTGATCAGCCCATATATTGATCGGTGCGGAAAGGGCTCTGTTACCAACTGCCATCACTATCGGTAAGCGCATACCAGCCGCGATAAACAGCATCTCGTGCATCAACGCTATTCCCTGTGAGGCTGAAGCGGTACAGGTCCTAGCCCCTGTTGCGGAAGCCCCTATACATGCACTCATCGCCGAATGTTCGCTTTCAACCCTGATCATTTCAGCGTCCAACTCACCGTCGGCTATGTACTCTGAAATTTTCTCTGGGAACAATGTAGAAGGAGTTATAGGATACGCGGGTATAACATCTGGTTCACACAGCTTAGCTCCCAAAGCCGTAGCCATATTACCTTGGATAGTCATTCCTTTCTGCTCTCCCATTTTATCACTTCTCCTCCTCTATCATAACGATAGCATCTACGGGACATTCTTTTTCACATATACCGCAGCCCTTACAGTAATCTAAGTCGAATTCGATCGCGTCCTCAGTTTTCTTAACTGCACCATCTGGACAATAATCGAAACATTTGAAACACTGTATACACTTCTCAATGTCTACCTCGGGTTTCATCGTTCTCCAGCTTCCAGTCTTGTACTCTTTTGAACTACCAGCTTTCTTATTAATTCCGGCTATAGTGATTTTTACTTTTGACATTTTTACACCCCAACTACGTTTTCGTAAGCCTGTTCCGCGGCCTTCTTATTCTCATCGTGCTTCACCGGAACGTTGTTATCTATCGCCTTCTTTATGTTCTCCATCTTCACATTTCCGGCGACCCTTGAATATGCACCTAGAACTGCAGTGTTGACGATAGGATTCGTTTCGGTTCCAAGACCGTTCTCAACAGCTATCTTTGTAGCATTGACAGTATAAACTTCAACGTTAGGATAATCGAATTTTGACGGGTCTTTACCGGTGTTCAATATTATCTTGCCACCTTCTTTTAAACCGTCGGTAACATCGACCACCTCTAACAAACTCATGTCCAACACTATCACTATATCTGGTTCGTATATCTGTGTTTTCACATCTATCTCTTTCTCATCGATCCTGGCAAAGGCCGCAACAGGCGCCCCTCTACGCTCGACACCGAACATCGGGAAAGATTGAACATCTTTACCTTCTCTAAAAGCGGCGTCGGCGAGAGTATGCGCAGCGGTGACGGCACCCTGTCCACCTCTGCCGTGGAATCGCACCTCGTACATTTTTATCTCACCTTTCATCCCAATGAAATAAGAGGATATAATAAATGTTCCGATTAAAAAGCCATTAATGACCCAAATTAAAATATACCGACATGATATTTCAAACGGGAACAAACATGTACGAAAATGCACCTGAAGAAGTCACCAATGTGATCGTGACCGGAAAGAGCGGAGCGGGAAAGCAGCCCAGAATCGACGTTCTAGTTGATGAATATGACCTGGAACAGCTATCCACTGGGAATATATTTAGGTCCTACCTGGGAAGTTTCGACGAGTACCAATACGATGGAGATATATCGCAGTTTTGGGACGAAAAAGAAAAACTGTTCATCTCCGATGAAAAGATAGCTGAAGAGATAGGGACTAACGAAGAAGAAGTACTCCTAGGTCTTAAAGCTAAGTACTTTGTCGACAGAGGAAAGTTCGTTCCGGACCACATAACCAATGAACTTTTCGAATCATATTTCGGCAAGAAAGACTACCGGAATCAGGTCCTAGACGGCTATCCTAGAACAAAAAAACAGGTAAGGTTCCTCCTCAACTTGGTCGAAGAGAAAGGGTCTAAGATCGATTTCATAGTCTGGGTTAGGAACACTGATGAAAAGATAATCGAGAGAACAACAAAGAGAAGGATATGTCCTGAGTGTGGTAAAGTATACCACCTAAAATACGATCCTCCCGAAAACGGCAAGTGTGAAGACTGCGGAGTAGAAGTGATACAGAGATCAGATGATACAGAAGAGAGGATCAAGTCTAGACTGCAGGAGTTCAAGGAGAAGACCAAGCCGATGATAGAACACCTAGAAGGTAAGATACCGATGGTAGAAGTCCCAGGTCATCTTGAAGAGTTCACATCTGAGAACGTGAGAAGGAGCGTGATGGAAGAACTCGATCAAGTCTGGGAAGAACGATAAAAACGGTTCAAAACCCCTTTTATCTATACATTATTTTTACTTGTAAATCCTCACATCGAGCAGATGGAGAGAGGACACTACCCAAGTCGAGTTTAACCTCAGTATATATTTTCAGCTTTCTCTAGATAGATTTCATAATCTTGATCGTTGTAGAGTACCATCCTGACAAGATCTATACCTTCATTATCTTGAAGAAATCTCTTGATCTCATCTAGAGCTATATCAGCGGCCTCATCAGTCGGATAGCCAAAGGCTCCTGTACTTATCGATGGGAAGGAGATACTTTCTATATCGTTTTCAAGAGCGATTTCAAGACTCCTTTTGTAAGAGCTTCTTAAATCTATCTCATCTTTTTCAGTGCTAGAATAAACAGGTCCTACGGTATGGATAACATGATCTGCAGGAAGTTCATAGCCCTTAGTTATCTTTGCATCTCCCGTCTCACAGCCGCCCAGCTTTTTACACTCCTCGTAAAGTTCGGGACCCGCCGCTCTATGTATGGCTCCAGCCACGCCTCCTCCCGGAGCGAGCCTTTTATTGGCGGCGTTTACAACCGCTTCCGTCTCCTGCTCCGTTATATCTCCCTCTACTAACTCCAATCTAGAGCCCTTTATCTCGAAATATTCCATTATTACCACTCCAAATTGATAAAAAAGAACGTTGAATATAAGGTTTATTTTTCAGTTTTAGCTCTTCCTCGCCTGATGACCTCTTCCTCATCGAGATCCGGTGTATCGGTTCTCTTCGCCTCGTAGACCATCTTTGTTTTAACTCCTTCAAAATGATCCTCCATCTGCTTCAACTCTTCTTCCTTCATTGGTTCTACAACAGAGGGTCTCAATGGAGTGTTCAGTTGAACTTCATCCACATCTAGACACTCAACGAGGTCCGCCATCTTCTCAACCTGATGTTTGTTCTCCTCCACAAACATGATCTCGATTGCAAAGGTTCCGCTATAATTTTCTCCAAAAACTCTCAATCCCTCGATTATATCATCAAAGCTGATACCTTCAGCAGGATCGTTCACTTTTTGAAGGCTCTCTTCATCTACGGCGTCGAGAGAAGCTATCACATAATCCAATCTTTTCAAAGGTCTACGTACCTCTTGGAGATGTAGAAGTGAGCTATTGGTGAGTATGGCTTTTGGCTTATCCGAAACTTCTTCTAACATCTCTACCGCATCTTGTAGATTCGAAGCTAAAGTAGGTTCGCCCATGCCAGACAATGTTAGATAATCAACGTTATCTCCCACGATCTCTAAAGCTTCTATCAACTCCTCTCTTACCTCTTCGATCTCTACAAACTTTCTTCTTTTAGACGTCAGTTCTTGACATTTTGAGATCTGACAGTAAATGCAATCAAAAGAACACACACGACCCTCTTCACTTATCAGGTCTATACCTAAAGAACGTTTCAATCGCCAGGGATCTATAGGTCCGTAAACAAATCTCATCGGCACCTGTAAAGCTTCATAAAATAAAAAAGTTGCTCAGAGGAAGGGATTTTTTAGGATATCGTTGGTGCTTTGTCCTCTCTTTTACCCTTGAACTCTATCTCTATCTCCAGTTCTCTCTCTCCGTATCCCTCGAAATCTATATCCAATTCTATATTGTCCCTAAAAATGAACGGGAGTTCCCATTCATCCGTCTCAATTGTAACTGTATCTCCTTCTCTCAGCTGCTTTGCCATCGACTCCAAGAAATCAGCCACCTGCTCCTTGTTGAGATACACTTCGTGTTCCAGATCTCCTTCTCTCACGACTCTTTTTTCTCCTTCCGATTCGTTCGGTATTTCGGGCATGTTATCACATTCAAGCAACAAAAGGTTAAAATATATAAACATTCTTAGGAATATTATACGTGATAAGATGGAACCGATAGATATAGTTGGTTCGAAGGCAAGATTGGAGATAATGCACCAATTGACTGATAGAGATAGGTACGTATCAGAGTTGATGGAAAGAGTAGGTATGGACGGGAAAACAGCCAAACATCATCTGAAAAAGCTGGAACTGGAGGGGATAGTCTCTTCCAGGAGGGAAGGAAGAAGAAAGTACTATTCACTCGAAAGGCAGGTGATAGTCAGAATCTCACCTTCACCGAACAGGAGATTTCAGATACAGTTCCCAAGAATCGACGAATCTTGAAGAGTTCATCTCCCAATAGGCTCGAATTCTGCAGTAAAATGCCCTAATAACTCAGGAGCGTACGTTCTTTTCAAGCCGCTTATCTCATCTCTATTTTCATACAGGTCTCTAACAGATTCCGCCACATACCTCAACTGGTTGAGCGTATACACTCTTCGAGGGATAGCCAAACGCATGGTCTCCATCTGTGCAGGTATGATGTTGCCGTCCTCATCCTTTTCTCCGAAGGCGCTCGTTCCCAATTCAACGGCTCTTATACCCGATTCCTTGTACAGTTCAGTTGTCAGAGCTTGAGCCGGAAATTGCTGTGGTGGTATGTCGGGTAGAAAACGCCCCGCATCTACAAAAACCGCATGACCACCAGCGGGCTCGATGATCGGAACTCCCTCTTCCAACAGATTTTTCGCTAAATAGTGTACCTGCTGGTGCCTGTATTTTTGATAATCTTCTTTAGTAGCTTCCTTCAGCCCTTGTGCTATCGCCGACAGCTCTCTGCACGCTAGGCCACCATAGGTGGGAAATCCTTCGATTATTATACTCAGGTTCTTACACTTGAGACGCAGATCTTTGTCTTTTATACCTAGTAGACCACCTATATTTACCAGACCTTCTTTCTTCGCGCTGAAAGTAAAACCATCTACATGGGAAAACATCTCTTCGGTTATCTCACGGATCGATTTATCTGAATAACCTTCTTCCCGCTGCTTGATAAAATAGGCGTTCTCCGCGAAACGGCAGGCGTCGAAGAAGAACGGTATATCGTATTGTTCTGCGACTTCCGAAACCTTTCTTATATTTTGCATAGATACCGGTTGTCCGCCCCCGGTATTATTGGTGATGGTCAACATTATTAGGGGTATATTTTCGTCCCCCTTTTCTTCAATGAATTCTTCTAGCCTTTCTACGTCCATATCGCCTTTGAAATCCAATCTTTTGGAAGGTTCGTATGCTTCCTCCCTGACAAGATCCACCGGTTTCCCTCCCTTGTGCTTGACATTAGCTCTAGTTGTGTCAAAATGCATATTGTTCGGGACATAGTCTCCATCATCGACCAGGACAGAGAAGAGTACGTTCTCTGCAGCTCTTCCTTGATGAACTATCACGAAATTATCGAAGCCGAATAGCTCTTCAACGACTTTCTCGAGGCGATAATAAGAATCACTGCCCGCGTAGGCTTGTTCCGTATCGATCATCTCAGAATATTGCTTGTCACTCATCGCCGTCGTTCCTGAGTCGGTCAATAAGTCTATGAAGATGTCTTCGGAACGCAGTTTAAAGACGTTGTATCCCGCCTCCTCTATCTTCTTCTCTCTTTCCTCTCTAGAGAGGCGTTTGAGAGATTTCACCATCTTGATCTTGAAAGGTTCCGGTTCGGTCATGCTCTCACGATAGAGGGAACTCGTGATTCGTAATTAATTTTAGGGTGAGAGAAGGAGTAAATAAGCTATAGTAGCACAGGTGGATAATGAAAAATTTATCTTATATATAGGATCAAGATTACAGGTCGAAATTATTTTTCATAAGGTTAGTTAATATAGTTTATCCGTAAAACTAATATATTAATATATTTTACACTTGGTCGATTACAGATCATAGGTGAGAGAATTGAAATGGAAAAAATACTTGACATTTGGAATAATAATATTCCTCACAGTTGGCTCAGCAGGTACAACTTTGGGGATGACAGAGACCGTAAAGAGAGAGAACATTGAATCGAGTCATTCAGATGAAGATAATTCTCTACAATCTAATTGGGAAGCAGGGGAAAAAAGAAGCTATGATACAGGTGCTACAGATACGCTGACAGAAGGTAGGTATTTCATCCAAATCAACGGAGGAAGTGGACAAGACGCAGATACCTCTCATGAAGATAGTGTCGGAGGTGATGGTGGAGATGGAGGATATGTAGAGGGCTACATCATGGCCGATGAGGATGATGAAATCAGTGTGACTTGCTATGAAGGAGGAAGCGGAGGTTCTGCTGGTGACGGTGGTGACGCAGTAACTGTAAATATTGATGATACCAGAATAGCAACAGCCCACGGAGGCGGTGGAGGAGGGCTTTACATTGATCACCCTGATTCTCACGAGTTTGAGGATAGTTCAGCTGGAGGGGGCGGAGGAGCAATAGATGGCGACGGGGGAGAAGCTGATGAAGCTGATCTTAATTATGACGGTGAAGACGGTGAAGATGGGCCTGGCATTCAGGGTGGAGGTGATGGAGGGAGATCATACGGTTTAGATGTAGCTGATGGTATTCCAGGTAAAGGTGAGATTAACTCTGACCAATTCTATGATGAATATATAAAAAAGGGCGGCTCTGAAGCTTCTAGTGTAGAGGGTAAAGTGTATCTGAAATATGTTCCTACTGAACTTAAAACAGATATAAAAGGGGAAGGCGAGGTGGAAGTTGAAGGAGAAGGTCCTTATTTTGACTATGGAACAGAAGTGACTATAACAGCCATCCCAAATGAACACTGGTACTTCGATGAATGGACGGGAGATGCCTCCGGGTCTGAGGAACAGATCACCATCACTATGGATGAAGATAAGTCCGTTACAGCGAAATTCGAAG
>JBMCXO010000029.1:0-16310 GCA_048621055.1 Candidatus Natronoplasma sp. | reverse complement strand
CGGACCCCTACGGGACAGCGCCCTCAACGCTGCGCCGTTGGCCTAGCTTGGCTACCCTCGCATTATGAGCTTCAGCGAGAAACCGAGGGGAAATGAGGAATATTTATTCCTCAGCTACCCTCTTAAGCATTAGTTATTAAGGGTTTTTCTGAGCAAAACAGAGAAGTAACTCGGATATTTAAATTCTATTGATTAAAAGTGTGATCTTTCTACACTAGATATCCTCGATCAGATCGACCATACTCGTGAACTTTTCGTTGAGTACCTCCAACCCTTTCTTCAAGGCATCTTCAGCACTCAGTGATCCATCGGTCTCAAAGGTCAGGATGAACTTATCATCTCGGCCCTCTACTTTTATTGCGTCTTGACCGCAGGCTTCTTCACAAGCTTTACAGAGTTTGCATTCTTCAACATCTGTGACTGTCAATCCGTCGTCTTTCATCTCTAAGATATCGACAGGACATACTTCTATACATTCTTCGCATTCATCACATTCCTTAGAGTCGATCTCTATCTCCGGATAATACTTGTAAGCTACTCCACTCGTAGGTTGCCATTTTGCATGTTCTTTAGCGGTCCCGAGTTCGGCCGTCGCGTACATCAGCAGCGCTTGATCCTCATTGAGTTTTACTATAGGGATAAGATCATCTACAGGTTTGAGTTCGTTCTCACCGACAGGCATCAGATCACCTGAATAGACAGTACACGGACCTTTTTTGTTCAGACTATAGATAACGGTGCAGTTGGGACAACCATCACCTTCGCATTCCTCACACTCAGATCGATAATTAAAAAGTTCCAGATCAGTGGGTATGGGCAACATCCCCAATCTGTGAGCTATGACCTCATCGAACAGAGGAGCTGCGCTTTCATATTCTTTATCGTCTTCTCCACCGATGGTTCCCAGGTGGAACTCAACGTCTTCTATAGCCAATTTCGGTATATCAGCTATAAGTACTCTTCTAAGTGCATTTGCCAACGGTGGATTGGTCTCCGAAACCAAGAGTTCGGCTTTTCTTTCCTCCAGTTTTCTGACTTCTATATCCATCTTAGACCCTTCTGATCTCTAAACACGTCTACCCCGACGTCCACCTTTAGCTTTTGTGGAGTCGTGGGGGATCGGTGTCACGTCTTCTATTGTGCCTATCTTGATCCCAGACCTTGCAAAGGCTCTGATAGCGGCCTGTGAACCCGGTCCTGGAGATCTTGATTTACTCCCACCTGGAGCCCTTATCTTTACGTGTAACTTCGTAATGCCTTTGTCTCTCGCCTCTTTTACCGCTTCTTCAGCGGCCTCCATTGCGGCATAAGGCGATGACTGATCTTTATCTTGTCTAACGACCATACCACCAGAATATTTTGAGAGCGTTTCAGCCCCGGTTATATCTGTGATAGTTATTATCACGTTGTTGTAAGAAGCATATACGTGAGCTATACCCCATTTTCCCATGTTTTTCATCTCCTATTATATCCTCTTTCTTTCTGTTGATCGTTTTCAATCATCTTCGGTATCCTGGTAGGTGTTATTTCATCCTCAGGTCGTTCTGGATGAAGTTCATCAGACAATGGAGAATTAGAATAGTATTCGATGGTCGATTCTTCTTCTTTGTTTACGATGTAACTAGGAACGGTCACTCTTCTTCCATTCATGGCTATATGACCGTGGATTATGAATTGTCTAGCCTGTCTCGGAGAGTGGGCTAGTCCTTTGTGATAAACTAGGGTCTGAAGCCTTCTATTGAGGATGTTTTCCACACTCAGATTGAGAACGTCGTTTAGAGTGTGATCCTGTCCTTTCAAGTATCCTTTATCTCTCAGTTTTTCCAAAAGAGCGTCCATCTCTTCGCTAGCCTGTTTTTCTCCGTATCTTAAACGAGCCTGAAGATTTCTAGCCTGGGCCCTGATGTTCTTTAAAATAGATCGCACTTTCCAAAATTCCTTCTTATTTTTCAGGGCATAGTGCCTTATATAATCGTTCTCCTCTTTTATCCGCTCTTCCTGCCAGGGATGGGATGGTTTTTCGAACTTTTTTCTGCTAAACTTTGGATCTCCCATTTATCATCACCCTCTGATCATTCTTCTTCTCCACTGGCTTGGGCTCTAGCGACCTTCTTTTCAACACCAAGCTCCATCCCAGTTCGTCCGTTAGATTTGGTCCTCTGCCCTCGGACTTTATGTCCTCTTTCATGTCTGATACCTTTGTAAGAACTTATCTTCTGCATCCTGTTTATATCTTCTCTGTGCACGGTATCTAATTCGTTCTTAAGGACATGGTCATTCTCTCCAGTGACGGGATCTCTTTTTCTATTCACAGCCCATGTAGGTGCCTCATCCGTAAAGTTGAGAAGAGATTCCCTGACCTCTTCTATTTTTTCTTCCTCTAGATATCCAATCTTGGCGTTAGGATCGATATCGGTACAATTGACGACCATCTCTGCTACTCTAGTACCAACTCCTTTTATCTCTCTGAGAGCATAAACTAACGGCTTATCTCCGTCCAGGTCGGTGTTCATCAACCGGACGATATATTGGAAATCGTCTTCTTCTTGTTTTTTTTCTTCCTCAGGCAAAGTGTTTCCTCCATTATGAGTGTCGTGAAAGTGAGTTTTTATATTGCGCTTTGGCTTAAGATTCCATGTAGTATAAAAGCGTTGTGCCTTCTACCTTCAAAAGTTCACTTTTTTCCGCCCTTAAAACTTTTACATATCACATACATCTCTGAGCTGGATTCTCTTGAGGCTTGCGGTGAATGGCCGTAGACGAAACGGAAAGTCTCCTTTACGGTGTCTAAGTAGTTTTCAAAATCCTCACCCTGGAAGATTTTAACAACGAACTTTCCACCTTTAGATAGATTAGCGTAGCAAAAATTTAAAGCCTGCTGGGCCAAATAGATGGATCTAGCGTGATCCACAGAATAATTTCCAGTGATGTTAGGAGACATATCGGACATCACAACATCTACATCTCCCGCTATTATAGATATCCTTCTCACAAAATCTTTGTCCGTCATATCTCCCTGATGAAAAGTTACCCCTTCTATATCCCTGACCCTCTTCTTATCAACAGCGAGAACATTCCCCTCACCCACGCATTCGACAGCATACTCACTCCAACTTCCTGGTGCTGCGCCTAAATCGACAACCACATCTCCCTCTTTGAATATGTTAAATTTTTCGTCTATCTGTTTCAACTTGTAGATAGCTCTAGAGCGGTATCCTTCTTGTTGGGCCTTGTGATAATAACCATCCTTTCTCTTGTAAGCTGCCATTATTGTTATAGGATTAAATCAGGGATGTACTTAACTTTTCTGAATATCGGGACTAAGAAGCTTTCTCAAGAACAGAAAATTTTTAATCACAAGATTGAATGTAACATTATATGTCATCTCAAAACGCATTCGATAGAGTAACCGAGGTAATAAAGAAGATCCGGGAGCCGGGGGAAAAACCTGAGAACGACCTGTATTCGATGGACAAATTCGTTTGTGACCTCTGTCAGGGCGTTAGAGAAAGGGAAAAGATAACCCAATGCGGATTCTGCGGCAGATGGGTTTGTAAGGGAGATAACTCCTGTTGGGATGAAGAATTGAAATGCTGTGAAAGCTGTAGCGGTCTTATCATCTTGGCTAAGAGAGGCGAATTGATGGAAGAAGATGAAGATGAGAATGAGGTTGATAAAGATGAGTGAGATAGAAAATACGATGCGAGAATTAGAGTGGGGAAAAAGGTTGCAAGAAGTAAGGTTCGATGAGGAAACAGAAAAGGTCACTAATCAAACGTCCAATCTCTTGGTGGCATTTTTGATCGGCTTCCTTTTCGGTCTTATCATCGCCGGTATATTGATCCCTAATATTATGGGTATAGTGTGATGGTGATATAGATGAAAATTTTGTTGATCCACTCCGACTACTTAAGATATGAAGTCAAAAAAGATACTCCTGTAGCTGAAGAGATAGAAGAAGAGATGAAAAAAGGAGAGATGGAAGAGTGTCTCTCTGTTTTCACTGCTGTGGAAGAGAGGGACCAGGGCAAAGTGGACGAAGTCATAAAGAAAGGCATCGAGGAGATCAAAAGCACAGCTGAAGAATTAGATATAAAGAAAATCATGTTATATCCTTACGCTCACTTGAGCTCTGAGCTTTCCGACCCAGACACTGCAGTAAAGATATTGAAAGGGTTAGCAGAAGGTTTGAGAGATTATTACGAAGTTCACAGATCTCCCTTTGGCTGGTATAAATCGTTCAAGCTCAGCTGCAAAGGCCATCCGCTCTCAGAACTTTCAAAAGAGATAGTCGTAGAAGAGGAAGAAAAAGAAGAAGTCGTTTCAAAGGCACTCAAGGCCTCAGAAACTTTGGAATCCACATGGGGGGTTCTCGAAGAAGATGGCACCTTTCACGAGGTCGAAGTCGACGGCGATAAGGTGAAGGGTTACGATTTCCAAGGCAAGGAAGATCTGAAAAATTTTTTCGTTTACGAAGCGGGAGAGAAGGAAAAAGCAGGGGGAAAGTCCCCACACGTAGATCTGATGAGGGAACATGAGTTGGTGGATTACGAGCAGGGTTCCGATCCAGGCAACCTGAGGTACTATCCCAAGGGAAGGATGATGAAGGGGCTCCTTGAAGGATTCGTTAGTGAGGAGACCAGAAAATACGGCGCTATGGAGATCGAATCCCCAGTTATGTACGATATGGATCATCCAACATTGAAAAAATATCTTGACCGGTTTCCGGAGAGACAGTATCAAATCGATACTCCAGACAAAAACGTCTTTCTGAGATTTGCGGCCTGCTTCGGCCAATTTTTGATGGGTCACGACATGACGATCTCTTACAGACAACTACCAGTAAGACTCTACGAACTAACTAGGTACTCTTTCCGCATGGAACAGCGAGGAGAACTCACGGGATTGAGGAGGTTGAGAGCTTTCACGATGCCTGACAGCCACGCCTTGTGTGGAGACATCGAGCAAGCAGAGGAGGAGATGATGACTAGGATGAAGTTGGCTATCAACGTCCTTAACCAGATCGGCATAGATTTACCTGAAACACTAGAACTAGGTATACGATGCACGGAAGATTATTTTGAAGAAAATAAAGATCACTTGGTGGAGATAGTCAAAAACTACGGTGAACCCGCACTTATAGAGATCTGGGATGAACGATTCTTCTACTATATAATGAAATACGAGTTCAACTATATCGACCAATTGGGAAGAGCTAGCGCCTTGGTGACCGATCAGTTGGACGTAGAAAACGCAGAAAGGTACGGGATAACATATGTGGATGAAGAGGGCGAAGAGAAACACCCTTATCTTCTGCACCTCTCCCCAAGCGGCGCAATAGAAAGGGTCATGTTCACCCTACTTGAACAGGCCGCGATGCGAAAAGAAAAGGGAGAGAAGCCTGAATTTCCTTATTGGCTCGCTCCTACTCAGGTGAGGTTCGTTCCGATATCGGACGATCAGCTCGACTATGTGAACAAATTGGAAGAAAAGATCGAATGTGCGAGAGTTGACATAGACGATACAGACAGGACCGTAGGTAAAAAGATCAGAGCGGCGGAGAAGGAATGGATCCCTTACATAGTGGTGATAGGTCCGGACGAGATCGAAAGTGGAGAGCTATCGGTAAGGATAAGAGGCGAGGAGAAACAGGCGGTCATGACGCTTGAAGAATTCAGGTCCCGATTGAAAGAGGAACAAGGAGATATGCCTTTCAGAGATATACCACTTCCAAAGATGCTATCAAAACGTCCGCTCTTCGTAGGGTAAAAACCTTTCTTTTGATTAATTCTAGATGAAAAGTTTTGTCTTCAATATATGATCACTAGAGATATCATGATGTGCAATATCGGCAAAAAACATAAATAGAAAAAAGTTTAATTGTTTTTGGGGAAGGATGAGAAGTAACAGCCGGAATAAAAAGAAGACTAACTCTTCAGTATCACGGCGAAATAAGAGATTTAAAAGCGAACTTCAAAACTTAAAAAAAGAAAAGAAACAGCTAAAGACCGAAAATGAAAAATTGAAACAGCATAAAGAAAAGCTTGAAGAAAAGATAGATAGTCTTAAGGAAAAAAACCGAAAGCTGCTTCATCAGATAGAAGAAGGGAATAGAGAAAAAGATAAAATTGGGATAAGATTACCTTCTAACTCCGTGATCAAGGGAGACATAGAATCGGAAAAAGGTATCGAAGTGGAAAATGAAGTAAGGATAGTGGGATCACTGAAGTCAAAGGAAGACATCATCCTTGGATACGGGAATAAAATCGAAGGAGATATTGTTTCCGAAAGCGGAGATGTTAAAGCTGGGAACGCCACTGAGATAGGAGGGATCATAATAGGACAGAAGATACATCTAGCCGAGGGTGTTGAGGCAGGTCAGATAAAAGGTGAAGAGAAGATAACGATAGAGGATAACTGTAATGTGTCAGATATATTTGCATTAGGAGACGTCGACATAGGAGAATTCGTGAAAATAGACGGGACCATTTGTCACACCGGCGATTTCAGCGTTTCAAGAGGGATTAACGTTACTGACTCCATCATGCACAACTCTAGAGAGGAGATAGAGAAAGAGGCGGAGGAAACTATGATGGATTCACTTCCACTTCTTCCCATGATTATCAGAGAGGGATTCATGAAAGGTGAAGATGAAACCGAGGAAATAGAAAAAGAAGAGATGGAAATTGATGAGGAATCTGTTAGACATAAGATAGAGACCGTCAAAAGCCTGATCAAATCCGCTAGAGATCAACGTTTAGACATATCAGAAGAGAGATCCTATCTAAAAAAAGGAATTTCACTTTTCAAAAAGAGAGATCATGCCGAAGCAAAAGAGCAGTTTGCTGAATGTGAGCGGATGTTAGAAAAAAAATTGAATATCGAAGATGACGAAATCGATGATGAAAGCGAAGAAGAGGAAGAAGAGCAGAGTACTGATGAAACAGAAAAAGAAAAAGTAATAGAAACTTTTCAGAAAATACAAGGAGTAGGCCCATCTTTGGCGGAAGAAATTTACGCAGAAGGTTTTCACTCTATCGAAGAACTGAGGGATGCTCCAGAGTCTGAATTGTTAGAGATAAACGGGATAGGAAAGTCCTTCTCTAAAACTATAAAAGAAGACCTCGATTAAAAATTATTTTTTTAATTTGTCTGAGATGCGTTCTTAACTACCAAGAAATTATATACTTATATTCAATTAGTGTAGCGCATAATAGGTTGGGAAATAATGAGCAAAATAGATGAAATTTTAGAAGCGATGGAAGATGTTGGCATACCGAGCGAAGATCCTAAAGATCTGCCTAAATCCGAGAAAACATTCCCTGACGGAACGAACTATCGGATGGAGATCTCGGGAATCGAACGACCTTCCACGCTGAGAGCTTTGATAGAAGAAAGAGAGAAAAGGGACATACCCATCCACAGACTCATAAGCACGGTCATGGGGAGCACATACCTTACGGACGATGAGTTGGACGAGTTTGCACAGCTCGCACATGACAGCGATATGGAAGTGATAATAACTCCCGGTCCTAGATCAGGCTGGAATACGGGCAGACAGATAGCGACACCGGAAGGCGCGTTATCCGGATTGAGGGTAAGAGGATCCGACAATCTCGTGAGAGCATTCAAGGACATAAAAAGATGCATCGACTTCGGGTTCAGAGGATTTTTAGTGACCGACGAAGGCATGCTTTGGTTGGCGAATGAACTCAAAAAGAAAGGTTTGATCCCCAAAGATATCACGTTTAAAGTATCCATCTATGCGGGTCATGCTAACGCAGCTGGAGGAAAGTTGCTTGAAGACCTTGGGGCTGGAACCTTCAATCCTCTCGGAGATATAAGCATCCCCATGTTCGCATCCATCCGAAAAGCTATAGATATCCCGATAGACATCCATATCGAACTCGCGGAATCCATGGGTGGCTTCAACCGATTTTACGAGGGGCCCGAGATGGCTCGTGTAGCTTCCCCCTGCTATTTCAAGATAGAACCGGGTGAAGGTCTAGCCGCGACTGGAGGCATATATAAGCCCTGGACAGATCCAGAGTTCCTTCAATTCCTAGCTAAGGAAAAGGTCAAACACGCGGAGATAATACACGACATAATACAGGATGAATATCCCGATCTAAAGATTTCTGAACACGGGGCTAAAGATCTCTGCATACCTCAGCCCTAAGCTGTGGTGAACTCCATGAGCAAAGGTCTAGCCGGCGACTTTTCTATGCTGAGAGGAGAACCGCCGATAAAGTTTTTGACAAAAGCGAACAGGATGGAAAGAGAAGGGAGAGACGTTGTAAGATTCGAGATAGGACAACCAGATTTCGATACCCCTGATAATGTGAAGGAAGCCGCTAAACAGGCCCTAGATGACGGATTCACCGATTATGTTCCTACCACAGGGATACCTGAACTCAAGGAAGCTATCCAAGACGATATAGAGAAGACGAGAGGTTTTCGACCTTCGGAAGAACAGATAATCGTTCTACCAGGAGCAAAACCGGGTCTATTCTTTGGCTTACTTTCCACGATCAAAAAAGGCGACGGAGTGATATACCAGAATCCTTTCTATTTCACCTACGATTCCATGATAGGATATATGGGAGCTAAAAAGGTCCAGATACCACTCCACGAAGAAGATGAGTTCAGAATGACTCCGGAGCAGATAAAAGAAAGAGTTTCTGATGATACCGAACTCATCTTACTCAACAGCCCTCAAAATCCAACTGGATCTGTTCTCACAAAAAAAGACATTGAGGCCATCGCGGAGATAGCCGAAGAGCACGACCTGTACGTTCTTTCAGATGAAATATACAGTAAGATGCTTTACGAGGGTTTGGAACATCACTCTCCAGCTTACCTGGATGAATGTACTGAAAGGACCATCCTCGTCGATGGATTCTCCAAAGCTTATTCCATGACAGGCTGGAGGTTGGGATACGCAGTGGCTCCGGAAGAGATAATACACAAGATGGATCTACTTTTAGCAGATGCAGTTTCATGTACTACATCGTTCGTTCAAAAAGGTGGTGTAGAAGCTCTCAGGAACTCTCAAGATTTTGTTGACAAGATAATGGATCATTTTGCGGAAAGGCGCGAAGCCATCGTATCTGGACTCAACGAAGTTCCCGGGTTCAGCTGCATATATCCGAAGGGAGCTTTCTATGTCTTCCCTAATATACAGGAGACCGGGATGAAGAGCGAAGAGTTAGCTGATCATATGCTTGAGGAAGCGGGAGTATGTTTACTCCCCGGTACAGCTTTCGGTAGCCAGGGTGAAGGATACCTCCGTCTCTCTTATGCTAGTTCTCTCGAGGAAATAGAGAAAGGCATAGAGAGGATGAAAGAAACTATGGCCAATGTGATCTGATTTTTAAAAACCTTTAATTTTCTTATTTTTCTGCAGGACAAGTTTTATATTGGGGTAGTTAAATCAGATTGGCGAATCCACGAGGAATCAACATGGGAAACATAAGACCAACCTACATAAAACGGGTAGCTATCGAGTTAGTCGAAAAGTATCCTGAAGAGTTCAAAAAAGATGATTATGAACATAACAAGCATAAGGTAGAGGAACTCACGAATGTGGATTCCAACTCGATGAGGAACAAAATAGCGGGCTATATAGTTCGATACATGAACAGAGGTAACAATTGAGTTTTTTTTTGACTGTTTTTACTCTACGTCATGAGTTTCTTCTGCAACAGTAACGCAGCTCAGCAGATCGTCTACGGTCTGTAAGAGCTGCAGAGGCTCCTCAGACTTTATCTTACAAGTTATTGTAGAACCTTCAAGAGTCATGTCAACATACCCTTCGTTGTCTGGTTCTATTGACTTTCCGATCACGGAGGCGGTTTTTTCATCATCATAATCTAATTTCAACTCGCACTCGATCATGACTACCTCATCCTTTTCCCGTCCTTCAAAACCACGACGTTGGTAGATCCGCTCATCTTAACTACTTTTTGTAGGTTCTCCGCGTAATCTTCTCCTTCAGAGTTGAGAAGTTCTTCTATATGGTCCGATAAGAATTCTCCTGACTGGACTTCAGAATCTTCATATTTCCACCTTTTTGAGGCTCCCTTCCCAAACACGATATAAAATCCGTAGGCTATCGCCTTCAATCGCGTTTCAGAGAGGTTATGATCTTCTATCTCATTTATGGCCTCGTCCTGACCTTTAGCCTTGTAAACTCTAGCGATATTATCAGCAAATTCGGCTTCAGGAGGTAATCTTTTGAATTCGGGCAACCTGTCCATCTCTTCTTTTTTCTTTTTGATATCTCTGATCTCTCTGAGCTTCTCTCTTGGGCGGATATCTCTAGAAAGAACTTCCTCTATCGATCCTTTGTCATCAAATATGGCTCTCAAAACCTCGAGCTTGTGCTCCTCCCAATAAAGTTCTAAAAACTCGTTTACAGTACCTTCATCTAACACCGCTCCTTCCGTTCTCTTGATCAGCTTCTTCAAGGCGGGCCTTTCCCATTGTTCGTGAGCAAGGTTCTTCAAAAATTCCTTTTTATCTTTCCCGTAACAGGTATCTCTGACTATGAATATCTTTTTTTCCTTTTTTAGAACAGACCTAGCTTCTTCGGAATAACGTGTCATAAACTCTTTATCTGAAAGTTTTTTGAAATACTTCTCAGTTAGATCATCGGAAACAGGTATGTCCCTGCTCAATGTACAGCTTTCACAATCACCCTCACAACGGAGTCCTATACCAGCCTCCAAAGAGAACGATTTTGAATTGTCTGGAGAAAGCATACAATCGGTTATGATCTTGAACAGATTAACTGTATCTTCAACACAATCTTCACATATAGAAAAAGTTTTATCCACACTTTCCCAATACAAGCTCAACCTTCCCTTGTCCTTTTTGATGTGTCCACAGGCGTAGTCATCCCCTTCTTTTGATATTTTGTAAGGTATATTTCCGATAGCACTCTTAACGAATTTTTTCGGGGGTTTGGGTTTCTTGCCCGTACAGACCACCTTATCATCGACAGAATAAAAGTAATACCCTTTTTGGGCCTCCTTGCTGAAAGCGATCAATCTCCTCTTTGGATCGTTAAAGTGCTGCACTCCTACCAATCTTTTTTTGGTCGCTCCCCCTTTTTTTGCATAGGCGATCTCCCCCCGAGGGGATTTAGCCGTAGTGATCTTTTTCGCTTTCTCCTGAATACCGAAAAGTATTGTTCCTGCCACTGCTTGAGACAGATCCGGTCCGCGGTTAGCATACTTTTTCAACTTTTTTTCATTTTCTGTATATTTTTCTATCTTTTTGATCTTTCTTTTAGCTCTTCCAAATTTACAGAAAAGACAACTATCCTGGCATTCTGGGATGACCTTCATCGGGTCCTCTGCCAAACTCTTTGCATTCTCTATAAGATTTTTTTTCTGGATCTTACTAGCTTTTCTAGGACCTCTTCTGAACCTCATCTGCCTTGGATAACAAGAACGGATTTATAAAAGTTGTGAGTATTAGAAAAGTTGTTCATTCGTCTATATAAAGTCCTGTGGGCTTTTTCACGTATTTTTTGATTTTTCTCTCCTTTAAGATCTCTTTAGCCACTGCCATCTTTCGAGGAAGTTCTTCGGGCTCTTCCACACCTTCTTCACGAGCCATCCGGTTCAACTCTTCTCGGGTGTTTTCATAAACCATCTTTTGGGCCTTTTCTTCATCTACATTGAGCATCTTATCCGTTCTATCATCGTTTTAACAATATTTTATTCTTTTGAATCAAATCTCCTTGAAAAAGGGGAAAAAATTTAACGAAGTCCTATCTACTGTAAATGGTAAGATGCAAGAGATTTGGACAGAAAAATATAGGCCAGAGAAACTCGAAGGGGTCTACGGTCAACAAAAAGTTGTAGATAGATTGAAGGCTTACGTGAAAAAGGAAAGTATGCCCCATCTCCTGTTCGCTGGACCCGCTGGAACTGGCAAAACTACTTCCGCTATAGCTCTTTCCAAAGAGATGTATGGAGAAGATTGGAAAACTAACTTTTTCGAATTGAACGCATCGGATGAAAGAGGGATAGACATCATCAGAAACAAGATAAAGGAGTACGCAAAAACCACCACTGTCAGCGGCATAGGTTTCAAGATCATCTTCATGGACGAGGCTGACTCGCTGACACCTGAAGCACAGGCGGCTCTTCGCCGTACTATGGAGAAGTATTCACATAACTGCCGGTTTATACTTTCATGCAATTACTCTTCAAAGATAATCGACCCCATACAATCTAGATGTGCAGTATTCAGGTTCAGAAAATTGATAGACGACGATGTAGAGGAATGGATAGATCATATAGCCGAAGAAGAGGATTTAGAAATTTCTCAAGGAGCGAAAGAACTGCTGATCAACGTGGTAGGAGGAGACCTTCGAAGGATCACAAACCTTCTTCAGATATCCGCCTCTACGACCTCTGACATCACAGAAAAGATAGTTAGAGAAAGTGCTAATATAGCTAGACCCGAGGATATCCAGGATCTGATGAAGAACGCTGCCGAAGGAAACTTCATGGAGGCTAAGAAACAGCTGGACGAATTGATAATAGAAGATGGACTTTCCGGAGAAGACATAATAAAACAGATCCACGATGAGATATATCAAATACCGATGGATAATCGAAAGAAGATGGAATTGGTGGATAGGATCGGTGAAACCGAGTTCAGGTTAGTCGAAGGATCGAACGAAAGGATACAACTCGAAGCTTTGATTGCTGCGATCTCCAAAAGAGATTGAATATCATTCTCCCATCATCTTGACTATGACTTCTCTACTCCTAGCTTTTACATCCATATCACAGAGGATGATCTGCTGCCAGGTACCCAATTCGAGCTCTCCATCAGTGATAGGAGCTGTAAATGACTGACCTATGAAAGAGGCTCGGATATGGGAGTGCCCGTTACCGTCGTGCCATTTTTCATGGTGCTTGTAATGGATGTCCTTGGGAAATAATCTATCCAGCGCTTCAGATATATCATGGACCAAACCCGATTCATATTCTATGGTGGTTAAACCAGCGGTCGATCCAGCCACGAACAGTGTTACCGTTCCTTCTTGAATATCACTCTTCTTGACTAACTTTTTTACTTTATCAGTTAGATCTTTGATATCCAAGTCGCTTTTCGTCTTCACATCAAATCTTTTATCTTCTACGGTCATGTTGTTATCTATAAAATAAAGATTAAAACAAATTTCGGTTCTGTAAATTATAGTGGAAGTCGGAACTTTTTGAACTAACGTTCCGACATCCACAACTCCCTAAAGAATTCACAGGAATCCCTTATGTCGTAGGAATTTAGAAAAATTCCTTGCAAGTTCAAAAAGTCGGGTCATTAACTATACAGGGTGAAGGAAAACAAATATATATTAAATCGAACTAACAAAGTTGCAGGCAATGTTTTCCTGTTTCCAGCCGACCAAGCCAGGAAACAGCATATGGGTGTTTGTATGGAAGAGAGGATCCACTGCTGGCTCAGGGGAAACAGGCTGACTTGGATGGTGATATTTGGAGCCATATTTATCCTCTCTATAGATTTCTGGCATTGGGACGTAGATACGCTGGTCTTCGATTTTCTACCGATATGGGTCATTAGATTGGTGGTTTTTCAGTTACTATTATCTGAATTTATTTATCTTTTTGTGATACATTACTGGAGGGATTGATTTGAATGTTACTATTATAGTTCTAAGCATCATAACTTCTTATCTTTCTTTAACCATCCTTCTCGGAGTGTACGGATACAAGGTATCTGAGAGAAGTATTCAGGATTACTTCTTAGCTAGTAGAAAGATAGGACCTATAGTGCTATTTTTTACTTTAGCGGCTACAAACTTCTCAGCCTTCACCTTCCTAGGTTTTGCAGGGGAGGCATACACTCAGGGATATGCCTTTTATGGTATCATGGGCTTTGGGACATCATTCACCGCCCTCTCATTTTATATAATCGGCCGTCGAGTATGGATATTGGGGAAAAAAAAGGGATATATTACTCCTCCAGAATTGATCGGAGGAGAAACGAACAATCATAGACTCAGGATGCTGTACGTCGCTGTTATGGTGATATTCACTTTACCTTATCTAGCGATCCAACCTATGAGCGCGGGATATGTATTGAATGCCCTTACCAACGGAGCCATCCCATACTTCTATGGTGCGGTTTTTTTGACCGCATTTATCATCGTATATGTTTTTCTTGGAGGCATGAGAACCATAGCCTGGACCGACGTGCTGCAGGGCCTGATGATGATATTTCTTTTGTTGACTGCAGTGATAGTGCTAGCTTACAATCTCGGTGGATTACAGGCGGCCCATGCTCAAGCCAGAGCTCAGGAACCAGGCCTCTTCATCAGATCTGGTACCATCACCGTGAGGATCTGGCTCAGTTACTCTATATTATGGTCACTGTGTAACCCCATGTTTCCACAACTCTTCCAGAGATTCTTTATTTCAGACAGTGAGAAAAGTCTGCAGAGGGCCTCGATAATATTCCCGATATTTACGGGTTTGCTATTTTTGCTGCCTATCATGATAGGAGTCATGGGACGAGGTGCTATCCCTGGGCTAGTTGAAGAAGAAGTGGACAGCATCTTCCCCATGATGCTGGAGAGATATGCTCCTCTTTGGCTATCCACTTTGATAATGAGTGGTGGTTTTGCAGCCTTCATGTCTACTGCGGACAGTCAACTCTTAACTATGAGCTCTATGTTCACCAGGGATATATTCCATCCCTATATCCCGTTCGACAGCGAAGATTTTGACTACTCTATCGGCCATATCATGGTCATCGTTCTAGCTCTTATCGGCCTAGCTATCGCTTATAATCCCCCGGCCACCATCTTTACCATAGTCACATGGGCTTTCACCGGTCTAGCTATACTTTATCCATCTACTCTAGGTGTTCTCTACTGGAAGGCCGAGGGCAATGCCTGTATACTATCCATTTTAACGGGTCTGTCAATGTTATTTCTATATGAGTTCGATCTGATACCTAACTTCGGATTTTTACCGGCTATACCCATAGTGGTTACATCAGGGCTCGTTCTATTCATAAGTCACCATATTATAAAGGTAGATAACCAGAGATGAAGGATTCATTAGAGGGGGTTAAAGGTCTCAAAAAGATTTATATCTAAAAGCACTTTTAAGCGGATTCAGATGATGACCAGACCCTTGCTGAGCCTTTATTGAGGCGATGATGAAGATCTTGAGTACTGATCTCTAGGGTTCTACGGTTTCACTATCTTCCGTATCAAAGGGCTCGAGGGCAAAAACAAAAAATCCCATCCACACGATAAAGAAAATCGAAAGCAGTATATAATCGGGTCTATAAAGATGATTGACTAGGATGCCTGAGATAGGAATGATCACGGCGATAAGCAGGTAAATAAATTTCTTCAGATTTGAGCGTTCTTCTCGAGCCATCGAGGCTTGAAGAATATGGGTAAATAAAAAGTTTTTGGAGAGGCGGGATAGATTTTGTCCACTATGATGGAAATATCCCTTATTCAGAGATAGCTAGATAAGGAGAATTTTTCCGATGTGGAAAGGGTTAAATACATCTTTTTACAATGGGTTATATCCCACTCGAGGATAGAGTTGGGTACACACAAAGGGCAATCCAAAAAGTTAAATACATGCCCAATTGTGGGAAGAATACTTCAAATGGGGATTCAAGAAACCCGGAGCCATGCTTCGTGAACTCTTGAATCCGACAGACGTATAATGAAAGGTGTAATTTGTTCACCCCGCCGTGCAGAGTAACCACATATATATTTGGATTCTATTACTTATACAACGCGCCAATTCGTTGTGCTTCCATACTCAATTCCGGTTGATCCTGCCGGCGGTCACCGCTATTGGAGTTTGATTAAGACATGCGAGTTGAGGGTGCTTCGCGCGCCCAGCAAACGGCTCAGTAACACGTGGATAATCTTCCCTTAGGAGGGGTATAACCTCGGGAAACTGAGGACAATACTCCATAGATCTCGGAGGCTGGAATGCGCCGAGGTCAAAAGCATCTGCGCCTAAGGATGAGTCTGCGGCCTATCAGGTAGTAGTGGGTGTAACGGACCCACTAGCCGATGACGGGTACGGGCCCTGAGAGGGGGAGCCCGGAGATGGGCTCTGAGACACGAGCCCAGACTCTACGGAGTGCAGCAGTTGCGAAACCTTCACAATGTGGGAAACCACGATGAGGGAACTCCAAGTGCCAGCACTTAGTGTTGGCTTTTCACCTGTGTAAAGAGCAGGTGGAATAAGGGCCGGGTAAGACGGGTGCCAGCCGCCGCGGTAACACCC
>JBMCXO010000028.1:0-16506 GCA_048621055.1 Candidatus Natronoplasma sp. | reverse complement strand
ATCAAAATCTATCTAATTCTCAAAAAGGTGATAGATGACTCTATATATACAGGAATTATATGCCGACCGTGTAGAAAACCATAGCGGTTCATTCCCTGATACGAATTTAAAGGAAAGTAAGAACAGGGGGATTGGGAAAAAGGACGTAAGAGGTAAGATAAGGTGAAGTGCAACGATAGAGATATAAGTATTTCAATTGAGCCTGTCAAAATGCCAAACCGGTTCACCTCGAACTGGTACATAGTCAAGTTGGCATTTCTGTTCTATACAATTTTCTCCAATCCTTTTGTCCTTTGATATATAGGCCTCAGACCCGGAGTTGGGCTTGCTCTGTTTACCCTCCTCTTTCTTTCTGATTGACCCACTCCACCAGGGGTTTCAACCGTTTGTATAGGTCCTTTCCATCGTCTGTCAAGGTGTAATTAACCGATGGTGGAACTGAATCTTCAACCTTTCTATTCACCAGCTTTTCTCCTGTCAATTCTTTTAACCTGTCCGATAACGATTTTGAACTGATACCGTCTAATGACCTTTGAAGCTCGTTGAATCCGTAGCCCTCTTCTTTTTCCCCCAAGTGACTGATGATGCAGATTGCCCATTTCTTAGAGACAACGTTTATTATTCCCTCGACAGGACATGAATTTTCGTCTTCGTCTTCACAACATTTGCTGTGCTCATTTTCCATTGAAATTCACCTACTTTAATTGGTTAAACCACGTAAACCCCATTAAACTTCCAAATTTAAATACTTTACTATTTTTAGTTAGTAATGATGTGAAAGTATGAAAGGAGAATGTTGCGGACCTAGACACGGACGAAAAGGACATGGTCACCACGGCCATGGAAGGAAAGGAAGAGGCTGCGGTTGTGGAAATCATCACGGCTTTAGGAAGTTCAAGACAAAAGAAGAGATAAGGGAACAACTCGAAGCTTATAAAGAAGAGCTAGAAAAAGAGATCCAAGCAGTAGAAGAGAAACTGGAAGAACTTCAATAAAAACCTTTTTTTTTTATTTTTATAAAAGATTAAAAATCTAGATTTGATATTTAAAAAAGAGTATATTTTACGAGAAGTTCTCCTCAATTTCCTTCTTTCCTATTCAACCGAAAATTTTTACTGTGATCCTGATTTGTACATAAAAAACAGGTTGATGTTATGGATGATGAGAGTAAAGATAAATCCCAATTACAGGAACTAATAGGCGAAGTTTTCAAACTTGAAGATCTGATCGACTATCAGAAAGGAGCAGTAGTCAGTAGAACACTCGTCGATAAAGATCAGGTAACTTTGACTGTTTTTGCTTTCGATCAAGGTCAGACATTGAGTCAACATACCGCTCCACACGATGCTCTCCTTAAAGTATTGGATGGGAAGGGAAAAGTGATAATCGATAAAGAAGATCATGAATTAAATGAAGGAGAAACGATAGTTATGCCAGCAGAGGTGTCTCATGCTGTAGAAGCTACAAACAAATTCAAGATGTTTTTGGTCATGGTGAAATAGAGATGAAATTTTAAATAAAAAAGAAAAGGGTTCTTTCCTCACTTCGCCGTCCATCCGCCATCTACAAGAAGATCTTCACCGTTGATAAAATTCGATTCGTCAGAAGCTAAAAACACCGCAGCGTAAGCGATATCTTCGGGTTCGCCTAACCGCTTGTACGGAGTGTTCTGTTCCATGAAAGCCTTCATATCGGGGTCGCTCCTGAATTGTTCTGTCATCTCCGTTTTGATCACTCCTGGAGATATCGAGTTGATGTTTATCCCTTCCCCTGCAAAATCTACTGCTAGTTCTCTAGTCAGGTTGGTTATAGCACCTTTAGAGGCGCAGTAAGCAGGAGATCCAGCATAACCCACACTTCCCGCTATAGACGAGATATTGATGATATTTCCCTCAATACCTTCCTCTAACATGTGATTTATCACTTTCTTGGTGCAGAGGTAAGTGCCGTTGAGATTCACGTCGATCAGATCTTTCCAGTTCTCTGAATCGGATTGGTGTATCTCCTCTTGATGGAATATGCCCGCGTTATTGACAAGGACATCTATCACACCGAATTCTTCTATCGCTTTCTCTACCAGTTCCTCGACTTCCTCTTCTGAAGAAACGTCGGTTTTCACGAATATAGCTTCTCCATCTTTTTCCTCTATCACTTTGTGAGTAGGTTTTCCTCCCTCTCTAGGTTCTTCTTGTATATCAGCAACTACTACTTTAGCTCCCTCTTCTCCATAAACCTTGGCTATAGCTCTACCGATGCCGGAGGCCGCTCCGGTCACGATTGCGACTTTGCCTTCTAATCTCATATCCATCCCTTATAACAGAGTTATGTCGAACTAATATATAAATATAATCGAGCTATCAGCGATTCGCTCCAATAGAGATTACATTTGTATTCATTTCTTAGCACTTACTACAATGAAACTCCCTTCTCCATATCCTTTTTTTGGCTTCTCTATATCCACTCTATCCATATCTCCAAATATTGTTTGGACAAAAGAGAAGTTGGAAAATCCTGTCTTTTTCAACAGCTCGATGACTTCTTCGACAGAGAAAAATTTAGCAACGCTATAAAACACATTATCGTCCTTTTTCTTTTGATAAATATGTCCTAGGGGGCTTTCCTTATCGATGAAGCCTATGATAACGGCACCTTCAGATTTGAGGATCCGCGCCGTTTCCTTTAGAGCCTCTAGAGGATCGTCGAAAAAACATATGGTTGTAACGATCAGAGCAAAATCAAACGATTCATCTTGAAAAGGTAGATTTTCTCCAATACTCCTCACAACTTGGATTCCTCTTTCATTGGCTAATTGAAGCATCTTTTTTGAAGGATCCAAACCAAAATCTATAGAGAGCGGATACGCAAATCTACCACTTCCGACACCGATCTCGACACCCTTCCCTTTTGAAGGGACAAGTTCCCGTACTGCTTTCAACTCCAACTCGTAAACCTTTTTATGTTTATTGAACCAATCATCATATCTTTCATGATGTCTTTCAAAAGGGTCGGTTTTCATGGATTCAGGTCACCCTGTGATAGTCCTACGATACTTCGATGAATCAAGAGACAGATATAGCATCGACTGGACAGGATTCTTCAGCCTGGTCAACACAATTTTTTTCGTCCGGTACTTTACCTTCATCCTTACCCTTAGTTCTGTATTCCTCCTTTACTATCGATTTCACTTTGTCACTCAATTTAAAAACATCTGGACAGGCTGACACACACCTACCGCAACCGATACAGGTTTCCTGATCTATTTTTACATTTTTCATTTAGCTCACCTCTTTGATCTATCATCCCCAATCCTGATAAGATTCTTCCCTTAGATCGTTTATCAGACCGAGAGCAGCCTTCGCTCCTTCTCCTACAGCGGCGCTGATCTGTCTAGCTCCGCCGACACAATCCCCGGCAGCATAAACCTTAGGTACGCCAGTAAACATATTTTCATCTACGGACAAAACACCGTCTTCAATAGTTATACCTAGACTGCGAGCGAAATCTAGACTTCCACTGCTACCTTCAGCTATCATCAAACCGTCCATCTCTTGAACTTCTCCTTCTATCCTTAGACCTCTAAATTCTTCGTCTCCCACGACTTCCTCTATCTCCCCTTTCTCCACGGGTATATCTCGATCGTTCAGCCTATCGGATAGAATTTTCGGCATATCTAGTTCTTCTCCATTGGTGTATATCTTAATATCTTCAGTGTATTCGAATAACTCCAATGCTTCTTTACCTACGAGGTCCTTTGAACCCAACAAACCGACCTTCTTACCTTTATACAGAGGGGCATCACAAACGACGCAGTAACTGATACCCTTTCCTTCGTATTCTTTTATCCCTTCGATCGGCGGCTTTTCGTGCTGTATACCAGGTGAGATTACAAGTCCCTTAGTTTTGAAATTTTTATCTGTAGTCTCGACGATATAACCTTCTCCCTCCGGATTCATCTTGGTTATCAGGGCCTTTTCTTCTATTATGTCAGTTCCAAATCTCTTCGTTTGGTCTCTACCTTTCTTCAAAAGCTCTTTACCTGAAATACCGTCAGAAAATCCAAAATAATTATCGATGCTTTTTGCCTTCTCAAGAAGCTTGTTCGGTTCGTCCAATATCAAAGTATTCAGTTCAGCTCTAGCCGTGTATATAGCGGCGGATAACCCTGCGGGACCTCCTCCGATAACCACCACATCATAATCATTATCTTCTGACATCTTCTAGCCTCCAATTTTTTAAGGTTTTCCATATTAATAATCTTTTTGAGAGGTTTCTGGGGTAAAACAACAGTAACCGATCTCATCACCTTCTTTTTTCATTTGATCCCATTCCACTAATTCTTCCAGGGCTGAAGGATAAAGTATGTTGTTCTCCTTGAATATGTGATCTCTCAAGTTCAAAACCAGATAATCTATCAATTCGACGATATCTTTTTTATTCTTATCTAAGTTTTTTGAGAGATTCTTCAACTTTTTTTTCTTAGGCCACATATCCTCGTGATCCATCTCCATTATATCTACCGGACCTGTAATACCTTTTTTAACAAGCCTGGGAAATAGGACTTCTTCCTCTCTATCATGATGCTTCTCAGCTTCGACCAGATGTTCCGAAAGATGTTCTAACTCTTCTTTCTCGCTGTCCGTCAGCTCTCTTTTCTTCAGAGCTTCACCGATATCTTCTAACTTACCTAAAGCTTCCAATATCTCTTCATGTTCCAAGATCAAAGTTCGTATAGGATGGCCTCTCTCCAAGTTGTTTTTCATCTCTTCAACTTCCTCTTCGACAGCTTTCAGATGGACATCGCAAAAATTTTTGAATTCTTCTTTGCCGAAATCTTCTTCCTGGACTAGCCTCTGTTCTGCTTTGGATATCTCAACTGGTGTAGCTCTTTTTATCTTTTCCAGTGCTTCCTTTTCTGAAACTTCACCTTCAGCGAGTCCTTTCAAACTTTCATAAAGTTCTTCAACGCTCATCTCTACCACTTTAATCACTATAATGTGCGTAAAGTATATAAACCTTGTCACCTATAGCACCTATGATGAATCATGGTCGCAGATAGAAAGAACAGGATAAAGCTTGATGGTACGAAGGGTGAAATACTTGAAAATTTACTCTCTACAGATCTCACTGCTTTAGAGCTCTCGGATATTTTATCGATAAATGAAAGCGCTGTCAGAAGACACTTGAACAATCTCGAATCGGACGGGTTAGTAGAATCCTATTTCGAGAAAGCCGATAAAGGGCGGCCGAAGAAGTACTTTACCCTTACTGATGGGGGAAAAAAGACTTTCCCTAGGCAGATCGAACTTTTGTTAGAACTTATAATTAGAAACATAAAAGAAGAGTTCGACGAAGATGTCTCTTCTAGTTTAAAAGAAAAATTGGTTAATGATCTGATAGGTCTGTTTCCAGAAGTAGATGAAGATGAAATACTAGAGAGGAAAATAGAAAAAGTGGTGGAAGGCTCGAACGAGATGGGATTCTACACATCATATTCTGAGGAAGACGGGTCTCATCACCTCAGTTTCAGAAATTGTGCTTTTGGAGATCTTCCAAAGGAAGAGGCAAGATGGTTATGTGAGGCCCATAAAAAAGTGATCGAAGAATTGCTGGGAGGAGTAGAACTCCAGCAGAAGAGTTCGATGGTTGAAGGCGATCATACATGTATTCAAAGGATAAGTGATTGAGATGAAAAGAGAGATCATAAAGATAGACCACGATATCTGTGACGGTTGCGGTGAATGTGTGAAGGGCTGCCCTGAGGGAGCGCTGCAGATCATCGATGGAAAAGCTAGACTGATAAATGAGGCTTTTTGTGATGGACTTGGAGCCTGCATAGGAGATTGTCCAAAAGACGCTATCGAGGTAATTGAGAGGGAAGCGGAACCTTATGACGAAAAAAAAGTTGTGGAAAACATAGCGGAACAGGGAGAAAAAGTTCTAAAGGCCCATCTGGATCATCTAAAGGAACACGGTCAGACAGACCTACTTAAAGAAGCTGTAGAACGTCTTGAAGAATTAGGAATCGATAATCCGATAGAGATGAAAGAGGAGAAAGAAGTACAGGCGCACTCTTGTCCTGGTTCGACCGTTGGACAGTGGGATACAGAAGAGGAAAAGGAGGGAGGTCGTTTGAGTCCCCGCCTCCAGCAGTGGCCTGTTCAACTGAATCTCGTTCCTATCCAGGCTCCGTATTTCGACGATAGCGATTTAGTCATTGCGGCGGACTGTGTACCCTTTGCCTATCCGAACTTCCATCCTGACTTTTTAAAGAACAGTTCTCTGATAATTGGATGTCCCAAGCTTGATAATGCGGAACACTACGTTGAAAAACTTACTGAAATATTCAAACAGAACGATATAAAAAGCCTAAGAGTGGTACATATGGAAGTACCGTGCTGTTTTGGATTAGAAAAAATGGTAAAAAAAGCTCTTTCAAAAGCGGGTAAGGATATACCCATAGAAGATGTAACTATCTCTGTAAAAGGTAAAGAAAAATGAGGTGAAATGTATGGAAATAATAAATTTAGATGAAATAAAGCTAAACAATGAAATGTTTAGCCCGAATAGATTGATACAACAGGATGAAGTCGAGGTTGTTCTACTAGCTTTCAGTCCAGGTCAAGGCCTCAAAGAACACACGACTCCAGTCGACGTGTTCTTCTATGTGGTTGAAGGGATCGCTGAGGTCCAGGTTGGAGATGAGATAAAACAGGTCGACGAGAAAAGCATAGTTTTGAGTCCCAAAGATATCCCACATAATGTAAAGAATACCTCCGATGAAGATGCAAAGATCCTGGTAGTAAAAACACCTAAACCTAAATGAAGGTATTCAATCTCTTTCGTTGACCCATTCCACAAGAGGTTTCAGCCTGTCATGTAGTTCCTTTCCATCCGCCGTGAGAGTATAGGTGACTTTTGGAGGGGCAGATTCCTCTACATTCCTGTTCACTAAACCTTCTTCTCCCAATTCTTTCAATCTATCCGACAAAGATTTCGGACTTATACCGTTTAAAGTCCTCTGAAGTTCGTTGAATCTGTATCCCTCTTCGTTTTCCCCAAAGTGACTGATGATACAGATTGCCCACTTCTTTGATACGGTATCAATGATCCCTTCCACAGGGCACAGACATGTCTCTTCACAGCATTTCTTATCTTTTTCCACCATTGACCTAACCATTTTCTCTAAAATATCAAATGCTAGTACTTATACTTTATTATTTGAAGTGATATTATTTAAAAAATTAAAATACTTATCCTTGCAATCACTTTAAAAAGATGTTTTTTCCGATTTTCAGACAGAAGATTTAATTATAATCCATTTTTTAGGTTTGATTGCAACCATGAAGAGCGATGTCAAAGTTGTTAGGGATCCTGACGATGTAAAAGTCGCTATAGAAGATACCAGGAGCGATATCCTTTCTCTCCTCAGGGTCAACGACATGACAATCACCCGGATAGCAGAAAATCTAAACAAAGATCACTCGACTATCTACCGACACATAAAAAAACTCCAGGAAGCAGGATATGTGAAAGAGATATCTCAGATGAAAGACAATCACATACCTAAAAAGGTGTATACCCGCACTGCAGACGCTTTTTTACTCTCCCCTACTTCGATCGACGGAGGCGAACCTTCAGAACTGATGATGGATTGGGAAACAGAAAATGCTAGGAAGATATTAGAGCTCTTGGAGATAATGGGTTATTCCGTCAATGCCAATGAAGAAGAGATGGTTGACATATTATCGAAGATATTCGTAGAGTTGAAAGAAAAAGTCTCGAAACCGATAGAAGAAGCTGAAGATGAGATAGGAGAAATTAATTTCCCGCTCTTGATGAGATTTGAACTTTTGATGTTCCTTTTAGAAAAAAGGAAAAGCGAAGACATAGAAGAGAAATTCGAAAAATTGTTGACCAAGCTCGATATCGATTAGACATTAGAATAGACATATCACTATGAAACTTCTAAGTACCTTTTCTATAGCTGTAATAGGAAAAATAAGAAGAACTAAGATTTGAAAGGTGTTTAAGTTCCTTTGAAGTATCGTCAATTTTCAATCAACGAATTTGATATTCAAGTCGTGGGTCGAACAAGAGATACATGGATCATAGGCTCTAACAAGCATTGATAGCTGTTTCTCTACCTCTTCTTCAGGCTTTGAGATGATATCAGGGACCATCTTTTCCATATCTAGCTGTATGTTTCCGTGGTTCTGATTAGTCGGTATCACACAATTCGCCTCGGTGCACTTACCATCTTCGTCGTAAGTATAGTCATGGAACAATATGCCTCTCGGGACTTCTACTGCACCTACACCTCTGCCAGCTTTCGGTTCAATATCCGGTGAATTGTACTCTCCCTGTTCTTCTAGACCTTCATCGAGTAGTTCCTCTATCAATCTGATGGAATCCTCGACGCTATGAACTACCTCAACAACTTGAGCAATGGTATTCATGAATGGATTACACACCAACGGATCGAAATCGAATTTGTCCGCAATATCTTTAGCCATCGGGCTTAACTGGCCATAATTATTGTTAAGTCTTGCTAGAGCACCCACCATATATGATTCACGATTATTTTTAGTGTACTTAGCGGTAGACTGGGGCACCGTGTACTCATTGGTTATCTCTAGATACTTCTCTGCCGGAGTTGTCCCAATATCTGAAGAACAGATGTCTCCACCATAAAGTGCAAATTCATCTTCATGGGTCAAAGAGATATATTCTGTCTCTCTCTCAAAAGCTGGAATCTTTGAATCCAGATCGTTCAACAGATTTGCTACGGCGGTCAAGTCATTGAATGAACCTTCAAGTTTGTTCTTCAGATCCATAAGCTCTTTTTCTGTTGGTATCTTTGAAAAACCTCCAGGGATCAACCTCTGTGGATGGGTGGTCCTACCAGTGATAATATCAGACATCTCATTCGCCAATCGATGAAGTCTGATTACTGTTTTTACCTCTTCTTCGTGAGTTTCTGTAAGGGGGACGACAGACTTAGAATCCATCAGATCAGGAAGTGCGAGATACCCAACATGCAACACGTGACTCTGCATGTTCTCCCCGTGAAGAGCGAGCTTTCTAAGCTTTTTATCCTGCTCGGACACATCGATATCCATCGCATCTTCCGTGGCTTTCAATGAAGTCAAAGTATGACCTATAGAGCAGATCCCACATATCCTTGAAGTGACGTGGTGGAGTTCCGTCCAATCGCGACCTACAACTAAAGATTCAAAAAATCTTGGAGCTTCAACGACCTGCCATTCGCACTTCTCTATCTCTCCATTTCTTGCATTCACTTCTATATTACCGTGACCTTCGACTCTTGTCAAATATTCAACATCTATGTCTACATCTTCACTCATCTTCTCTCGCCTCCTTTTGCCAGGCAAAATAAAGATCAAATTTATTCATGACCTCTTCTGCGGTCAGGCCGTATTCTTCTAAAACCTCCTCGTGGGCGTCTTCGTTCGGATTGTCTATCATACCTCTGCATCCCCAGCATATCGTACCTTCGTTTACACAGCAGGAATCGCATCCCGCTCTCGTTACAGGCCCAACACAGAACTCATCTCTTTCAAATGCACAAACGTTCTCGTTCAGTTTGCACTCGACACAGACGGGATAATCCGGGATATGGGGCTCTCTACCCATCACGATAGATTGAACTACATGTAAGAATTCCTCTCTATCTATTGGGCAGCCGTGGACTTCGTAATCTACGTCAACTATAGCCTTCGCGGGCTTAGCTTTCTCCCAAGCCTCGTAATGTTCTCTTTCATCTCCATAAACTCTTTCCTGAACCTTTTCGAAATCTTGTACATTCCTTATGGAGTTTATGCCTCCTATAGTAGCGCAGGCTCCGATAGCCACAAGGACATCCGCATTATCCCTTATCTCTTTCAACCTTTCTGCGTTATGAGTATCAGTTATGGATCCCTCTATGAAAGCTACATCATAGTCATCGCTGTGTTCTGTCATGACCTCTCTAAAACTTACGACCTCTACTATATTCAGTAGATCTAAAATTTTCTCTTCTAGATTCGCAACTTGTAGCTGATCGCCTTCGCACCCAGCAAAATCAAAGAACGCCACTTTAGGTTTCTCTTCGGGTTTCATCATAACGCCTCCTCAAAATCTTTTATGTTGTCATAATTGAAAACGGGCCCGTCCTGGCAGACATATAATTCTTCTTCTTCACCGTTTATCTGGCAGTGACCACATTTGCCTACGCCGCATTTCATCCTCCTCTCTAGAGAGAGATAAATCCTCTCGTCAGGTACTTTCTTCTCCTTCAGTTCCTGTAGCACGAACCTATACATAATAGGAGGACCGCATACAACCGTATAGCTGTTATCTAGGTCGATATCGATGCCAGGGATCAAGGTGGTAATCACGCCGACGTTTCCTTCCCAGCAAACCTCGTCAGGACACTCGTCCACGGTTTCTCTATAATCGATCTCACCCATGCCTCGCCATTCTTCAACCTCGTCTTCATATAAGAGTTCACAGGGTTTTCTACATCCATACAGTATCTTGATATCTTCGAATTCCTCTCTTCTATCTAAAGTGTAGTTGATCAATGACCGTAATGGAGCTATACCTAGACCTCCAGCAATAAAGATCACATCATGCCCTTTCAATTCTTTTACCGGAAATCCTTCGCCGTAAGGTCCTCTTATGCCTAGCTTGTCACCTTCTTCAAGGCTGTGGATCACATTGGTGACATTGCCAACTTTTCTTATACATAACTCGAAACTTTTTCCTTCCTTAGTAGGTGACGAACTTATAGATATCGGGGCTTCGCCCACTCCTGGAACTGAGACCTCGACGAATTGCCCAGGATCATGCCCTAATTGCTCGCCACTGTCCAACTCTATCTCAAACAGTTTTTCCCTTTCAGCCATCTTCTTTACACTCAATATCGTGGCATTTTCAGGTAGATAGGGTGAATCTCTTTTATTCATCTTTATCACTCCATAATTTATTGAAGATATCAGTTGGATCCGCTATATCTGGAACACACTGAGACGAGCACCTCCCGCAGCCAACGCAGGCGATGTCTCCGAACCGATTATAAAGATATCTGCCTTTTCTCATGTATCTATGCCTGTACCTCTCGGCTCTCTCTTCTCTAAAGTTCTCCCCTCCTGCTACCTCTGCAAATGCTTCCAACATGCAGCCGTCCCACTGTCTCATCCTTTCTCCTTCTTCTAGAGAGACATCATTAAAATCCTGAACATCGAAACAATAACAGGTCGGACAGACGATATTGCATGTCCCACAACTGTAACAATCCTCTGCATTTTCTTCCCAGAAGTCATCGTCACCGTACTTTTCTGCCAGGAGCCAAGGCAAGTTTTGTGGTGAGAAATCCAGTTCCTTCTCGAATCCGCCCTTGATCTTCTTCTCGATCTTTTCAACTTCTTCTACCTCTTTTGGTTCTGCATCTCTTATCTCCAAAGATTCTCTTTCTAAAAGCTCTCTACCTTTTGAAGTACCTATCTCGACCGCGTATCTGTCTCCTAGGTCTGTCAACATCAGATCATATCCATCATCGATGGTAGCGTTGCCCATGCTTCCCGCAAAGGACCATTCAGAAATCTGCTGCATGTTGACACCGATCAAGACCGATTTCTCTCTTTTCTCTAAATAATTACCGTCTTCTGGAGATTCAGCAAAGACCTTATCCATCTGTTTTATAGCTTCGATATCGTAAGGATGTATACCGATGATTATTCGAGGGACAACTTCATTGACCGCCTCCATCTCTATACCTTCCCTTGTTTTATATTCCACCAAAGTCTCCCTCTGGGGCATGAAATACTTTTTTGGAGGGAGTATGGTCACATCGTAATCCAACTCCAATTCTTCTACATTCTCAAGTTTGTCGAATACATACTTGGAATCTTTTGATTTTACACCCACTACATCTCTCTTGTCATTTGCGATGAGTTCGTCAACAAAATTTTCTAAATCCTCTTTTTTTATAACTTTCATATATCTCAACTCACTCTTGCGACCTTCTAGTACGGGCAATTAGAGCGTATTTTTAAAACTTTCGTTGCTTTTTGACAAACCTTACCAAAGCCTATAACATCGTTATTGAACAGATAGGCTTTGATTAAAATATGGATGAGGTTACTTAATACGGAGTTGTCAGGAAAGAGGAAAGAATTTAAGGTAAGACTGTCTGTAGATTAAGAAAATTGATATTATTTCACTCGCCTTTCCGTCTATGTCTGTTCTGATAAGACCTTATAGCTCTCAAAAAATCTATCTTTCTGAATCCGGGCCAGTAAACATCGGTAAAATAAAGTTCGGAATAGGCCGATTGCCAGAGCAAAAAGTTTGATATCCTTTCTTCTCCACTTGTTCTTAGGATAAGATCGGGGTCTGGAAAATTGGAAGTGTACAATCTATCCGCGAATACTTTCTCATCGATATCCTCGACATCTAGCTTACCTTCTTTCACGTCTATTGCTATCTTTTGGATTCCCTGGATGATCTCCTCCCTTCCACCATAACCTACTGCAACATTGAAAAAATAATTGTCATAATCTTTTGTCTTTTTTTCGGCATACTTTATCGAATCCTTTACTTCTCTTGGCAATTTTTCTATGTTGCCTATGGCGTTTATCCTGATTTCGTTCTCGTGGATCCTATCGTCGTCAGCAGCTCTCTTGAACTCTCTATTGAAAAGGTTCATCAAGTGTTGTACTTCTTTAGAATCTCGTTTGAAGTTTTCTGTAGAAAATGCGTAGACCGTTAAAATTTTTATACCAATGTCCGTACACCATTCCAACATATCTTCAAGCTTTTCTTTGCCCTTAACATGACCCGATTCTTTCTCGAGTCCAAGCTGTCGTGCAAATCTTCGGTTACCATCCATTATAACCGCAACGTGGGTCGGTATATCATGCCCGTTCTTTATATCCTTGATCAGTTTTTTTTCATAGGCTTGGTATGCCGTGTCAGATATGGTCTTAGAGATCTCACTAATCGCCGGTCACCAAACTAAAATTAGAGCTAAATCCTATAAAAAGATGTTGCATGATCTTAGCTCATCATCAGGAAAGTTCTGCTGAGAATAAATACCTATAAAACATCATAACCATTATATACAGATAGTTTTATGGGAGACCAGGTGGTGTAATTGAACCATAAAAAATTATATATTCCGGGACCGACGGAAGTGAGGAAGGAAGTAATCGAGGCGATGAACGAACCCATGTTCGGCCATCGGATGGAAAAGATGACCGATCTTTATACAACTATCGTTGAAGACACGAAAGAATTTCTTGATACAGATAAACACGTGATCATATTGACGGCTTCAGGAACTGAGTTCATGGAGACCTCGGTCATGAACCTTGTAGATGATAAAGTCCTTTGTTCGACATGTGGAAGTTTCAGTGAAAGACAGGCTAACGTCGCGGAAAGATTGGGGAAAAACGTAGATAGATTGGAATACGAATGGGGGAAAGCAGTTAAGCCTGAAGATGTAAGAGAGGCTTTAGAAAAGGATAACTACGATGCATTCACCTGCGTAATGAATGAAACTTCAACCGGTGTAAGAAATCCGCTGGAGGAGATAGGGGAAGTCATAGAAGATTATCCTGATACGTTTTTCATAGTCGATGCCATATCGGCTTTAGGCGGGGATTATCTAGATATCGAGGATTGTAACATTGATGTCATATATACCTCAGTACAGAAGGCTTTTGCGATGCCGCCTGGTCTAGCCGTTTGTGTCGTAGATGACGATGCCTATCAATACGAAAAAGAAAAGGATTCTTCTTCATGGTACGGAGGTTTCCAAAGAAGCATAGATTATTATAAGAGAAAAGGACAGACACATTCTACTCCCGCGATATCCTTGATGCTTGCATACAGAGAACAGATGAAACACATGCTCGAAGAAGGCTATAAACAAAGAGATAAGCGCCACAAAGACATGGCGGAATATACTAGAGATTGGGCCTATGAACATTTTGACATGTTCCCTGAAGAAGGATATATGTCTCAAACGGTCAGTACGATCGAAAATACTCAGGGACTTAACATGGCTGAAACTATAAAAGAAGTGAATGAAAAGTACGATCTTGCTTTCGCAAATGGATACGGCTCCAAATTGAAAGAAAAGACCTTCAGGATCGGACACATGGGAGAACACACCGTTGAAGATATCAAAGAACTGACCGACGCTATAGAAGATGTTGGTGGACTGTGATAATCATGGCAAAAAAAGTTTTGATCTGTAACCCTGTTGCGGAAGAAGCGATTGAGATGTTGGAAGATGCAGATTTTGAAGTTGACCAAGAATTCGGGATGTCCAAAGAAGAGTTGACCGAGAAGGTCCCTCCATACCATGCATTGATCGTTAGAAGCTCTACAAAGGTTAGAGAGCCTACTCTCGATGCCGCTGAAAATCTTAAAGTCATAGGAAGGCCAGGGATCGGTTTGGACAATATAGATGTGGACTACGCTGAAGAGAAGGGTGTAGCGGTTCATAATACTCCCACCGCCACGACAATATCCGTAGCTGAATTAGCCCTGACTCACATACTCGCTAGTTACCGAAACATAGTCGATGGAACTAATAGCCTCAGAGAAGGCGAGTGGATAAAGAGTGAGCTAGCAAGCAACGAGATATACGGGAAAAAACTCGGTGTGATCGGTTACGGCAACATAGGTCAGGCAGTAGCTGAAAGAGCCGATGCGTTAGGTATGGACGTGATTGCTTACGATGTGAGAGATATAGAAGATCCGGAGCCGGCAGAGATGGTGGAGTTTGAGACCGTGATAGAAGAAAGCGACGTTATAACTATCCATGTGCCACACATAGAAGCTACACATCATCTGATCAGCACTGATGAATTCAAAAAGATGAAAGAGAACGCCGCTTTAGTAGACTGTTCTAGAGGCGGAGTAGTTGATGAAGATGCTCTTTACAAAGCTCTCAAGAACGATAAGATAAGATTCGGCAGCAAGGATGTCTTTGAAGAAGAACCTCCGGGCGATCACAAGTTATTCGAACTAGATAACTTCCATGCAACCCCGCATATAGGAGCTCAGACAGAAGAAGGCCAAATCAGAGCTGGAACACAAGCCGCTGAAAAGATAATTGAGGAACTCAAATAAAACCCCTTTTATTTTTTACATTTGAGGTGTTAATATGGTAGAATTGAAACCATTTGAAGGAATACAATACAATAAAGAAAAAGTCGAAGATATGGATGAAGTCATAACTCAGCCTTACGATAAGATCTCTGATGATATGCAGGAAAAGTATTACCAAAAAAGTGAGTACAGCTACTGCAAATTGATACTTCCAAAAGAGGAAAACAGATACGAGATCGCAGCTGAGAGATTACAAAAGTGGATAGAAGAGAAAGTTTTACAGAAGGAAGATAAACCTGGCATCTACGTGTATTACCAGGATTACGAAGTCCTTGGTGAAAAATTCACCAGAAAGGGGTTTGTTTCCGCGGTCAAACTGCATCCATTTGAAGAAGAAGTCGTCCTCCCACACGAAGAGACACACAAGGGGCCGAAGATCGACAGGTTGAACATGCTGAGAGCTACCGAGAAAAATCTTGAAGCGGGCTTCATGCTTTACAGCGATGAAGATGAAACTACTATCGAACTATTCGACGAGATCAGCAAGGAAGAGCCGCTGTATGAAGGAACCGACGACCTAGGAGTCCACAGCAGAGTTTGGAAGATCAAAGATGAAGAAACGATAAAGAAAGTCCAGGAAGTCCTAAAAGATGAACAGATAGTCATCGCCGACGGGCATCATCGCTATGAGACAGCTGTCAACTACAGAAATGAGATGAGGGAAAAGAATCCAGATTACCAAGACAACGAAGCCTTCAATTGGAGGATGACCTATATGGTGCCGGTAGAAGATCCTGGCCTTAACGTACTACCCGGTCATAGATTACTTTTGAAAGAAAAAGTCGAAGAGGAACATATAGAGGAATTGAAGAAATATTTCGATGTGAAGGAAGTTTCAGAGGGTGATGAAGAAACTTTCTTGAAAGAAAATGATGATATTTCATCTTTCGTTCTTTACGACGAAGATAGGATATTAGGCCTGCGCTTGAAAAGCCAGGAAAAGATCGAACAGTTCATGTCCGACGAGTATTCAGAAGATTACAAAAAGCTTGATGTCGTGGTACTAAGAGATGTGATATTCGAGGGAATAATGGAACTCCATGAACTTCACATAGACGATGATATATCTTACGAGCGATGGGCTGAAGATTCGATAGAGAAAGTAGATAAAGATGAAGGTACAGTTGCTTTTCTAGTAAATGCTACAAAGCCGGAAGAAGTTCTGAACGTAGCGAAAAACGGAGAACGGATGCCTCAGAAATCTACGGATTTCTATCCAAAGATAAATTCTGGCTTCATGATGATGGACATCCAGGGCGGAGAAACTCTGTGACATCCTCACCCACCAAACCTGACGGTTTCTTAGGAATAAAATTCCTAAGC
>JBMCXO010000027.1:0-16587 GCA_048621055.1 Candidatus Natronoplasma sp. | reverse complement strand
TCTGAATTTTTTGAAGAAAAATAGAAGGAAAAAAGCTCTGCTTTTTCCATATACACTCCTCTAAATTTATATATACAGCATAACTGTTTTTTCCTTTGAATCATTGACCTAAACACATAAGCTATAAATATCCTCAGCTCAAAAATCTTTGATGATCCCGACGAGGGTTAAAAATGAGATAGAAGATAATACTTCTGTCGTTTTTGACGATGCTTTTATTGATATTCGGAACTTTTTCTAACTTTGCGGTTTTTTCTACCGGGAATGAAGAGATAATTGAAGAAACCAGCGGAGAAATTGGCGCCTTCAGAAGATCAGACCATAATCTCAGGCGAGAAGATCGAATTCTCTGCAGTTGCACACGACACTTATGGCAACCTGATAGCCGATAATGTAGAAGCTCTCGGGTGGGATAACGCCTCGAGAGGCGTGTTCTATTCCGAGATACCCGGATAATACGAAGTGACAGCTAGCTACGAAGGAGAGACTTCCGACCCGATCACGGTGACTGTTGAGGAAGAAGAAATGGAAGGAAGTGAAGAGTCGATGGAAACCATTACGGCAACAGGCGAGAGCACGGCTCTTAAAGGTGAGGATGATTTTCACAATCCATAGTATAGGCTTACTCGTTACGTTAAACTAATTACCAACATCCTTGATATGATTTTAGAAGATGTATAAGTTGGAATGCAAGTGTATGTTGAAAAAAGACGAAAAATTCGTCCTTGGAGAGGGTAGAGAGGAACTCCTGGAATTGATCGATGAAAAGGGGTCCATATCCAAAGCTGCCAAAGAGATGAATATGTCCTACAGGCATGCTTGGGGCAAGGTGAAAAAGATCGAAGAGGTCATAGGGAAAGAGGTTGTGAAAAGTCAGAGAGGAGGGAACAAAGACCGGGGCTCAATTTTGACTCCAGCTGGTAAAAAATTACTCTCTGATTACCGCGATCTTAAAAAGGAACACAAGGGCGAGGTGTACAGAAATCCGTCTCTCACGGTAGACGGTATCGTTGAACAGAACGGAAGACTGCTGCTGATAGAGAGGAAAAATCCTCCTTTTAGGGGAACTTACGCTCTTCCCGGTGGTTTTGTAGAATACAATGAAACGGTAGAAAAAGCCGTGGTAAGGGAGGTGGAAGAGGAAACTGGATTGAAAACCAAGATCGACAAGTTGATAGGTGTCTACTCATCCCCTGATAGAGATCCAAGAGGTCATATGGTCTCAACGGTTTTTTCTCTCAACAAGATAGACGGCACCTTGGAAGGAGGGAGCGATGCGAAGAAGGCACGATATTTCGATATCGACGATCTACCTGAGCTAGCATTCGATCATGAGAAGATAATAAAAGATTATTTGAACGATCAATGAAAAATGATTTCTAGATAAAATCGGAGATGAAAACGGTATGGGTCGGAAAAATAATAAAAAGATAGCGAAAAAGAGGATCGAAATATTATTTGAAGAGGCTGAAAAGGCCGCCCTAGAAGATGAATTAGAAAGATCCGACAGATATGTAGAACTTGCTAGGAAGATAGGCATGAGGCATAACATCCCTTTAGAATCAAAATACAAAAGGAGGATCTGTAAAAATTGTTACTCATATCTTCACCCAGGCAAGACCTGCAAAGTCAGGATAAAAGACGGTCTGTTGATCACCAAATGCTTAAGATGTGGAACCATAAACCGATTCAAATACAAAGAGTGAACATTCGCCTATTTTTCCACTGATATATCGTAGGCCATGTGTACCTTTGTGGAGGAATAAGTACGTACAACTCTCTCTTCTAGGACCTCAGAAAAGAATCCTCTTTCGTCAATTTTTTGTAGCGATCTTTCCAGTGACTTCTCTTTCTCGTCTTTTTCGACGATCTCATAATAGTGTAGCACCCCTTCATCTTTCAGAGCCGAGAGAGCGGCCGTTATGAAACTGTCAGAGGAATGTGGAAGGTTCATAATTACTCGATCGCAGGACAATTTAGGTGCGATCTCTTCAGCGTCTCCTTCATATATGGTGACTAACTCTTCGAGGTTGTTTTTACTGACGTTCTTTTTCAGATAATAGACTGCGTCCGGATTCAGATCGATGCTGTATATGTGATCCACATCAACATTTTTACCGATCAAAACGGTATAAGGTCCAACTCCTGCAAACATGTCCAGTACCTTTTCGCCTTTTTCAGTGCTTTTCACGACCCTCCATCTTTCTGTAGCTAACCTAGGAGAAAAATAAACACTCTCCACATCGACTTCAAATTCTGCACCATGTTCCGTATATATGGTTTCAGTCTTTTCTTCTCCAGCCACATACTCTGTATCTCTTGTTCTGAATTCACCTTGGACACCTTTATCTTCAAGTACTGTTCTTAAATTTTTGTGGGTTTCAAGTATCGCCTCTCCTATCTCTTCTCTATACTCTTTTATTTCCTCTGGTATCTTGACTATAGCGATATCGCCTATGATATCATAGCTTGAGGGAAGATATTTTTCATAGTCTTCTGGTACGTCGATCAGATTTTTATAATCTCTCTCCTTTTTTTCTCTTTCTTTGATTGCCCTGTCCACTATTTCATATCCTAACGCGTCTAAATCAAAATCAACATCTTTTTTGAGTGGTAATAAAAGGTGATCATCTTCAGATTCTATTTTTCCATCTGGATACAGGAGATCCTTTTTCAAAAGCTCTCTTCTTATCTTTTCTCCTTCACTTTTAGGGACTTTCAAGCAATCCATACTACAAGGGTTATAAACAGGGGAGAATTAATATTCATCGGTGAAGATTCCCTACTCCTTCCGTGTAGTTAGACGATATCTAACTTTAGAACCTTCTAAGCTTTCGGTTAGTTCGTTGATGATCTCTTTATACTCCTCTGGAGTTTCATAATCTTTAGCGAAGTCGTACTTTCCTACCACGGGGTCGAAGCCCAAGTCCCTCATGATGTCTAATATCTCTAAAGGATCGGTTCCATCGCTATGGAAGTAAAGTTCGATGTACAATCTCATAGATTTTATAGTTACTATGAACTTATAAATTTAACGATGTGATACTTGCAAACAATTTTAAAATCGAATGCAAAAATGATTTCGATGTCTGAAAAGTATAAATAAGCGAAAAAGTTTTTTCTTTTACTACGGAAGAACTTTCAAACACTAAATACTATGAGGTTTTAGTATGGGAGAACTGACATTCATCGGATTGGGTCTTTACGACGAGAAGGATATCAGTGTGAAGGGACTGAAGGCCGCAAGAGAGGCAGATAAAGCTTATTCAGAGTTTTACACCAGTAATTTATCGGGGTGCAGTATCGAAGACGTTGAAGCCCAATTGGACAAAAAAGTGAAGATTTTGAGTCGAGAAGAGGTGGAGAAAAACTCAATACCTGTGAAAAAAGCAAAAGATAAGAAGGTAGCCTTTCTAACGGCTGGAGATCCCATGGCCGCTACAACTCATATTGATCTAAGATTACGGGCCGAGAAAGAAGGAATAAAAACAAATATGATCCATTCCTCCTCTATATTTTCAGCAGTCCCTTCCGAATTAGGATTACAGCATTACAAGTTCGGCAGAACGGTGACTTTACCATTTACCCGCAGCGGAAAGGACTACCCTCCAAGTCCATATCAAAATATAAAGGAAAACAAAGAGAGGGGTCTGCACACGCTTGTACTACTAGATATAGACTCTAAAAATGAAAGATACATGAACGTAGATGAGGGGATCGAGGCTCTTATGGCACTTGAAGATAGACTTGAACAAGACCTGATCGGTGAAGAGACACTGATGGCAGGATTAGCTAGAGTGGGATCTGAAAAACCAGAGATAAAGGCTGATTATCCGAAGGATTTGAGATCTCATGAATTTGGAAGTGGTCTTCACTGCCTGGTCGTATTTGGAGATATGCACTTCATGGAGATCGACTCTCTTATCAACCTAGCGGGTGCACCAGAAGACATCAAAAAAGAGGAGTGAAGTCAAGGTAACTTTTATATATATGACTTCTTTCTAAATCTTATCATGAGCTGGGCCGTAGAGATCACGCAACCTATAATTATTGGAGAATGATCCACTCATCCGCCCAGCTTGTGGTTTTTGTTACTTTTGGAGGATAAAGGCATGAGTGAAAAAAATGAACGATTCAAACCGCTCGACAAAGACACGCCCTTACCAGAGAAAGAGAAAAAGATTATCGAGTTCTGGGAAGAGAATAACATAGCCGAACGAACTAGGGATAGGGAAAGAGAGAAGAAATTTGGTTTCACAGAAGGCCCTCCAACTGCTAATGGCCTTCCACATATAGGACACGTTAGGACGCGAGTCGTGAAAGATGTATATTTAAGATATAAGACAATGAAAGGTTACCAGGTGGCCCCAAACATCGCTGGATGGGACACCCACGGCCTGCCAGTTGAGATAGAAGTAGAAAAGGAACTCGGTATAGATTCAAAGGAAGAGATCGAAGACTACGGGCTTGAAAAATTCAACGAGATGTGTAAAGAGAGCGTCTTCCGGTATGAGAAAGAATGGAGGGAGATGAGCGAGAGGATCGGTTTCTGGATCAATTATGAAGATGCCTATATCACCATGGAAGACGATTATATTGAAAGCGTCTGGTGGAGTTTGAAGCAGCACTGGGAGAAAGGCCTTCTGGAGAAAGGACATATGGTCACTCCTTACTGCCCTAGATGTGGAACACCTCTTTCAAGTCATGAAGTAGCTCAAGGATATGAACAAACAGAAGATCCTTCAATATATATGAGATTTAAAGTTAAAGACGAGGACGCCTATTTTTTAGCTTGGACAACCACTCCTTGGACATTGATCTCGAATCTTTTGTTGGTCGTAGGTGAAGATATAGATTATTCACTCGTAGAATATGAAGGCGAGAAGTACTATCTCGCGGAAAAGCTAGTTGATGATATATTTGAAGATGTACAGATTATCGCTTCCATGAAGGGTGAGGAACTTTTGGGTAAAGAATACGAACCGATGTTCGATTATGTAGATTCTAAAAGCAAAAGTCATTATGTCACTTCAGCTGATTTTGTCAGCCTTGAAGAGGGTACGGGTATAGTGCACGCAGCACCCGCTTTCGGTGAGGAAGATTACGACCTATGCAAAGAAAAAGGTGTAGCTTTGGTAAACCCTGTAAATGAGAGTGGGGAGTTCACTGAGGAGGTTCCCGATTATGAAGGTCAATTCGTTAAGGACGCTGACGAAGACATAATGAGGAGACTAGAAGAGAGAGGAGATCTTCTTGGACGTGGTACAATAACCCATACATATCCATTTTGCTGGAGGTGTGAATCTCCTCTGCTTTATTATGCTCTCGAAAGTTGGTTCATACGTACCTCTCGTGAGAAAGAAAAGCTGATGGATAACAATGAAGAGATATTTTGGAAACCTGAACACTTGAAACACGGCAGATTCGGGAACTTCCTTGATGAATTGAAAGACTGGTCGTTGAGTAGGAACAGGTTCTGGGGCACACCTCTGCCTGTATGGACATGTGATAACGGCCATGAAGTCTGCATCGGAAGTGAAGACGAGTTGGAAAAAAAGTCTATAGAGCCTTTGCCTGAGGATTTCGAGTTCCATAGACCTTATGTGGACAGGGTGGAATTAGAATGCGCCGAATGTGGAGAAAATATGACTAGAGTTCCATATGTTATAGACTGCTGGTACGATAGTGGAAGTGCGCCTTTCGCCCAGTTCCATTATCCATTCGAGAATGAGGAAAAATTCGAAGAGGCCTTCCCAGTAGATTTTATCACTGAATCACTGGACCAAACTAGAGGTTGGTTCTACAGCCTTTTAGCTATAAGTTCTTTGTTAAGAGATGAACCTGCCTACAAAAAATGTCTCACGCAAGGTCTGATCTTGGATGAAGACGGCGAGAAGATGAGTAAAAGTAAGGGGAACGCTGTGGATCCTAACGAAGTGATGGAGGAGAAAGGAGCCGACGCCACGAGGCTATATTTTATGGCTTCTCCAGTATGGAATTCCACAAAGTTCAGCAAAGAACTAGTCGACGAGAAGATAAATAAGACCATCAATACCCTAACTAACGTGGTCTCCTTCTTCACTAATAATGCGAATATAGATGATTTTGAACCATCTGATTATGAAGTGAACGATGAGATCGATAGATGGCTGCTTTCTAGGAAAAATTCATTGATCGAAGAGGTTGAAGAGGGATTTGAGAACTTAGAACTGCATCATTCTACTAGAAGGATAGAAGCATTCATAGACGAATTGAGTAATTGGTATCTGCGAAGGAGTAGAAGAAGGTTCTGGGAGGGAACTGAAGATGAGAAAACGAGTGCCTATAATACACTTTACGAAACACTTAAAACACTCGTAAAAGTTATCTCTCCCTTCACGCCGTTCCTGGCAGAGAGGATATACAGGAACGTGATATATCCTAGTGAAAAAGATTTTGAATCCGTTCACATGTGTGACTTTCCTACAGTCGACGAAGAACAGATCGATACAGAACTCGAAGAGAATATGGAACTCGTTATAGATATAGCCGAACTCGGAAGGAACGCACGGCAGAAGGAGGATATAAAGTTGAGACAGCCTTTGAGAGAGGCGATAGTCGTGAGTGAAGACCATCAGGTAGAAGAGGCCATCAAGACATTTGAAAACATACTGATGGAAGAGTTGAATGTCAAGGAACTAGCAACTATGAAGGATAACTCTCAACTTACAGAGACTAAGATAGAACCGAATTATTCTTCCATAGGTCCAAAATTTAAAAGCGATGCCGAAAAAGTTGCTCAAATAATCGAGACTTCTGACCCTAAAGTGGTCAAAGAGGAGATAGAGAAGAAAGGTCAGGTCGAATTAGAAGGATTCACACTTGAAGATGAAGACCTAGAGATATACGAAGAAGTCAAAGAGAAATACACTCACAGTGAAAAAAGAGGTCTAAAAGTTTACGTCGACGTGGAGATAGATAAAGAGCTAGAGGTCGAGGGCGTAGCTAGAGACGTCGTTCGAAGGATACAGACTATGCGGAAAGAGCTAGAATTGGGCTATACCCAGAAAATAAAAACATATTATGAGGGAGACAGTGATCTGGTTGATGCGGTAAAAGAAACGGAAGATTACATCAGAAAGGAAACACTATCCCGTGAACTCGACGAAGGAGGCGAGAACTTTGAAGAAGGTCTAAGTAAGGATTGGTCTATAGAAGGAAAAGAGATCACGATATGGGTAGAACCTATCGAGGGCTCTGAGGACGAATCCTTAAATATATAATGTCTATTGAGGGAAAATGATGGCTAAGAAAGAAGAGAAAGAGATGGTAGTCACTAAACACAATAGCTTGATAAGATTTAATGAGGATATCGAATACAAAGATCTTACACCTGTTTTTCCCGCCCTTTACAGGTTGTTCATGGAATTAGCAGAACAATATCCAGAGGATGGTAAAGAAGAATATACAGAGATGCTTATCAGGCAGAACTTGAAGGACCTTCAAAATAATAGGAAACCCAGCGGACACAACAGAGAAGCTCGCTATCGGATGATCTTCCCTATAGATAGGGACCATGTGGAATTTTATCTATATCCGAGGATAGCCGAAGAAGAATCCGAAATCGAGGAGATAACAGCAGAGATATCTAACTTTCTACAGGAGAACGATCTCGAGCACGAGATATTGTGGGATGAGATGGAATATCTTATGGAAGAAAAAGATTAGTTGCGCTTTTACTGATCAAAAAAATTTTTGCAAACATTTACGATATCTTTGGCTACGGTGTATTCAAAATCCCCTGGTAGGTTCTTCTTATATCTTTTATAATTAAAACGTTTATCAGCCAATATTATGAGGGCACGATCGTTCTTACTTCTTATGGGACGGCCTACGGCCTGCAGGACTCTGTTCATTGCGGGATAGATCCTCGAATACTCATATCCCTTTTTCTCACCGAATTTAGCCGTATAGTATTCCTCCAATGCTTCAACTTCTAGGGATGGAGGTGGGAATGGTATACCAACGATTATGACCGATGACAATATATTGTCCCTATAATCCACACCTTCGGAAAGACTGCCTCCCTGCACCCCGAGGAGGATGTTATCATCGCTTTTTTTCAGATATTCTACCAACTCCTTTTTCTCTTTTTTAGAATGTTCTCTTTCCTCCAAGATTAGATCTTTTTCCACATGGATCATGTTCAGCCTGTCATAGATACGGTTCATCAGATTGTAAGAGGGAAAGAATACGGCAACATTTCCAGGAGTATTATTTGCCACGTCAGCTATCGCGTTGGCATAGGCCTGGTACATGTTCAATCCTCTTTTTTTATAAGCCGTTGTGAGGTTATCGACGCTCACGATCTTTCTGTTTTCGGTAGGAAAGGGAGAAGAGTACTTCTCTATTTTTGCATCTTCTATACCTAAAATATCTGCGTACATCTCCCCAGGATGTAATGTCCCGCTCATCAATACCGCCGCGACCACTTTTTTGAAGACATCTCTACTGAATCTAGAGGGATCCATCAGTTTTACGTTTATACTGAGAGGCGAACCCTCTATCGAGCGAAAGATCTCTTCACCTTCCTCTTCCCAACTGTCTAAAAAGGAATATACTCTCATAGGGGCTGTAGCAGAGGCATCCTCTTCCACTATGTCTGTAGCTACGATCTTTAGGTCCGCTAGAAGGTCGTCTATAGTATCGAACTGAGAAAGTCCTCCTTTGAGCGCGTTCTTTATTTTTCCATCCAAAAATTCCTTCTCAATCCTTTTTTCCTCCCCCTCTATGGAGATCAGTTCACTTGAAAGTCTTCTCATGAAACTGCTGAGTGATGAAGAGTAACCTCGAAGAAGCGATGAAGCTTCGTCGAGTCTTTCTATCGTAAGACTCTCCTCTAGATTGCTCCTTATCCTGTCAGGAAGATTATGTGCTTCATCTACGATCAGGATAGAATCTTCTAGTCCGATCTCGAGGAGGTCGAATATCCTCTCTCTGATATCCGAAAATATATAGTTATAATCGCAGACGATGATATCGCTCTCTTTACCTGCCTTGAGAGCACTCTTGTGAGGGCATACATTGTATGATTCACAGAAACGTACCAATTCCGAAACATGTCTAGTTTCTTTTCTCAGTTTTTCTACAACTTCCGACATTTTCTGGTTGAATAGATTACATCTGCTCTGTCCCTCACCACTGCAGAATTCTTCAAAGACTGGGTAGGGCAACTTGGATTCCTCTCTCAAACACATGTTCTTTTTCGATATGACGTCTATAGCTTTGACATGTTCTGGCATATTCTTTATAGTTTCGATAGCTATATTGTGTTGGGACTGTTTACTCGTCAAGAAAAATATTTTTTGATCATCCCTCTTTTTTCTTACCGCGGGAGGAAGCACAGCTGCGGTTTTACCTATGCCTGTTGGTGCGTGGGCGATAAGGTTTCCTTCGTCTTCGAAAGTCTTTTCAACGTCCTCTAAGAATTTTTTCTGTCCCTCTCTGATATTTTTGAACGGGAAAAGGGTATCGTCTGTTGAATATTTTCCATCACCTTTTGAAAAAAGATCGAGTTGTTTGCCTCCTTTATCGCATCTAGGGCAGAAGCGTTTTCCCTCCAAAGATCTCATAAGTGTACCGCAGTCATCGCAGAAATCATCCATCGTTTTACCCACCTACACTTTGCTTTTAATCTTTTCGTTCGACTACCCTAATAGAAGAAAAACCATAAATAATGAAATCTACTCTCCAAGTCAATTAGAGGATAAATTATGGAATGCAACAAAGAGAAGAACCTCGAGAAATGTAATTGTTCATATCCGGGTTGTCCCAGGAAAGGTATGTGCTGCGAATGCATTGAATATCACCTGGACAAAAATCAGCTCCCAGCTTGCGCGTTCCCGGACAATGTCGAAGAGACTTATAATCGCTCTTTTGAAAAATTCATTGAAGTGTACAGGTGAGTGTCGACGTGAAAATTAAGAGTTTCTTGGGAAAAGGGTATTCCTGCAATGTTTTTTTGGTCAAAGCTGAAAAAAATTTCCTGGTTGATGCTGGGATGGGCATCACAGACCAAATAAAAGAGGATATTTATGATTTGAATATCGACAGTATAGTGCTTACCCACAGACATATTGATCATGTAGCAGACGCAAGGAAGCTGTCAGATGAACTCGATGCCCCTCTGTACGCCGCAGATGCGGAGGCAAAGGCTCTACGTGAAGGCGACGATATGAGTATACTTTCCCTCAGTTTCGGTAAAAGTTTCTCTCCTGTAGAGATAGAGACTTTAGATATCGATAATTTTTCCGAATTTGAAGTGATTTTGACACCGGGTCATACAGAAGAAAGTATATGTCTTTATCACAAGGATGAAAAGATTCTGTTTTCAGGAGATACAGTATTTGCTAACGGCGGCGCCGGAAGGACTGATCTGCCAACGGGAGATAGGAAAAAATTGGTAGAATCGATAGGTAAGCTGAACAAACTTGAAGTGGATTCTATGTATCCTGGGCATATGTCTACGGTGGAAAAAAATGCAGGCCATCATATCGAACAGTCCCTGAAAAATCTCAAGATGTTTTGAGTGATATTATGGATTTCAAATGTGAAGAGGATGAATGCGATGAAGATTGTTCGCCTTATCTTATTTCAACAGTGAATGAAGTCCTTAAAAATGGAGAATGTATAGTCTATCCAACTGAAACTCTTTATGGTATCGGTGGGGATCCTTTCATGGAGGGCATGATGGAAAAGATCAGAGATATCAAACAAGCTTCGTCTGATAAAAAGATCTCTATAGCTTATGCAAGTTTGGATCACGCATCTGAATTCTTTGATATACCGGAACTCGCGTGGGAGATCGGAGAAGAATTCTTGCCTGGACCTCTTACGCTGGTTGTTGAAACCTCCGAAGGTACGGAAGGTATCAGAATACCGGATCATCCTTTGGCACAGGCGATCATAGATGATTTTGGACCTATCACGTCTACTAGTGCTAATATCCATGGGAGGCCTGCACCGAGAGAGATAAAGACAGCGAAAATCCAGTTGGGGGGAAAAGTTAAACTTTACGTGAACTGCGGTCGATGTAAATATGGAGATGGAAGTACCGTGATAAAGGTGGATGAAGAGGTAGAGGTATTGAGAGAAGGCGTTATAAGCAAAAAAGAACTTGGTGATAAGATTGAACTCGGAAACTATTAAGAAATACATAAGAGCCGGAAAGATAGCTAGGAAGGCACTAGAAGAAGCAAAAAAAGCCTGTGAAGAGGGCGTTAGCTATCTTAAAGTTGCAGAGGAGTCGGAAAAGATAATACGCGGCCAGGGTGCAAAACCCGCATTTCCTACAAATATAAGTGTGAATTCAGTCGGTGCCCACTACACGCCGGTCGAAAAAGATGAAAACACATTCCAGAAAGGTGACTTGGTGAAAATAGATGTCGGGTGTCATGTCGACGGATTCATAGCGGATAATGCGTTGACATTAGAGGTTGGCACTAACCGACACAAATCGTTGATCAAAGCTTCAGAAGAAGCTCTCAACATAGCGATCAAAACTATCAGACCTGGTGTGAGAACTAGAGATATCGGTAAGAATATAGAGAGAGTGATACAAGATAGGGGGTTTAACCCGATATCCAATCTCACGGGACATGAACTCAAACGATATATTTTGCATACAGGAACCTCGATCCCTAACGTACCTAAAGGTTGGAAGAAGATAAAAAAAGGCATGGTACTCGCCGTAGAGCCGTTTGCTACAGATGGAAAGGGAAGAGTTAAAGAATCAGATGCAGGAGATATATATAGGCTGAAAAGGAAGAGAAATATAGCTGGAAAAGATCTTGAATTCTATGATTGGATCAACGAAAACTTTGACAAATTGCCTTTTGCGGGAAGATGGTGCAAAAAATATGGGGATGAATACAAAGGATTGCTAAATAGATTGAAAAGATTCGGCACTGTGATGAATTATCCCGTACTGGTTGAAAAAAAGAACGGGATCATAAGTCAGCGGGAGCACACTATGATAGTAACTTCTAAGGGCTGTAAAATTACTACGAAAATTTAATTTTCTATAGATCCCAATAATCTTCTAAAATCTCTTTCAGATCATCAACGATTTCGACTAATTTTTTCTTCGGATCGTAGTCGATATCACTTATTTTCTGATCTGAAGGTACAGGAAGATCTACACCCAGAGTACCTATAGTGATAGCTTTCCAACCCTCTACGACTCTGTGGCCATAGCCAGACAGCATCAGGTCGATATAGCCCGCACCGTTATCATGGGCCATGCTTCTACTTATCTCTCCCAGGTACTTGAGCCCTCTCATGTCCAAACCGAGATCGGTCAATGAATCGGCATGATGAGGATCGGAACCACCGTTCCTTATCATTACGTCAGGGGAGAATTGATCAACCACCGGCTTAACTATCTCCTCAATAGCGTGATGATAATCGGCAGAGTTAGAATCTCTCGGCATTGGGATGTTGACTTTGTAACCTTTCCCCTCTTTCTCTCCTATTTCATTGATATATCCCCTTCCAGGATACAGTGTCGCGGGATCCTGGTGCATCGAGATGAAAAGAACTCGGGGATGTTTCTTAAAGATGTCCATCGTACCGTTGCCTTGATGAGCGTCTGTATCGAATATCACAACGTTTTTTCCCTCATCGAGCAGATATTGTGCAGCCACGGCTACATCGTTAAATATACAAAAGCCTTCACCGTAGTCAGGTCCTGCATGATGTAGGCCGCCTAGATTTATGGCGAAATCCGTTTCTTCCATAGCTTTAGCCGCCTGAAGACTACCACCAACTATTCTTCGTGCTGCGTCGGGAGAACCTTTCTTTATGGGGGTGTCCATGGTCAAAGAGCCGCCGGTCTTTTCTTTTTCTTTCACTTTTCTTATATACTGAGACATATGGACCGTTTTCAAAACTTCATCATCTACCGAGGGAGATTCCATTATCTCCACTTTAGAATTCATCTTCTTCTCCTTTTTGATCTCTTCTACAAATCTAGAGAATCTGTTCGGATTGAAAGGGTGGAACCTACCAAAACTGTAATCTCCATATTTTTCGTGAAAGAACAACGGTATTTTACCCATCTTTTTTCCTCCTTTTTTTGGCCTCTCTATGTGCTTTTCTTATCGGTTCTGGAATCTTATATTTACAATATTTCCTTACCACATCAACTGCTTGATTATGTGAAACAAGATGACCCGGAGACACGTATATAGGGTTTTTTGCCCTATCCCCCTCTAAAACGGCATGACCTATTAATTTTCCTTTCTCTTTCACCTTTGAGACTCGATTGTTTTGATCCACCTTCTCATTTAGCGAACCACATAGTTTACTTTTTGCCACACCAATCGTGGGTATACCGCTTTCTACACCAAGATGTGATGCTAGTCCCACTCCATCTGGATGTAATATACCGTTGCCGTCTACCATCATGATATCGGGTTGTGTATTGATTTCCTCTAAGAGTTTTAGCAGAGAAGGTAGTTCTCTAAAAGCCAAGTAGGTCGGGATATATGGAAATTTTACCTCAGATCGAACGGTATAAAGCTCGACCTCTTCTCCCTTTTCCCAAAGAGAAAGAGCTGCGTATGCATCAGGATAGGAATAAGATACATCTACTCCTGCTACCCTTTTTATGTTTTTGGAGAGATTTTGAATAGATATCTTTTCTTTCACCTCTAACTGGTTACGTCGAAGTTTTTTAAGAGGAAGATCAGATTCAAAATCTGAGAAAAGAACTTCCTTAAAGTTCCTAATCCTTCTTTCTTCGATCTTTACTCCTTCCCTTTCAAGCAAATCTCTTTTTTTCTTTTCCCCTTTAGCGTAGCCTCCCAAAGTTCCATCTGATCTGACTACTCGATGACAGGGTACCTCTGGAGCATAGGGGTTTTGGTTCAGCATTTTCCCTACGGCTCTAGCCGCTATTTTATCACCGAGGGCTTCCGCCAATTTTCCATAAGTGGATACTCTACCTTTAGGTATCTGAGAGACGATAGAATAAAAGTCCTCTCTGAAATTTTCTACTACTTGAAGGCCTTCCATATGTCCCTGTAATCGGATGCCTTTTAAAATCCTTTTCGCAAAATCCCCCGATATGGTTATTCTAGTTTCGAGTAAAGTTAAATATCTTTGTTTTACTCCTCTTTTTGAAAAAGGATTGACCCGAGATGATAGAAAAAGGAGATATCGTAGTTCTATGGACAGAAAACGAAAAACTTCTCTGCCGTGCAGACGATGAGACAAAAAAGATCCCCGGCATAGGAGTGGTGAATACTGAAAGATTCATCGGAGAGGATTGGGGAAAAAAAGTAGATCTTGGTAAAAAGACCTACCATCTTCTTCAGCCCTCGCTGAAAGACATACCAGATTTGATAGATAGGGGAGCCCAGATCGTCCTTCCTAGGATCGGAGGGATCATCTCCACCTACTGTGATCTCACCTGTGGGAAGAGGATTGTTGAGGGAGGAGCCGGTTCTGGTGCACTGACCGCTGTTCTCTGTCAGATGGTCCGTCCCGAAGGAGAAGTGATCACCTATGAAAAGAAGGATAGTTCGATAAAAAGGGCTAGAAGGAATCTGAAGAGATTAGGTCTAGATGGGGTTTCTACCATAAAACAGGGAGATGTTACCGAAGGTGTAAAAGAAGAAGAAGTCGACGCCTTTATTTTGGACATACCAGAACCCTGGGACGCTGTAGATGTAGGAAAAAAAGCATTGAAAGATGGCGGTTTTTTTGCCTCTTATGTACCCACTATGAACCAATTAGAGAGGGTAACGAGTGAATTAAGAGGTCAGGACTACATAGACATTAAAACTTTTGAAGATCTAGAGAGAGATGTAGTGATAAAGGAAGGAGCGGTCAGGCCGTCTTATGATATGTTGGGTCATACAGGTTACGTGGTCATCGCTAGGAAAAAATAAAAAAATTCTTAATTATATAGAGGCAATCATAACACTTATATCTTTTATTTTTATTGCCAGTTCAAGAGGTGTAAAACCATGAAAACAACTATAGGCCGATTGTTGCAGGATAAGGCCGAAGAAAATCCGGAAAAAGAAGCTGTCATATTTGAAGATAGGAGAATCACTTATGAAGAACTCAATGAAAAAGCCGAGAGATTGGCTAATTTTTTGATGAATAGAGGTATAGGAAGAGATGACAAAGTTGCTATATGGCTTCCGAATATCCCTGAGTGGATCGTGGCTTGGTTCGCTATACCGAAGATAGGAGCCGTCGTGGTACCTACAGACCCTTGGTACAAGGGTGGAGAGATCGAATACATGTTCAACGATTCCGATACTAGGGCCGTGATAACCACCGAGGAGTATGGAAAGTATAACTTTTTAGATATACTTGAAGAGAAAAAAACAGACCTAGATAGAGTCGATACGTTGATCTTGAAAGAAGGTGAAAGCGATAAATTCGATTCCTTTTCCTTCGAAGAGGCCTACGAAAAAGGGAAAGATTGGGAAGAAGACCAAGATTATCTTGAGAGAAAAGAAAATACTGATCCAGATGACGTGACCTTTATACTCTACACCTCAGGAACTACAGGTAAGCCAAAGGGCGTCATGCTATCTCATTATCAGATAGTCAAAAATGCACATGATCAGGGTGAGATACTTCAAACCGGTGAAGATGACAAATTGGTGATACCTGTACCGTTCAGTCACTGTTTCGGTAATGTGATGAGTATAACATTGATGGCTAGTTTTGGTGGTACGATGATCCCTCTCGTTGAATTCGAACCACACAAGGCACTAGATCTGGTCGAAAAAGAAGAGGCTACCATGATACATGGTGTGCCTACGATGTTCATACGTGAGCTGGAGGTTCTCAAAGAAGAAGACTACGACACTAGCAGCTTAAGAACCGGCATCATGGCCGGATCGAGTTGTCCTGTGGAAACCATGAAATCCGTGATAAATGACATGGGATGTAACGTATCCATCACCTATGGGCTCACAGAGGCCTCTCCCGGAGTGACTATGACTCGATTCGATGATTCAGTCGAAGATAGAGTTGAGACCGTCGGTAGAGTCATGCCCGATCAGGAGATAAAGATCGTTGACGATCAGGGTAACGAACTTCCACCTGGTGAAACGGGTGAACTATTGGTCAAAGGCTACAACGTTATGAAAGGATATTACAACAAACCTGAAGCTACCGAACAGACCATAGAGAACGGTTGGCTTCATTCCGGAGATCTGGCTATCATGGATGAGAGAGGATACGTGGAGATCGTCGGCAGGAAGAAAGATATGGTCATCGTCGGCGGTCTAAATGTTTACCCAAGAGAGATCGAGGAATATCTGATAGAACACGAAGAGATTCAGGAGGTTGCCGTGGTAGGGGTACCAGACGACGAACTCGGCGAGGTTGTAGCCGCTGCGGCCGTTCCAACAGAAGGATCTGACCTAACAGCACAAGACGTGGTCGATTTTGTTTATGGTGAGATAGCTAGTGCCAAGGTTCCGAGATATGTGGATGTGACCAAGGACTTGCCTGTCTCCGGTAGAGGAAAAGTACAAAAATTCAAATTAAGAGACCAACTTGAAGAAAAAGTTCAGCAGG
>JBMCXO010000026.1:0-16940 GCA_048621055.1 Candidatus Natronoplasma sp. | reverse complement strand
AAAAAGAAGTGGAAAAAAGGATAGATGAGAGATGTAACTTTTTGTTCCGGATAGACAAAGGCAAAGCTTACGAAGGAGAATCTGTTTTGACAGAAGGGGGGAACAGTATCAGGATCAGGGCTCGTGTTGAAAGCTATCCTTCCAAGAAAAAAACCGCCGTCGAGAAGATGAAGTCATACCTGTCTCAATTGAGAACTTAGTTCTTTAAGTAGAAACATTTATTTGGGCGTTTACTTTAAGAGTTACGAGGATAAATCATGGCAAACGTTGAAGAACTGTTGAGAGAAGCGGAAACTCTTCTCAATCGATTCGAGTACGAAGAAGCTCACGAAAAATTCTCGAAAATTATTGAGAATGACATAGACGATAAGACAGAGGCTCAGGCCCGCTTCGGCAGAGCAGAAGCTTCTCTCGGCCTTAACGAGATAGAGAGCGAAGAGATTTTAGAAGACTATGAAAAAGCGATAGAATTGAATGACAATCCATTTTACAGACAATCCGCAGGAGGTTTCTGTATAGATATAGGAAAATTTGAGAAGGCTGAGGAACACTATAGGAGGGCCGCTGAACTCGACCCCGATAATAAACATCACTACCTGTCAGACCTAGCTGTAGGATACAGGTTCAAGGCTCCGATCATGATGGAAGAATTCGTTGAGCAGGCCGGTGACGACATAATAATCAGAAAATCTCTAAACTATATGCTGGAAGCGCTGGAGATCGACCAAGATAAAGCCGTTGATCTATTATCATAAACACACAAACTTTATATCAAACCGTATTACCTACAAAGACGTGAAAAAAGATGTTCTGTTCGGATTGTGGTGCATTGATGAAGCCATCAGGCGATGAATGGGAATGTAAAAATTGTGGTCTGACGAAAAAGAAAAACGAGGAAGATAATAATATAGTTAGTTCCCAGAAAGAAGAACGGGAAACGGTAGTGATCGAGGAGGAACTGGATACTCTTCCAAAAACAAAAGTCAGATGTCCAGAATGCGACAACAATGAAGCTTTCTGGCGTTTAGAACAGACCAGGGCCGCAGATGAACCGGAAACCAGGATATACAGATGCACTGAATGTAACAACACATGGAGAGAATACTGAGCAGTCGATGAGTGGGGGATAAAATTATATGTTCGAAATAGGGCGGATCCGATTTAGAGCACTCACAAGAGAGGATCTTTCATTTTTAGAAAAATGGGAGAATTCATTCCCGGTGACCCTTTATTCGCGGGGGCAGCCTTTAGTTTTCAAGAACACTCAAGATATCAAAGAAGAATTTGAAGAGTACATAGAAAACGACGATAAACAGCAGTTCATCTTGGAAAAGAAAAAGGATGATAAAAAGATCGGTATAGCAACTTATAAAGACAGGTCAAACGCCGTGAAGAACGCCAACGTAGGAACCTATATAGGGGAACCAGAAGAATGGGATAAAGGAATAGGTAGAGAGATAAGCCTAGGATTATGTGAGATGCTTTTTTTCCATAAAAATTATGATCGATTGAGCGCCCGAAGCGCTTCTTTCAATAAGAGAGCACAGACAGTCCTTGAAGACGTTGGTTTTCAGGAGACAGGGAGGGCCCGAAAGAGTGGCTACGTATTCGGTAAAAAGATCGATTGGGTGATGTACGATCTTTTAAGGGAAGAATACATACCAAAAAGGCAAAAAATACTGGAAAAGATACTGGGTGAAAGAAAAGAAGAATACATTAAAAATAACTGCAAGATCAGGATTTGATCCGCTCAAGAAAGAAAAAATTATAGGGCAAGTTAGTAATTGTGTTTTGAATGATATGATAAATCCTTCGTCGCTGACATATAAACAGAAAATCCTGTTATATCTGAGAGATCATCGTGATCAAGATGATAGAGAAGAAAAACAAGAGAATATAACTCAGAAAGGGATTTCTCAAAACGTCGGTATATCGAGAACGCACCTTTCTAGGGTCCTCAGTTCTCTCTCTGAACAAGGTTTGATCAAAGAAGAACTAGCTCCAGTTGCGGGGCATGATAGGAAGATGAAAACTTATTCTTTGGCCTCTCAGGGCTTCGAGATTTCTGAGAGTATTTTAGACGAACTATCTGAAACATCTATAGAAATTATACAGGGTGAAAAAGAAAAGACTGTGCCCCTTACGAAAGTAGAAGAAGAAACTGACGGTAAACTGGACCTACTCAAGTGCATATCGCTTCTAGAAGAGGAAAACGAACAAAGGATCGATTTACGAGAGCAGGGGATCTTTGAACCCGTCAAGATGATCGGAAATATACCTAGTACGGAAGAATTCTACGGAAGAGATGAAGAGTTGGAGAGGATGGAGAGATGGATCGAAAGCGATAGATCGGTACTGGTGGTTTTAGGTCGAAAAGGATATGGGGCTTCATCGTTAACAGCAAAGTTCATCCGCAACTTGGAAGAGAGGCACGTGTTATGGATCAATTTAGAAGGTAAAACCAACGAAAAAATAAAAACTAGGATCTCAAATTTTCTCGAAAAAATAGGTGCGGGATCTAAAAAGATTATGGACGAACTACCTTCCCATAAAGCCGTAGCGGTTTTCGATGATTACTACGAGATAGGCGGCGATGTTGTTAGTTTTCTACAGGATTTTTTAGACCAGATCGAGAAAAGCGATCCTTTCAAGATGATAGTGACTGGCCGTGAGGGGACTCCTATATATGAGAGATTCTATCGAACAGGACATATAGAAGAGGGAATAGTAGAAGAGTTGAAAGTATCCCCTCTTGATAGAGAAGATGCAGAAAAAATACTAAAGAAGGATATAAAAGGTGAGGCACTTGACAGGATAATGATGTTCACAAAGGGCTCTCCACAACTTCTGAAATTACTTCAACAAGGAGACGAAGAAAAACTATGTGAACTGACACCTTGGGAGAAAGAACAGATATCTCTTTTGATGTATTTAAAAACGGAAACAAAAAATTGATGCAAAAAGAGAAGACTTCGCAGGGAAGCAGTTAAATAGCTATACTGAATAAATTAATCCGATAATATGTTGACCCCTGACTATGCTAAACTGTTCGTCGTATTACTTGGGTTTATCTTCATCCTGGTCGGCATGGCTATTTCTATCTTCTCAGAGTTGGCTAATGTCGTTCCCATCGGTATGGGTATCATAGGTATTTTCCTCATTTTGATACCTTTCACCTATGGAGGGAAAAAATAGTAATATTTTTATCCTAGAAGAAGAATTGGATATCTGAGAAATATGTACGAAGTACTGGAAGTTGAAGCGGAAAAAAAGGAGGTCATCGACGATATACTAGCCGATGATCTCATCAGCAAACAGAACACGAACGTAAGAGATGGGGCAAGTCTTGGATTCAAAGAAGGTGTTTCCTACGTCATGATAGAGGGAAGCGAAGAAGCTGTAGAAAAAGCCATAGAACTATTCAAAGAAGAAGGTGTAGAACCAGCTGAAAATAGAGAGGAAGTGAAGGAAAAGATAAAAGAGGAAGGAGAAGCCGCAGCAGAGGGCATAGGGACCGTTTTTGGATAGAAATCCCAACATTTCTACCCTCTTGTTTCCATTTTATTTTTCATCCCAGCCAGTATAGTTACCCTAATCCTTTCATCCATTTTGGAGTCTCTTCTAGCGCCCCATATAATATCAGCGTCAGGCGATGATCGCTTGATCTCTTCCAAAGCATCTTCCACATCCATGATCTCTTTTTTACTGTTAGTAGTGACCACAGTGAGGACTTTATCGAAGTTGGCTAAATCCTCCAACCAGGGAGATCTTAAGGCCTCTTTAGCGGCTTTTACACCTTTTTTCATCCCCCTACCATAACCAGCTCCTATCCTGAACTCACCTGTTTTTTTACAAAATTGCTTCATATCCGAGATGTCGCTCTTCGTTATAACCGAGTTAATATCTACGATAGGAAGTCGGATTATCCTGTTCATAACTGAAAAAGCTTTACTTATCGGTAGATTAGGATTGATCTCGAGCAACTTACTGTTAGGGAAGACAACGTATCCGTCTAGATACTTACGAGCTTCAGATTGTGACTCTTCTGATAATTTTTTTCTATTCTCACTTTCACTTTCAAATGGTTTTGCTAACAGTCCCATGGTAAAAGAACAATATCTTTTACTGAGTTGTGCACAAACTGGAACCGTCCAACTACCGGTTCTGCCTCCCAGTCCAGCGATGAGATAAACGATTTTAAAATCTTTTATCTTACGTTTCAGCTTTTCTTCTGATATGGTTAGAGGTCTTTCCTTCAAATTAATCTTTGAATTGTATGCTTTCTTCATATCTTCTTTCGAAATCGAAAGGAAAGGCAACTTAGGAGGTCTAGAGGAAGTTCCAACTTCATATATATTGACGGTCGAGGATTCCATATCTCTTATCTCTTCTACTATATTCCGACCAGCGCCACCTATACCCAAAACTAAGGTTGATGGACGTTTTTCATCGATATGTTCTTCGCCCAACTTCTTCCTGACTGTCATGTTTTTGACCTGTTTTTATATAGAACAAAACAAGACTCTAATAATCTTTATTTGACGATACTCTCCATGTCCTCCTTTAATCTTTTTTTGTCCTCTATCTCATTCCATCTACCTATCAATGCACCCACGATCGGGCCCAAAAAAGAGGCGTAATAGGCAGAAACTACGTCACCAACAAAAATAGCAACAATAGGTGCAACTATGAGACCACCACAAAGTCCGATCCAAAGTCCCAACGGCCATCCGATCATATCACCTGCTAAACCGCCGATCGAAGTCCCAATGACCAGAGATACTCCAAGAGCTATCGCGAATTGATTAAATCCAAAATCTCTAAGGAAAGATAGTATTACGAGTATGAACCCAAAGCTTAAGATCCCAGCCATCGCCAATCTCCTTTCGTATTCAGAATATATGAAACTTGATAATTTTCCCTCAATATTCGCATTTTTCAATTTTGATCACCTTAAATTTACATCACTTCAATCTCACCTGTTAAATTTTAATCTTTTGGTAGCATTCTGATTTAGCATAGAAAATTACAAGTATGATTTTAAACAATGTCAACAATGTCATAATGAGATGTGAAATGGAAAAAAAGCTTTCCACGGTTATAATGATATTGATCTTACTATCCATTCTTGGGGCATCTCCAGTAGGTATGGGGGTTTCAAGTAGTCTAACCTACGAGAACTCAGAGGTGGAGAGCCAGGTTATCACTAACATCTCGATCGAAGGTGATGAGGATCTTAAGGATTTTGCTAGTGAGAAAGGTTTGAATGGTACTGGGTCTGATGATGACCCCTTTTTGTTGGAAAATTCTACGATAGATGGAATGGATGAGAACTATAGCGTGCTTTTAGAAGAAATTGAACTTCATTTTGTTATTAAGAATTGCAAAATTTACAATTCATCATCCGCTGGAATAAAAATTGATGGTGTCTCTAATTTTACTCTAGAAAATAGCGTTGTGAAGGGCGTTGCCGATGGAGATGGAATCAGTATCGAATCTAGCGAAAATATAATGATCAAAGACTCTAGTATATCTGAGAACGATAAAGGTATCTTTTTAGGTGAAGAAGCAAACAACAATACCATCACAACCAACAATATCTCAGATAATGATAGGTGGGGAGTCCACATTTCAAACTCCAATTCCAATCATAACTTGATATATCACAATATTTTCTATCAGAACGGCACTAGACCTCAAGCTCGCGATGAGGGAGAGAATCAATGGAATCAAGAAGAAAGGGGCGGGAATTACTGGTCAGATTACGAGGAACGGTATCCCAATGCTAACGAGTCTACCATGACTGGTATTTGGGATACATCCTATGAGATAGAGGTTAATAATAGTGACGGTAATCCACTTATCTCTCCGATAGGTCCTCCTACTAACTTTAGAGCCCGAACTGTAAGAGATGAGTATATAGAGATAACCTGGAATCCCCCTAGGTATTCGATAAGACATCCCGTTGAAGAAATAATCCTCTACCGAAGTGAGGAACGAAAAAACCTTTCTTTATCTGAGAGTGTATATAGGAAAATGAATTCGAGTGTGCAACTATTCCGAGATGAAAACATAACAGAGGGTGAAGAGTATCATTACGGTTTAAGAGCGTCTAATGGGAAATATGTTAGCGTGATGAGCGAGATCGATAGTGCGGAACCAGACACAGATCGTCCGGAAATCAACCGTGAAAACCAATATCCTAGGGTAGGTGCCAAAGAAGTTCCTATTAATGCTACTATAGAAGTAGAGTTTGATGAGGAGATGGATGAGGATTCTATCAGTATCTCAGTCGAAGACGCCGAAGGGGAAGAAGTAGAAGGAGAACTCTACGGTGAAGGTACAGAATTCTCTTTTGAACTTACCGAAAATCTGAGCTATGATACAGCCTATTCCGTGAAAGTTAACGGCAGTGATATAGCTAAAAATTGGATGGAATCACCGTATACCTGGAGTTTTACTACGGTTTCCGATACAGGTACTATCATAGGCAGGATAGTAAATGAAGAAGGAGAACCCCTTGATAATGTACAGATATATGTTGACGATGACCACCAAACCTCTACATATCCCTCTGGAGAATTTCAAATAGAAGTGCCTTCCGGAAACGTTACTTTAGAGGTGTCTAGTGAAGGATACGAAGATAAAGAAATAGAGATTCATATCAACCAGAGCGAAGAGAAGGAAATCGAAGATATCGTACTAAAAGAGCGAGAAGGTATAATATCTCGATGGTTTTGGCCCCTAGCTCTAGCCGGCGGAGGTATACTCCTTTTGGGTATAATCGCTTTAGTCATATCTTTCTATCATTGGGAAGAAGAGGAACCTCCATTAGACGAAGACATTTACGATGAGGAGTACGAGGATATCACTGCTGAAGAATTCGAAAGCTGGTGGGAAGACGAAGATTCATAGATTAGAGCTGCTCCCTCCTCCATCTATCGGTATCGCTGCACCATCGATGAAATTAGATTTGGGGGAGGAAAGAAAAGCGACTAGCTCTCCAAGTTCGCTAGGCTTACCCAGCCTTTTGAGAGGTATATCTTCAGTCCATCTTTCTAGACCTTCATCATAAGATCCAATGTTTCCCCTCTCCAACTCTTCTTCTATAAGGTCTTTTATCCTACCTGTTTTATGAGGTCCTGGGAGAACGGAATTTGCTCTTATCTCTGGCCCCAATTCCTTCGAGAGAGTCTTCATCAGACCGACCACACTCATCCTCACAGAGTTAGATAGAACAAGGTTAGGGATGGCTTCTTTAACACTCATCGAAGTTATATTGACTATAGTTCCCTCTCCTTTTTTAAGATATTCGACCGATTCCCTAACACTTCTAACCACGCTCATAACCAAAAGGTCAAAGCTTTCGTACCAGTCCCGATCATCTGTATCAATGAAAGCTTTACTAGGCGGTCCTCCAGCACAAGTGACTAGGTGATCTAATCCGTTTTGATTTTTGACAGTTTTTTCCACAAGCCTTTTTATGTCTTCTTCCTTGGTTATGTTTCCAACTATGCCTTGTACCTCTCCTTTCGACTTGCTGTTTAGTTCCTTTACGGATTGTTTCAGTTTTGTTTCATTCCTACCATTGATCGTAACGTTCACTCCTTCCTCAGCTAAAGCTCTAGCAGAAGCTTTTCCAAGACCGCTTGAAGACGCCAATACTAGAGCCGAGTTATCTTCTATATCCAATCTCATAATCTACACCTTTATATTTTCATCTTGACAAACCTTTATATAATCTCTTATGCATTTAGTAAATGGAGGTATAAGAATGCCAAAATATGTGATATTATCAAATCTGACAGATGAGGGTAGAAAAACCATTCTAGATCATCCAGAAAGGATCGGAGAGGTAAATGAAGAGATGGAAAAGAAGGGAGCTAGTATCCTCGAACAGTATTTTTTGCTCGGTAAATACGACTTCATCACTGTTGTAGAAGCACCTTCAAAGGGTGTAATAACCAAGATCGTTATGGAGATAGCTTCTAGAGGTTCAATAGACACGATGACCTTCCCGGCGATGGATGTAGATGGTCTCATCGAGGACTTAAGATAGAGTGGATGTAGAGACATTTTAGAATCGAAAAGTGATCCCACAATTCTTCTCCCTACACCGGTCGAATAGTTTATCAAGTGTACCAAATATCTAAATATATTCTCCATATTTTCTGACCATGGAAGACGACATGATCGATCTTCGTAGTGATACGGTCACGAAACCCACTGATGAGATGAGAGAGGCGATGAAAGAAGCAAAGGTGGGAGACGACGTTCTAGGTGAAGATCCCACGGTCAAAGAACTTGAGGAACTTGCCGCAAAAAAGTTGGGAAAAGAGGCAGGTCTTTTTGTAACTTCTGGAACTCAGGGGAACATAACCTCATTACTGACTCATACCACGCCTGGTGAGGAGATAATCTTTGGTAGAGATTGTCATATATATAGATACGAAGTTGGTAGTTATGCTTCACTTGCTGGACTTTCAGGTAGAACTTTAGATGATAGTGAAGGATACATCGATCCATCCGATATAAACGAGGCTGTAAGAGAAGAAAATATACATCATCCTGAAACATCATTACTCTGTATAGAAAATACACATAATGTCACAGGCGGCATCCCAGTCGATTCTGATTATACTAAAAAGGTCAGTGATATAGCTCACGATCAAGATCTAAAAGTTCATTTAGATGGTGCAAGAGTATTCAATGCCTCTGTAGCTTTAGATGAAGATATCGCTGAACTAGTAGAGGCTGTAGATTCTGTTATGTTCTGCCTTTCGAAAGGACTGAGCGCTCCGGTCGGTTCCATACTGGTAGGAAGTGAAGAATTTATAGAGAGAGCGAGAAAAAACAGGAAGAGGTTAGGAGGTGGGATGAGACAGGCAGGTGTGATAGCCGCACCGGGGATCATCTCATTAAAGAAAATGGTTGATAGGCTTGTAGAGGATCATTCTAATGCTAGAAGATTGACCAAAGGTCTAAAAAATATTGGCGTGGATATAGATCCTGAAAGATTCAAAACCAATATCGTGATGATGGATACTTCGCAGTTCGGTATGAGAGCGGAAAAATTGAAAGGTAAGTTAGAAGAAAAGAATATCCTCACGCTAGCTTTAGGAAAGAACTCGATGAGATTCGTTACTCATCGTGAGATCTCCCGTGAAGATATAGATAAAGTACTGGATGTATTTGAAAATGAAATTCTTTAAGATTAAAAAAGAAAATGGGATTTTAGGAGGTTAACTCTCGGTTTCAGTTCTTTACTTCTTCTCCTTAACAGAGCCGAGTTCTTCTGCAACCTCGGGAAGATCCAATCTCTTCAGCGTGTTTTTGGAAGGAACTCCTTCTTCGTCCCAACCTCTCACATCGTAGTACCTGTCGAGTTCTTCTTCGAATTCTCTTCTTGAAAGCGTTTCGCCCTCGGTCGGTCCGTAAAGAACTTCATCGTCGAAGACTCTATCCGGTAACTTATCGTCTTTTCTTCCGAAACCGTTCCTTATATTGTACGCTTTAGATAAGTTGTAGACTCTTTCACCGGCTTTGAGGAATTCAGATAAACTCATGTCGAGTCCGGTCATCGCATTCAGCATCTCCAATTGACCTTCGTCGACAAACAGACCCCTAGAGAACTTGCACATACCGGTCATATCGTACAAAGTCATGAGGTCCTCCATGGACTTCAAAGCGAAAGCTTTGCCTTCAAGTTTTGTCCGGTCGTAATCTTCGAAGTCCCAATAGCTTCCGGCCATCTCGAGCGCGTAAAGACACGAAGTAAGATGGTCCGCACCTCTAGGAGCTACTGCAAATGCAAGAGCCATGCCCTTGACTCCTCTGACTTCAAATCCGGCAGGAGGCATCCCTTTCACGTGTATAGCAAATTTTTCAGAGCCTTGACCGACCTTTTTGGTAGCTTCGTAGACACCGTCACCGAGCAGTTCTCCTAACTCCCCTTCTTTGTGTGCCATCCGCTTCAAAGCTTCTAACATCGCTTCTGCGTTACCGAATTCAAGATCTAGATCAATATCTATCAAGTCTTTCTCGTAGGCTTCCATTGCCCAAGATATAGTCAACCCAGCAGAGATGGTGTCAAGTCCTAAAGTATCGCATATCTCGTTTGCTTTAGCTACAGCTTCTATATCATCTACTTCACATGCGCCGCCTAATGAATACTGAGTCTCGTATTCAGGACCATCTACTTCTATGTCACCGTACGGTGTATCTTCAGCGACAAAATACTGACTACACGGTTTAGTACAATAAGGACATGGTCTTCTTCCATTTCTATATACTGCAGTCCAATACCTAGGATTGAGTTCTATCCTGTCATCTTGATCTTCAAGGTTATCATAGGCTCTCTTGAAATATCCGGCCTGCCAATTTCGCGTCGGGAAGCACCCGAACACTTCATTCTTTGCGGTCATTGCTTCACCGGTTCCGTAATCCATCTGATCCTGCGGATCGAAACTTTCGTCCGCGGTCTCTCCTTCACCTGTAGTTATCTTACGCCATTTACTGTTGAGTTCATCGAGCTCTTCCTGGTTATAGACCGGTATATCCTTCCTACCTTTAACTGCTATAGCCTTCAAATTTTTAGAGCCCATCACGGCTCCTCCGCCCCCTTTTCCGGCCTGGCGGTCTTCACATTCTATTTCAGATATCTTGGAGAGGTTCTCTCCTGCAGGTCCTATGACGGCGGTAGCAAAATTTTCGTGTTTTTCCTTGATCTTTTCATCGGTATCTCTCGTATCTAGACCCCACAGATGCTCTGCATCCTGGATTGAAATCTCATCATCTTCAATAACTATCATGGAAGGTTTCTCTGCTTTACCCTTCACTACCAAAGCATCGTATCCAGCTTTTTTCAACTGATCGCCCATCTTAGCTCCCACAACGGTCTTTCCATATCCGCCTGTTTGAGGTGCTTTGAAGCCGATGGTGGTCTTAGAAGCTGTTGGAATTTTTGGTCCAACGAGAGTTCCAGGTGCGACAGCAAGAACGTTCTCTGAATCTAGTGGATCTATATCTGGTTCAAGTTCATCAAAAATGATCTTTGTAGTGAACCCTGCTCCACCGATATATTTTCTCAGAAAGTCATCAGACAGCTCTTTCTCTTCAATTTCACCAGTGCTTAAATCTATCTCCAAAAGTTTTTTCCAATATCCCGACATATTATCTTCCTAATCGTGGATTCGATATCGTGTATTTAAAATCAACGGGGTCGAGATTTTAGGTCTGATGAAAGGTTCGGGTAAAATTTATATCACGATCAAATTTTTCAGGATCATGACTGATATCCAATTCGGTATATGTGGCGATCTAGATTGGCACAACACCTCTGCTGAAGACAACCCGTTGGTTACGCTGAAAAAAGAGGGAGTTAAAGAGTTAATCTATGAGTTGAACAGAGAGCCGAAAGAAGAAGAGGAACTTTTTTCTGAATATAAAGAGTTGGAAGAAGAAATTGAAAAATTACTGAGGCTCGGAACTCTGAAAGAAAGAGAAGGGAAGGTCTATGTAAATTTCACCTTTTTGGACGAAAAAGACAACGAGTTGATGTTTGATGTCTGTGAAGATTATGTGGAGTATCTGGTTGAAAAGATAATCTCGAAAGAAGAAACAATAGCGACGGCACTTTCTAGATATGAAAACGATAGAGTTGAAAAAGAAAAACTAGCGTTCTTCATAATCGGATGCTATTTCTTGGATTGGGGTTCTTTGACCTTTTTCAGAGAATGGGATATAGCTAACAATTTAAAACCTCAGCCTGGCGGAAACGAATACGTCCTCTGGGGAGAGAAGCAGGATGAAGGGATGTTGAAGGAGATATATTGGGGAGGACATATGATCCCCGATATGGATTATATATTCCAAACTTTTGGGGATCATCACTCCGATACTAAAAGGGATACGCTCCCCGATATACTGCATCGTTTCCATGATTTTGACTTTCCGGGTGGAGAAGAGTACAGGTCTCTCCTATTTCAAAAGAGAAAAGATCTGGCTTCGGAATTAGCTGAGATCATAAGCTTGGTCGGTAAAGATGGTATAAATGCGGAGGAACTTGAAGAATCGATAGGGAATCCATCCTCTAAAAAACATATCTCCTTATTGGAGAAACTCCATTATTTAGAAGAGGAAGAAGGGACTTATTACCTTTCGATACCATACTTTACAGAAGAAGATGTAGAGATGATAGCAGACTGTATAGAACCTTTCGTTCCAGTGCTGAAAAATTGGCTTGACGATAATTGGGAAGGTTTGAAAGAGGATCTGAAAGAAACGATGCCCATGAAAAATGGAGTTCCGTTTGATGAGTTCTTTATACAGGCATGGCATTACGTCTTTGGATCAGTAAACAAAAAGCTGGCTAAAAAAGGTTTCATATATGACACCTACTTAGAAGGATCTAAACATAAGGGTTACTTACCCGGGGTAGGAGAGAAGGAAGTGCTAGATTCATTAGAGGATATGGTTACGGAGCTATCTTAAGAAGTGTATATATAGGTTTGATAGACATATGAAGACCATGTTAGAAAATCTGAAAAAGATGGCTGAGTGCTATCAGAAAAAGAAACCATCCGATTTGAAGGGGGATATACATCTTCTGATAGGTGAAGATGATAGATTTTTGGTTAGTTTGGGAGAGAGTGAAGTTGAAGTAAAAGAAACCGTTGTGGATAATACAGGAGATCTAGGTCTAGTCATGTCAGAAAACACTTTTGATAAGCTTATTTCAGGAGAATGGAATGGGATGACCGCTGCAGGTAGATCATCGATGTCTGAACCTGCGCCTCTCGACTTCCGTTTACCTGAAGGAAAACAACTAGATGAAGAGATTTTTCAGATGATGTATCACTTTTTGACACATTTCTTCAGTAAGGATTATCCTACCTTAACGAAATTAGGGAGAAAACATTCTAGAAAAGTCCATGGAGGCAACGCCGTACCGATAGCTTACGGACACGGAATAAGGTCTGCCTATTATACTATACAAAAAGGAGAGCAGATAAATGAAGATGAACTCGATCCGTGGAATCAAGTGTTTACTGTTATCAGTGGAAGCGGTAAAGCTTTGGTGGATGGAGAAGAGATCGAACTTGAGAAGAATATGTCGGTGCATGTACCTCCCAATAAAGAGCATATTGTTAAAAAAGAAGAAGGCGAAGACGATTTAGAGCTGATTTGGATAGCTTATGGGGAAAAGGCGTGAAACTAGAGCCGTTTGTAGAGAGGATCTCGAAGAAATTCCTGAAGAGGACTATCAGAGATTTGTCCGTCCCTATGAAAACAAAAGAAGATTTAGATCTGAGAGGGAATAGAGTGAGTTTCAAACATCTTTTGAAGGCAGAAGGCCCGAAATTATGGCGATAACAGGGCCTATTATGATGCCTGCCCAGACGAAGAAGCCTACTACGCCGTAAATTATCACTTTTATTCTACTCCATCTGTTGGGTTTCTTAAAATCTAACGATTTCTGCCAGAGTTTATAACCGAGTATCAATGGTATCAAAGCGAATATGGTCGTTACTATAACAGCTAGACCAGGATTCGATCTAACTGATGCGATGATCATCTGCATCACCACCATTGCTCCACTGCCTATGTAGAGAAGACTAGAAATTAGAAGACCCCGTTCATTCACGTTATTCGGGACTTTCTTATTTTCTTTCTTTTTCCATGCAGTCCAAGCGAAACCAGCACCCAAGACAGATATCATCGGAGCGAATATCATAACGATAGACTGCCCTTCCCATATACGTATCTGTATAACATCAAAAGGCACTCCGATCCATTCCATCGGACCCCATGTTTCCTGATATCCTACTGCTAGACCGTACTTACCCCCAGTTTCTTCTTCATTGTAAACTACCACGTAGTAAGTTTCACTTTCATCTATCTCTTCGTCAAATCTAGCTGGATGATAGTAGCTTCCTGGCGTAAAAGGTTCATAATCTCTTTCTCCTAATTCACCTTCAATTACATTAACTCCAACATCTTCAGGAATTTCTAAGAATCCAGGGACGTCATCTGTTTCTTTTATTCCCGGTCCTATCACAGCGATATTTGGAACAAAATCGTCATTATCCGGTAACATCAAACTCAGGTAGAGTCTTTCACCCTCTTTCATCTCCATTTCATAGTAGTTCGCTACTTCTCCATGGCGGAGTTCCGAATATATCGCCCATGACTTTATTGGATCTTCTATCACCATAGCGGTTTCAAGACTTTCGTTTTCCGCCGCATTTCGTGGAACATGGGCTGCAGCGGTCGAAATCACTGATATCATCATTATTGTAAAGACCAGCAATAAAGCTCTTCTCACACCCATAAAATAATAGACGTTCCTCGTATGATTTAAAGTGTTTCCTACTCAAGTCTTGACGAGCTGTTAATCTTTTCACTCACCACATTTTGTCGCGGCCCAATCGATGATCGGCCCGTATGCCAAACCTGCAAAAAAACTGGGCCAATCTCTGAACTCACTGGTAAAAGTGATAGCTAAGGTCACTACAAGACCTAGGATCAATCCTCTAACGATGTAATTTTTATCAGAATCTATAAACTTCACGTCATAAGCTAGACCTATCAAAAGTCCCATCACTACCCTGTTGTACCACATCGCGAACAAGAACATCTCGTTACCGTTGAATCCAACCCTCCAACCGACACCTATGATGCAGAGTATCCCAAGAAGTGCTCCAGCTAAAATCCCAATGCCCACCCTTCTCTTTTTCATATTTATATATTGATTTCAAAGTATTAAAGATTAATGGGACTTAATCCTCTTCATACTTCTCAGTATGATCGCAGTCAGGGTATCCCGTGCAGCCCCAGAATTTTCCGTATCCTCCCTCTCTGACGACCATCTTTTCTCCGCACTCTGAACACGTCTTTTTATCTTCTCCCTTCAGCTTTTTAGCGAGGAAGTGGTCTTCCAGAGCTAACTGTGAAAGTTCGTCAGCCTCAACATTGTTCTCTCGACCTACGTGTTCTATATCCACAGATTTGTTTTTTTCCTCAAAGTACGTGATCAGCTCTTTGACTTCTTTATGCAGGTCTTTCAAGTTATCAGAATTGACAGACCATTCTCCATTCACCTGCTTGACCACCAATTGGGAATCAGACATGATGATGATTTTTTCGAATTCCAGATCAGAATGTTTTATGCATTCTAGACCTTTGATAACGGCCATGTACTCGGCATAATTGTTCGTTACTCTCTCATCTAGCAGTATATTATAATCTTCTCTTACTGTCTCGGAGTTTTTCTTCACAAGATAGCCATAAGAGGCTACGCCTCCGTCTTTGCCGCGATAAGCTCCGTCTGACTCCAATATAATATTACCCATACTTTTTACCTCTAGAATCATAAATTCAGTTCGAATTTCTTCTTTCCTTTCTTTCTGAGATATTTGTCTCTTATTTCAATGTATTTCATTGAATCTGCAAGTTTCCATCTAGGTGTCGGCCTTCCTTTCCTCCTTTTTTCATTTAACCGTTTTGGAGACTCTGCGACCCACTCATCAAGCTTCACTTTTCTCATCTTTTATTTCCTCCAATATCTCATCAAACATATCTTCTGAGAGTTCTTCTCTGCGTTTTTTTCTCGTAGTCCCAGTCGATTCACCTGAGCCTTCAGTCGATATTCAGCTTTCTATAGAGTCGGAGGAGGCAGTTCATAGCGGAACAGCCTTCCTTAGAGAAGAGCCCTATGATCAGGAAAGCGAGCACTCCAACAGTGAAGATAGTTATGCCAGTGATCATGAATAATCCTTGATATTCGAGACGAGGCAGTATAGTTCTGTTGATAAAGATGCCGACAGCGCCGCCTATGAACATATTAAAGGAAGCGAGAGACATGACGGTTCCTCTTTTCTCAGGAAGATACTGTTGCGCTGTAGTGATGATCGTAACCTGTAATATCACGAAAGATAGCCCGAATCCAAAGAGAGCTGGAAGGACAAAGTAAATTCCGAGCCAATAGCTGATGATCAAAAGCGAGACAAGGCCGAGAACTCCAGCCATCAATAGGATCTTCGGTCCGAACTTGTTTTTCAATGTTCCCACTCTTCTACCTCCCGTAAAAGCGGCGAGACCGAAAAGTGTCAAGATCAAACCAACAATCAGTATATTGTGCTCAGTCTGTTCGACTAGATAATCTCCAAGGTAAGTGAAACTTCCGAACACGGCGAATCCTACTAGAAAAAGAAGGGCAACGGTCCTGAGTAATTCAGGATGTGAGATCGCATCGCTATAAGCCTCTCGGAAGCTTAGTTTGTCCATGGTACCTTTTTCGAAAGTTAGGAACTTGTAAAGTAAGATTACAAGGATCAATTCAGCGATCCCGTAGGTGAGATAAACTATCCTCCAGCTTCCTATGAAAGAAAGCGCTCCGCCTATTGCCGTGGCGGCTGCCGCTCCAAGAAAATACATACCCATCACCGTCCCAATAGAATTCATCTTTGTTTTAGGTTCCTCGTAAATGTCACCTATCAATGAGATCGTAACCGGCAGAATAGCTGCGGCGAAAGCACCGTTCACCGCACGGAGGAGTGCCAAAGATTCTATGTTAAAAGCTCCCGCAGCTAAACTGCTGAAGATAGCTGTTCCCAGCGCAGCAGTAGTGATGACTCTTACTTTACCAAATCTATCCGCGAGTGGACCGAAAACTATAGTGAAAAGACCGAAAGGAAGCATGTAAGCTGTGACGGTCATCGCAGCTGTTCCGATATCAACAGAAAAATCTGCAGCTATGTCAACAAGGATAGGCGATGCTGCGTAATTGTCACCCATGACCCAGAAACCCATGAAGCCGAGAAGATATACCAGTAATCTCTTCTCTCGAGATGTTCTTGATGGCATAAACAGCCATATGGATTCAATTAATATAAATTATTTCATCGAAAGAGTTTTTATATCCTCTTCGATGGAAGGGC
>JBMCXO010000025.1:0-16957 GCA_048621055.1 Candidatus Natronoplasma sp. | reverse complement strand
AATGCAACCTCAGTAGCTTTCGACCGGAAGCCCCCTCCTTCTAGGAGGGGGAGGAAGTCACATTGTAAAAATCTCGAATGCGACGCTAGTCCAAAAGCAGCTAAAAATTGGAGAAACTTGGATTTGACCACGTGGTGGACTATGAAGGCGGCATAGAAGAGTGGAAAAAGAAAGGTCATCCTATTGAGACAGCTATGGGTTGAGAGGTTAACTGTTCATAGAGTACAAAAGGTTTATTTACAATACTCATATTACGCTGTAATGGTGATATTATGCCGGAATGCCATGATATGAAAAAAGGACAGATATATACGTGTGAAGATTGCGGTTTTGAGATGAAAGTCATAGGTGAATGCGGAGAATGTTGTGAAGGTGAAGAAGAGGGCACCTGTGCAACCTGCGAATTCATGTGTTGCGGGGAAGAGTTGACTCTCAAAAAGTGATTTGGTCACAAGAAAATCCTTTACTCTTCTTTTTTTCACTTAAAAATTACTGAAAAATAAAAGGGTTTTTGGTCCGGATCTCATCTTCTTCCGACAAACACCGCAAACATATCAGATCGATCGTAACTCGGATATCCGGCCCTTGTTTTTTGGAACTTCTTTTTTTGCATCATCTTTCTCACTAATAGAGGCATAGAGAGGGGACTATTTATATTATTCTTGAAAATAAAAATAGATAAGTGCAATCCGCTGGTGAAATACTTGAACAGGATAGTTGAAAAAGTCTACTGGCTCACAAAAAGCGATTTTTTAATTCAATCCTTTCCGCTTTTTAACTCCGAATAATCCCACCTGTTATTGATCTCTTTCACCTTTTTCTTATAAACCTTCTCGGACAACTCTCCCATAGCTAGCTTCATATCTAGATGTTCTATCTCCTCTTCCGCTCTCTCTAACATCGTTTCCTTATATCTTTCAGCAAGTTTATCCAAAGTATTCATCAATCTTTTACCCTCTTTAGTCAACTCATACACGATCTTCGGCCTTCCTCCATGTGGAAAGACGGCATTCCTTTCGACCACACCCCAATCATGAAGTTCAACAAGATGTTTATCTACAGCCTGCCTTGTAAGTTCGAGTTCCTCCGCAAGCTCGTCAGGATGATCATATCCTTCTCCAAGCATCTCAAGGACCTTACATCGGGTATCGGAAGAGAAAATACCGATCAGTTCCTTGGTGAAATCTTTCATCATATGTTCATGAAATAGGAGTTATTTAGCTTTTTCAACTTTAGAATTGAACTTAACCAACTAAAAATTCAATCTATCTAAAATTATATTCAAGATAAATATAAATATAGACCGCCTATTAGTATATCTAGAAAAGGTGGAAATCATGGACGAAAAAAACAAGGTACTAAAAAAATTGGATGAAAGGTTAGCTAAAGGTGAGATATCTGAAGAACTCTACAATGAGATATTGTCCAGATATGAGGATGATGAAGGGGATGAAATAAAAGAAGATTTCAGCGAGGACGTAGAGGAGGTAGTAGAAGAAAAGAAAACCCAGGACAGAGGAGAAAAAACGGAGAAAGTTAGCATCTCTGGAGCATCTAAGATCGACGGCTGCAACTGCGAGATATTCAGGGCCGCGGGAGCCTCCAAAGTCGATGGAGATCTGAGAGCGGACGACGCGGACGTCTCTGGAGCGACTAAGATCAACGGAAACGCTTACTTTGGAAAATTAGATTCCAGCGGAGCTTTGAAAGTGCGTGGAAAGAGCGAAGGTAAAAAACTTGACTTGAGTGGATCTTCAAAATTCAAAGATGACATAGATGTGAAATTCATCGACTCTTCTGGCTCTTTTAATGTTGAAGGCGATGTGAATTGTACTAGTATAGATGTCAGCGGAGTTGTAAAGATCCAGGGGACCCTTAAAGGCGAAGAGATCATGCTGAATAATTCTGGTAAGAGCAAGATAAACAAGATAGAAGGCGGAGACGTAGTTGTAGAAAGCGGTAGTTCCGGTTTACTTTCCTTCAGATTCGGAAGCTCCGGCTCTCTAGAAGTTGAGAGCATCAGTGGAGATGATATCAGCTTGGAGAACACGAAAGCTAAAAAAGTTACGGGCAACAAAGTGATAATCGGAAGAGGCTGCAAGATAAAGAATGTTGAGGCAAAAGAACTCAAGATACACGAGTCAGCTAAAGTCAAAAACAAGAAGAGTTTGAACGATTTAGCGGAAGACTGAACCGCGAACTCCTTCCCTCTTATCTTTTAAAGCAAAGATCATGCCCGATCGGGGATTCGAACCCCGGTAGAAGGCTCCGCAAGCCTTCATGATATCCAGACTACATTAATCGGGCTTTTAGCGTTGAAAACACAGAACTGCTGTTATTTTTCTTTTTCGTAATCCCTCTTCACTGATTCGTAAACTCTCATTATCGGGATATCTTCTCTATCAGCTATCTCTCTGCAGCTTTCATATTCGGGTGATACTCTTCCGGAAGAGACCTTGACTTTGGCCTTACCCCATCTCGTTTCGACTTCTTCTATCTTCCTGTCTGTTACCACCCTTCTAACTTCTTGGATACGCATACCTAAGGTAGAGGTCTCTTCGAAGATAGTCTCTACAACATTTTTTTCCTGACCTTTTTTACACAGAACTTTCACTTCCCATCCTTCTCTACCTTTTTTGCCGGAGCCCGTTAATGTATAAACATCAAGAGCTTCATCCCTGATCCTTTCGAGACCGTGTTCAAGCAGTTCTGGAGACATATCGTCCACAAAAAAAGTTATCTCTTGTATCGTCTCATCTAAGTTCTTTTGACTGCCTATAAAGACTCTCAAGGCGTTGGGCACTTCCATTTTCCTATCTCCAAATCCTGTACCGACTTTCTCCAGCTTCATATCGATTTGAGTAACTTGTTCAGCTAAAACTTTCAACATCACTGCACCTGTTGGAGTGACCAGTTCTCCTTCACTGTCAGTGAAAGAAACCTCAAAGCCTTTCAATAACTTCTCCGTTGCAGGTACAGGAACAGGTATCTTACCATGATCACATTCTGTATGACCGGTTCCAAAATTTACAGTAGAAACGTAGATTCTCTCTATATCTAGGTCCTCAAGGAGCGAAAAACTTCCCACGATATCAATTATCGAATCCACCATCCCTACTTCGTGAAGTTCGAGTTCGTCGTAAGGGACCCCGTGTATCTGACTTTCGACTTCTCCCAATCTACGAAAGGCTTCTGTGCTCTTCCTTTTCACCCATCCATCTAAATCTAAACTTTCGATCATCTCTATTATCTCGACGACTTTCCTGTGAGGTTGATCGCTGTGTTTGATCTTAACATTTTTACCCGCGATACCTCTCTCTTCCTCGCAGATCTCCACGTGGACCCCTTCCAAACCAAATCCATCGATGATGTCGTTCAATATTCCGGCGTCACCACCAAGATCGATAAGACTAGCTAGAAGCATGTCCCCACTGATCCCTGAAGACAGATCCAAATAAGCTATCTTACCCATATTATCAATCCTTCAACATATGGTGTACGAAAGCGGCAGCTCCGTAACCGTTGTCGATATTAACTACAGCGAGTCCAGTGGCACAGCTGTTCAACATGGTTTCCAAAGCCGATCTACCTTTTCTTGCGGTTCCATAACCTACGCTGGTTGGTATACCTATCACAGGAGTACCTATCAATCCAGCTATTATGCCGGGGAGGGTACCGTCCATCCCAGCGGCTACGATAACAGCGTCGGCTTCTCTTAAAACTTGAACGTGAGGCAGCAGTCTATGGATACCTGCAACACCTACATCATAGAATCTCTCAACATCAAAGCCCATCTCTTCGAGAGGGACTGCGGCCTCTTCAGCCACCGGTACGTCGGTCGAACCTCCGGTTACTATTACTACTTCACCTTGGACATCCTGAAGAACATCTCCAACAACTATCATCTTCCCTTTCTCGTGATATTCTACATCATCTCTCACCGACTTCACTATCTCGTAGTCTTTTTCGTTCGCTCTGGTGAAGAACCTGTCTCCTTCACCCGCTATATTCCTCAACTGCTCCTCGGACTTTCCAGGACAATACACAGCCTCTGGCAATCCCTTTCTCAGCTCTCTAAAAGTGTCTACCTTAGTATCTCCAAAATCGGTGTAAGGGAGTTCCATGATCTTTTTCTTCAACTCATCTTTGCTGATCTTTGAATCCTTAAACTTTTCGAGTAAATCGTCAAGTTCATCCATATATCTCACTCCGAAATAGAACCTGTCCTGTAACCTTTTAGGTCTAAAAATACTTTATCATAATCTTCTTCCTCGAACCAGCGGAGTATCTCTTCCCGATTCTCCAACAGCTTTTTCATATCTTCTGGCCAGACTTCGATACGGGCAGTATCGCCAAAATCCCGAACACGAAGTTGACGCACATCCAAATCAAATATTTTGTCCTCTATCCTCTCTACTCTTTCTAAACGTTCTTCAGTGAGTTCTCTCCCAGCGGGGAATCTACTGGCTAAACATGCAAAGGAAGGACGCTCCCAAACATCTCTACCTCTCCATTTCAATATCTCTCTTATCTCCTCTTCTCTCATACCGGTCTCGAGGAGAGGTGCCCTTCCGTACTCCTTCACCGCTTTCAGCCCGGGCCTATGTCCTTCAGCCTCGGTGGCATTAGTTCCTTCAAGTACAGTCCCTTCTTCATTTATAGAGCCGAAAAGTTCTTTTTTACAGTGATAACAACGATCTTCTAGATTTCCTCTCAGATCTTTATTGGAGAGCTTAGAAGTCTCGATTATCTCATATTTTACTCCAAAATCTTCAGCTCTTGAGATAGCTTCTTCTATCTCCCAATCAGGATACATGAAATCGTCTATTATGAACGCTTTGACTTCTTCAACTGCTTTGAGCGCTGAATCTAAAACTAGTGTGCTGTCTTTACCGCCTGAAAAAGCGACAAGAGCTCTCTCGATATCGTTATCTTCGTACCATTCTAGTAGATCGTTCCAACGTTCCCTTACCTTTCTCTCGTCCATGTTCAATCAAAACATCCGGTCACATAAAAAAGATTTGTATCTACTCCAAAGGCCATCTTTCCACTTCTAATCGATCAGCCGTAGGATATATCTCTACGCCGAAGCATTTACCGTCGATCATAGGATAAATGTCTTCCAGAAGTGCTAGAGAACACACTACCTGATCGTCCCTTTCATCATACCAGATAATATCCTCTTCGATATCGTACTTCCCTTTGATCTCCTCACACAGCCTCTCAGCATCTTCCGTCTCTATCACACCTCTTATCAGCGTACCTTCTTCCGTAACTATGTCACTTTCTCGCGCTACATTTTCCGCTCTCCTTTTTATCCTGTTGGTCAGCTGCACGCCGTCTTTGAATGCGAGAGAACAATAATGGAGATCCATATCGAAATCCATATCGAGAAGTTTCAAAGCCAACTCTTCACTGCCCTTCACAGCTGAAGATATATCGCTCCTGTGTTCGTAACCCCTATCCTGAAGTTGCTCTGTATTGGTGGATGAAAATTCCAACTCATTTATGTTAACAAAATTTACGAGACCAGTGAGTTGTTCAAGAAGGTGGATCGTTTCATCCTTTTTACCCGGAATACTGGGTATCTCTATACCAACGGATAATCCGGTTTCCTCCTGAAGATCACGAAGTAAAGAAGGATATCTCGTATCTTCTATACCATCCCATCTTCCAACCGGGGGATGAAATCTTATCTCGTCCAGCCCCGCTCTTTCAAACTCGATTATTCGTTCAAGATCGGTGCGCTGAGTATAAAGATGGATGTGATGTTGCTCTCCAAATTCTCCTTTCAACAGACTGATGAATTCCAGTGTCTTTTCTGTGTTCAAGGGATCGCCGCCAGTTATTCCAGTTCCCGAGGCACCTATAGCTCTCGCCTCTTCTAAGATCTCATCTTCATCCTTGACTTTCTTCTCGTCCGCATAAACAACAGACTTGTCCTTCTTCTTCTCCGAGAGAGGGCAGTACCAGCATCCACCATCGCATTCTCCTGTGACCAACAAAACCAACTTGCTTCCTTTCGAACAATGTTTACATCCTTCTGGTAATTTTCCCTTAAAAGCGGAACCTTTCTCCATCTTATTGAGCTTCATTACCGTCGAACTCCTTTTCAATCAATATTCTTTTTTGTGATTTATTACCTTTTTCTTGTTCATCTCAGTCTCTATATAAGTAAATGAAGATGATAGAAACGACCAAGAGCCATACCAAAGATTGACCTATTTTCACCCCGAAGTGTGATAAAGAGGGCGAGAAGAACAGTAATTGTTTCATCAGGTCCGCAGCGGGGTAGATCGGAAGCCACCTTGATATCGTGATAACGTAGTCTGGAAACATCATCGAAAACAGATAAGCCTGAGAAAAGAAAACAAGTGGAAACACCATCATAGAAGATAATCCCTGAGTCGAGGCCCTGTCCGAGGAGAATTTACCGATACAACACCCTATATAGGAAAATACCAGGGAAGATATGAAGATTATGAGTATCAATCCTAAAAAATTTATCAAAGGAAGGGGAACCTCGAACAGTATCAAACCAACCACTATGCCGATGAATCCTGCGAGAGTAGTGAACAGCGCATCCATGATCACCATACCACTGATAGAGTATATCCTGGAAACTGGAGATATACCTAATCTTTTATCTAACATCGCTTCCGTAAGAGCAGAAGCGTTATCGCTAGAAGCGAAAAAACCGGATTGCAGTATCACGATCATTATCCCGCCTGGTAGAAGAAAGTCAGAGAAAGACCATTCCCCCTCACGGAGCTGCCGGGGACGACTCACCAACTCAACGGGCTTTTTGAAATCATCTCCCAAGATGAACTCGTTCACATCGGCAGTGATGCCTTTCAACACGGTGTTTATCAGATCTTCCTGCTCACCACTTACATGATATACGTCGATTTTTATAGTATCGTAATCCCCACTGTTATTATCGTAAATGTTCAACTCTCCATTTTCTCTTTTGATCTCATGGCTATATCCTTTATCTTCATCATACAGGGTCCATCTTTCCTCCTCCACAGTGATGGAAACATTTTCCTCATCAGATAGTGGATAATCTTCATTTTCGTAACTCTCTCTTAGTTCATCCGAAACCATTTGGTTGTTCAGATCATCCGTGATATTTTCTATATTTTGCTCGATGCTGAACAAGAATTTATCCCTGATCCTTCTAAAATCCTCCGAAAAATCTTCCGGTATAACCAAAAAAGCTTCTACATCGCCCTCTCTCAATAGATCTATTCCTTCGTCAAGTCCTTCTACTTCATGTATCTCCAACCTATCTTCAGACCTGAGAGCAGCCATAGCCCAAGCAGAGATAGTAGATTCGTCTCTATCTAAAACCGCAACATCGGCAGTTATATCGTCCTCACCCCCTATCAGGTTCAAAAACCCTATGAGCAGCATGGGAGTTATCACTACCCAGACAAGAAATTTCTTCGTCCTGACTCTATTTTTGAAGTGGCTTTTTATGAATATCCAAATCTGTTTCAATTTTCCCCTCATCTATTCACCCCTGGAGAAAAGTCTCTCAACTCTACATCTCTGAGCTCAAAATATGGGACATCTGTTCTTTCGATTATAGTTTTCATAGGTAGTTTCGAATACACATCATAATATCCGTCCCTCTTAACCACCTTCAGGACCCAAGCTTCATCTTTGATATCTTCTATACCTTTTTCGATGGGTATCTTCACCAGACATCCTTTATAGTATTCAGAAAAATCATCCACCACCTGACATATCCTACCGTCCCCGAGAGTTATAAGTCTATTAGAGATCTTACCGATCTTCCACATATCGTTCAATGTTACCAAAAAAGAAGTCCCTTCAGACCTCATCTCTCTGATCTTCCCATAAACCCAACTGCGAGTTTCACCGTCTAGGGTCGATACTGGTTCGTCCAAAAAAACGATCTTGGGATCATGGATTATACTCAATAAGAATTTAACGAGTTGCGTCTTCCCCTCCGATAAGTTTATTATCCTTTTTTCCAAGACATCTTCCAAAAACGGACACTGGAAAACTACTTCGGAGATTTCATCCATACCATAACTTTCAGAGAACAGTTCGATAGTTTCCATAACAGTCAAATTATTGAATAAACTATCGCCTTGAAACTGGATCCCTAAATATGGTTTTATATCATGCAGTTCCTTTTTTTTCAGGTCGTCATCGAAAACTTGTTTATCAAAAAAATTTATTTTCCCTTCATCCGGTCTCCGTACGAAGCACAACGTTTCCAAAAGACTGGTCTTTCCAGAACTATTACCTCCTCCAAGAAGTACTACCTCTCCCTGACAAATCTCAAATGATATGTCCTCAAGTTTGAAACCGTCTATATTGTTCCCAAGCCTTTCGACTTCTAGATATTTTCGCATTTTGTTCACAGTAGATAACTCGCTTTTAAATCAAAAAGATAAAAAAAGGTTTTTGTTGTTTTTGTGTAGTTTCACTCTTTACTGCTCTTTCTTATAGTAGACTGCAACAGCTACGACCGCACCGAGTGTCAACAACGCTAGAGTGAATCCCGGGGTGTCCTCATCGTCTTCGTCTTCCTCTTGCGCGTCTTCCATGTTCTCCTCTGCTTCTTCATCGTCCATCGATTCCATCTGCATATCTTCCATGTCAACCATCTGACCGATTTCGTCGCCTATCTCACCGCCCATAGTCATCTCCTGTGAGACTATGAAACCTTCATCACCAGAATACATCATCTGGAACGAAGCTTCCTGTTGTTGGGCTAACGTTATGTTTTCGTCCATGCCGAATTCAAGGATATAGGCACTAGTGGTGTCACCGTTGTGAAGTACGATCTCCTTTCTCCCGGTACACTTCATAGGTAATTCGATCTCCTCGGTGGTCTCTACGATATCTCCTTCATCCAGCCCTTCTTCGTCTTCCGTATCTAAGTCTTCGAGTATTATCGGGAATTCCTGGTCTAAATCATCTTCGATCTGCTCGATCTGGTCCTGCAACTCCTCCGGCAGTTCCTCATCATCTACCTCTATTATACCCTCGTAGCTGCCTGACGCGGTCATCGTCGATTCAGCGGTCCAACTGGTCTCTTCTTCTATGGGGAATTGGAACATATCTAAAGCGGGATCGAATTCCATCTGGAGCTGCATGCTTGCTTCAGCAGAGATGCCACCTGAGAAGTCCTCGTATTCCATGGTCATCGTTCCATTCTCATAATCACTTTCCTGTGACGGGAAGTTTTCTACACTGAACTCAGCAGAAAATTCCAGGTTATACTCCATCTCTATCTGCTCGATAGCGAGATCCTCGTCGTAGTGAACGGTTCCTTCTATATCCACCATAAAGAAGATCTCTCCTTCCGCTGAAATAGTCTTGGTCTCCATCGGAGGTTCCTCATCACTGTCATGTTCGCCTTCTTCAGGCATCTCTGCAGTCATCTCAAAACTTCCTGAAGCTTCAATACCTCCACCTGCTTTTATCTCCATCACATATCCATCGTCGTTCACTTCTGTTACCTCGTAGATCTGGTAAAAGCCCACTTCACCGTCGATAGAATAATCGATCTCTTCTATTTCTTCCTGTTGGTCTACCGTCTGGTTTATCATCTCATCTGCCTGACTTAAGCCAGGAGAAAAGATATCCTCTATATCTCCTTCGGCTCCCATAGCCCAAGAGTCACCTTCTTCCCACTCCGGTTTTTCGGCCTGGGCAGAAGTTGGCATTGGAACTAACAGAGAAGTTATCAATAGGCTCACTAATACTACGATTCCGATTCTTTTCATTTGGTCATACATATTCTCACTTTTCCTGTAACAATACATCAGAGAACTACTTATTTTTTTGGGTCATCATAATACTAGTCTGAGCGCGATTGATCCTATTACTGTCAAACAAAAATTATTTTAGCCCAGAAATCCTTCTACATCCATGATATATTTAGGTCCAGGGGGCACACCCCACGGTGTAAAAGGCACGAAAGACAGCATGGAATACCTCGCAGAAGAGGGGTTAAATGCGATGGAAGTGCAGTTCGTGAGGGGAGCAAGGATGAAAGAATCAACTGCAAAAGAGATCGGGAAGGAAGCAGAACAACATGAGATAATGCTCAGCATCCACGCTCCATATTACATAAACTTGAACTCAGAGAAACAAGAAACCATCGAGAAGAGTAAGGAACGGATCATGAAAAGCGCTAGATTGGGCGATATCATGGGAGCATGGATCATCACTGTGCACGCAGGTTACTATTCAGGTATGTCTAGCGAGGAAGCCACCCAGATGATAGGTGACGGCGTGGTTGAATGCGCGGAAAAGATAAAAGAGGAAGATCTTGCTGTCAAGATAGGTCTAGAACAGATGGGTAAAGAGAAGAGTTGGGGAACACTAGATGAGATAGAAAAGGTTATGGAAAGAACGGATGTGGCTGTTCCTGTTCTGGATTTCGCGCATTATCATGCTAGATTCGACGGTGCCCTAGAAAAAGAGGAAGACTTTAGAGAACTGATGGAAAAGTACGAGTCCATCTCTACAGGCCATCTACATTCACATTTCTCCTCAATAGAATACACGGATAAAGGAGAAAAAGAACACCTGAACGTCGAAGAACACGAACCCGACTTTAGAAAGCTAGCACCGATCCTAAAAGAAAAAGATTACGACGTAACCGTGATCTGCGAAACACCCGAATTGGACAGAGACAGTCTTCGCATGAAAGAGATATTAGGTCTATGATACAACGAGAACTCACCTAGACTTTTCTACAGTAGAAATGCCGTCTCTCTTTTCTACGCGGAAAACAACGTCGGCAAGATTTACTATCTCGTTCTCGTGGGAAACGATGATCACTTGATCCGCAGAGACCTTCTTGATAACGTCCTTCAACCGGGTCAACTGTTCCCTGCTGAAGCCGGTAGTTGGTTCATCTAAAACCAAAAGATTGCTCTCTAACCCAAGCTCTTTTTTGATCATGTTGTTGAACGCCAAGCGGTAAGCTAGAGCGACCGATGTTCTTTCACCTCCGCTCAGGTCGTCTACTGTGGTTTCATTACCCTGCACAGTTATTATAGGGGAAAATTTTTCATCCAACCTTGAACTTATATCCGCCTCGTCCAGGATCTCATCGAACCACATCCGAAAGAAACGGCCGAACTCCGATCTAATCTGAGCTAAACGGTGCTCTTCTATATTCTTTATCGTCTCCTTGAGTTCATTGGATATCCAGGATTTGAAACTCTTCAGTTCCTCCGCCTCTCTCCGGCTTTCTTTCTTTTCCTCAAGCTCAATTTTGGTTTCTTCTATCTCTTCTTTCAGTCTTTTTATATCCGTCTTCAAATGGGTTTTCTTTTCCTCCAGGCGGCTCTTCTCCTGGATCAATTCTTCATATCTTTCCTTAACCTCTTCGTGTTTTTCCTTCGAGTATTTTTCTTCAAGTTCTCCCAGTTCCTCAACAGCTTTATTTTTCTCCTCTTCTTTAACAGCAAGTTCCTCTCTAGTTTTCTCTTCTTTACGCATCAGCTCTCCTTTATTCTTCAACCTCTCCTTGATCTCTATGTACTCTTCTTTGAAACTCTCTAGTTCTTCCTTTTCATCCTTCAATCTTTCTAGGTCCTCTTCACCATATTTAAAGGAGTCGATCTTTTGCTCCAACCCTTTCAACCGTTCTTCCAAATCTGCGATATCTTCTTCAAGCCCTTCCTTTCCTTCTATTTCCTTTTCCAATCTCTTGACCTCTTTCCTCTTATGATCCAGCTCTTTATCTTTTTCTTCAGTTTTTCTGATCTTTTCCGATAGATCTTCGAGTTCTTCGTTCAATCTTTCCTTCTCTTTTTCCAAACTATTTTTATCTTCCTTCAATTCCTGCTCCTTTTCTTTCAGATCGTTCAATATCTCTTCAAGATGTTCTTCATCCAAGGGTTGCTTACATTTGGGACATTCCTTCTCACCTTCCAGGTCGGAGAACTCTTCTAACTCTTTTTCTATACCCTTCAGTTCTTTATCTATCGACCTTATATCTCCTCTTAAAGCACTGATCTTTTCTCTCAGCTCACTTCTCTCTTCTTTAAGATCTTCTAATTCTTCAACTTCCTCCTCGAGTTCTTCGATATCTTCCTTCAACTCGTTAACTTCGCTCTCTTTTTTCTCCAAACCTTTGATTTCCTTCTCTTTTGCTTCTAATCTTAGTTCTAGATTTTCTTTCTTGCTTTCTTTCTTGCCCTTTTTGTTGAGTTCTTCTCTAACCTTTTCGTGCTTCTTCTCTACGCTCTCGCATTCCTCCTTTTTCTTTCGGACCTCATCCAATCTCTGTTCATCTTCTTCTATACGCTCTAACTCGTCTTCGATCTCTTCAAGTTCCTTTTTCAGAGAAGATATATTATCCTCTATTCTCTTCCTTTCGCTTTTCAGATCCTTTATCTTTTCTTCCAATCCTTCAAGCTCTTCTTTCTCTTCGATCGTCTTTTCCATCTCATCTCTGCAGGATTCTATTTTTTCTCCGACTTCCATTCTTTCCTCTTTTTTCTCCTCTAATTCTTCTTTTTTCTCTTCTCTATCCTCTTCCAACTGCTCTATCTTCTCTGCTTTGACCTCGAGCTTTCCTATCTCATTCTTCAAACCGTTCCTGACGATCTTGACGTTCTCTGCAGCTCGTTTATAATCCTCTAGATTGAACACCTTCCGTATAGATCCCAATCTTTCCTCTTCATTCATGGACAAGATCTCTTTCATCCTTTCCTGTGGTGTGTAGATACCCATGTGGAAGGTCTCTACTTTTCCACTAGATGATTCTCTCAAGCCGAGAAGATCCACAACGAACTCTCTCATCTCGGTCCATGAAAGTTCCATCCTCCTGCCGTCGGTCTCCATGTAGGACTCCTTTGCCCAATCACTGCTCCTCTCTTTGACCGAGCGGAAGACCGTGTAATTTTTTCCTTTCACCTCGAAATTCAGCTCGACGCTGGCTTTCTTCTCACCGTGCCTCAAGATCTTATCGTAAAAATTCTGCTGCGTAGCCCCGAACAGCGCGAATTCCAAAGCATATAATATGGATGATTTACCTGAACCGATGTCGCCCTGGAAAAGAAGAACCCCGTCTTCGAAATCGATATCTTGATGCTTGTAACTCCTTATGTTCTCTATCTCCATGCTTTCAAGTTTCATGGTCAGTCCCCTCCAAAATCGGTCAGAGAGATCTGACCATCCTTACTTTTTTCCACTTCTTCCTCGCTCTTTCTTTCTTTTTCTCTCTCTTCACTTCCCTCTTCATCTTCTTCATACTCGTACTCCTCTCTTCTCTTTATCAACTCCCAAGAAGCGTTCCATATCCTGTTCTCATAATCGTTGTAAGTTTCACCGTCCTTCTGATCGCTTTTCAGAATGCTCAAGAGTTCTTCTTGGAAATTAACAGGTATATCGCTTTCTCCACTAGATTCTTCAAGCAGCCTAGCTTCGACTTCCTCTTCCCTCTCCTCCTTGACCTTGATCCTCTCGATCTCCTTTCCTTCCAATTCCCTCCGATTCAAATAGACAGTTTCAAACCCTTTATCTTTAAATCTACGCCTGACTTCGCTGAAATCTATATCTGAGGGGACTCCCTCCAAAAGAGTACCTGATATCTTCAACAGTAAAATATCGCCCTGGACCTCTTCATCATAGAGTCTGTCTAGTTCTTCCCTCACTTCCTTGGATCTCAGACCTTCGGCATCTATCCGCCTTTTGATTATACTTGGTTCATCAAACTCGATGTATTTAGGTTGAAAATCCTCCACGATATAGAATCCGCGCTGGTCCCTCTCTAAATCTGTATAATTCGCTCCAAAAGTCGGGCCTGGATAATATATGGTCTTCTCTTTATCGTATTCGATCCTTTCGTGTATATGCCCTCCCGCATAGTAGCTGAAGTCGTCAGGAAGGAGTGAGAGGGGTAGACTTCTATCCTCGTGTATATCCGCAGGTTTCAACTCCGCTATCGGTGAATGAAATACGAAAATGCTTTCACCATCAGGTTGCGGAAAGTCAAGTTCTTCAAAATAACTTATGTCGGCTCTGTTCTTCCTTCCGCTCAACCCGGTTATCGAAACGCCGGATGGATCCTCTTCCATTTGCAAAACGTTCTCTTCTTCCAGATAGTTAACAACCTTTTTGAATACGTCTGCACTAGCTAGAACATCGATGAGAGAAGCCTGGGATATCTTGTAATCATGAGACCCGTAAACCGAATAGATGTGAATACCATTCTTTCGGGCCTCCATCAGCTTTTTCACCGCTCTGTCAACTATCTCCATATCTGGGTGGGGATTATGAAAGAGATCTCCAGCGATGATTATGAAATCCACATCTCTTTCTATGCTTATATCTATGGCCTTCTCGAAAGCTTCTAGATTATACTCTCTCAGCACGTGATCTCTAGAAAATGCCCCTAGATGACAATCTGCGAGATGAGCGAACTTTACCATCGTTTTCAAAATATCCAATCGGTTTATAGTCTTTACCACGGGGGTCTTTAGTAAAAGTGAGATTTGAAGGGATAATACTAAATTATTAAAAAAAAATAACTGAACAATGTTTTGGCTCTCCTACTTGATAATCGCGATCATCCTGATCGGTCTAGTATACGCCTTCAAGTACGACATGTATCTGACCCAGGTGCTGATAATAGTCAATATGGTGATATTCATAGTGATGATGGTGGGTGAGATGTATAGTACTGGAGTTTATGATACGGTTATTCAGGACCTAGCGGGACAAGCGAGGTTTATCGAAGAACCTAGAAATAGCTACACTTTTTTAACTATGATGTTCATCCACGCAGGTATAATGCACGTCTTTGGTAACATCATCATTCTTTTCTTCATAGGGATGCCTTTAGAGGATAGAGTCGGAAAAAGATTGACTTTCATCTTTTATATCATTGCAGGTCTGATCGCTACACTGGGCCAGTACCTTTTTACCTGGCTTCAGTTCGGTTTCGGTGGAGCTCCTCAAGGCGTTCTTGACACCTCCAACTTCGGCGCTTCAGGCGCCGTATTCGGCATAATGGGTGTTCTCGTTTTCCTCTTCCCTAGAGACAGGATAACCATGATCATACCTCCTCTGATCCTTCCCAACGTGAGAGTTGACCTTGCAGTGGGCGCCTTCATCATGATACAAACAGGTATCGCTATATTTGCCGACACTGGAAACATCGCTCACGCAGCCCATTTCGCCGGGCTAGCAGGTGGCATAATCCTCGCATACTATGCTAAGAAAGCTGGGATAGTCCAAAGGAATAAAGGACCTGTCCGGGACTATACCAAGTTAAAAAAACTGGTTGATGACGAAGAAAAAAAAGAGGTCTACCAGAAGATAATCGACGCTGACGAGGGGGAAGTAAAAGAGGCGTGGGCCGAATATCTCATCGAGAGATCAGGATGCCCAGAGTGTGGGAGGTCTCTGGACGGTGAAAAATGTGATTGCGGCTACACTGTATGGGAAGATTAATATACCCGCACTACTAAACGAAGTTTAAATTAAATTGGTGTTGACGATGAAAGTTCCAAACTCTTACTACCTACAATGTTCGGTCTGCGGTAAAGAGACTCTCCATGAAATATTGAAAGGGGAGATAGGTACGGAAGGAGAAGAGGTCACTATAGATGGCGTTGTCAAGTGTGAAGAATGTGGCACTACTAGACATAAAACTATAAGGGAAAAAAAGGCCATAGATGTTCCTATAGTTGTGAGCTGGAAGGAAGAATCAGAAAAGGACCATATCTCTCTATATCCAGAAGAGTGGATACATAAGGGAGATGAGCTGATTCTAGACGGAACTACAGTAAAAGTCACCTCTATCGAAAAGGAAAACGGAAGGACCGACTCAGCTAAGGTGGAAGATATCAAGAACATATGGGCCAAGAAGCATGAAAAAGTCAGAGTCAAGATCACCGTTAATAAAGGCAGAAGCAGTACGTCCAAAGTCCAGGAGGTTGTACCTAAAGAGGAATTTTTTGTTAATGACATGTTGCAGATCGATGGAGAAGAAGCCGTTATCCACAAGATAATGACGGAAGACGAAGTCAAAAGGGACGGTAAAGCCATAGCTGAAGAGATAAAAAGGATCTATGCCAAAATGATAAGATGAGTCATATCTGATAGATCATGCAAAAAAATTATAAAGGATACTTGCATATTGGTGCAAGAGAATAGCAAGCATCATCCATCAGGATAATCACCCTCCCTCTCTTTTTCTTGAAAGGGAAGAGGGTTTCACATTTTTTACTCGTATCCTTCATATTTTTCCCTCTAAAAACAGTTAGGATGAAAAATAGTATCATACATCATCGAATTTGAATCCTAAAATGTTAATAGGACTACTATTATGAGGTTATTACCCTATCTGTAGATGAAATAAAAAACAAAAAAGGAGATGATTAACATGGCAGACGAAAATACCGTATTTATCGGTAGTAAAGAAACGATGAACTATGTACAGGCGGTAATGATGCAGTTCAGTAGTGGAAGTGACGAAGTCGTGATCAAAGCGAGAGGAAGAGCGATAAGCAAAGCCGTAGATGTTGCAGAGATCACCAGACAGAGATTCATGGAAGATACAGAGATAACCGATATAATTACCGAGACGGAAGAATTGGATAACGATGAAGGCGGTAAGGTAAACGTCTCCTCGATAGAGATAACTCTGAGTAAATAGAGATACTTAGGGATAGAGGAGATAAGAGAAAAGATTCCTTTCTAAAATTAGTTAGGGGTATTTTTAGCCTAACCAATTTTTTTTCTTTTTATAGAGTGGTGACATCCTCACCCACCAAACCTGATGGTTTCTTAGGAATAGAATTCCTAAGCTTCCTCATTCCCATTGCGGATTGGAAGGTGCTTCCGACCGTTTTAGCATAGGTTACCACCTATCCGCAATCTGCTCGGGAAAATTTCTATTTTTCCGGCATCGATGGAATCCTAGAAGGATTCTAGTAAATCATGA
>JBMCXO010000024.1:0-17105 GCA_048621055.1 Candidatus Natronoplasma sp. | reverse complement strand
CGCGATGTCTAAACTTTTGGGCCTGTAGCCCTCTATTCCTTCATCGATAGTTATCCCGTACAATCTGCTGTCTCTTCTCTCCTCAAGTATCTTATGAAGCATTCTCAGAGCAACGATACTATCTTTTCCGCCAGAAACCGCTACGCCGATGTTTTTTCCACGATTCAGGTCCACCTGTTTTCTGAATTCCTTGAATACTTTCATTTCAAAAAACTCTTTGAAGTGCTTACGGCATAGGTGTTCACCGCTGTATCTTATGTGGATGACCGCTTTCTGTTCACATCGACTGCATTCCATCGGATTTGATTTACCTATTTCAGTATATAAATCTTCGCGATAACAAAGGACAAAGAATTTGAAGTAAAATTTTATAGATTCTTCTGTGTATCTGAGTGATACGATTATAACTCATCCACATAGATGTATGGAAAAAGAGGAGCAATCCTTATATAATGTGTTAATTTTAAATAAACCATCATAGAATATATTGGTGATGATAAATGATGAGATGTGATCGATTATTAAGTATATTTGCCATAATGATACTCATTTTCAGTGGACTTGCCGTGATAGTTAATCTCGGAAGCGGAGAAGAACTCGAAATAGAACAAAACGAGAAGCGGATAGAAGATTTTGAGGATATCTCTAAAGAAGATAGACCTTCAAAAGAATCGAAATCTGAAAGTTTAGAGAGGAAAGACCAGGATGATCAAAAAGAGGAAAGCAAAACTACAAAAACTATAGAAGATACCCAAAATGATTTTGAAGGAGAAATCGAAAATGAAATGATATCGGATGTAGATGACAATACAGTTTTGATGAAATCTACTGATGTCGATGAGAAAACCGATCATAGTCAATATATCGATGGTTTTACTTCGATGGATGAGGATAATTCCAACCAAGAGTCGATCTTGAGTAATGATCACGAATTGATCATTGATGATTATGAAATAATTTTTAAAGATGACATGACTTCTTTAGAAACCGATACCACCTTTGACATATATCGGATAGATGTAGACGGAGTTATTTATACGGCTGACGATATAAGAAACGCTAATAACACTGAAGAGTTGATAGAGACCATTGAGGGGGAGATTACCTATGTATTTAGGGATACGATCGATTCAGTTTTCCCTCATGCTGACAAGCAAATCTATGATACAATATCCCAAAATTATGAGGAGGGTACATCCGGGCCTATCAAAATTACTACTTCCGCAGATATAGATCTCACAAGGAAGTCATTAGGATTTGAAGAAGAAAATGATCAGTTGGACACGAGTGAAGTGATACGGGAAACGATGAACATGGAAGCGAATATCAACAAAGATGTTGAGTTAAGGTTTAGAGAGGGTCATCATTCCACCTATAGATTCGAGGTCCCCAAGCCTTATCTCATGGGTGACTGGGACGATCAAGAAGATCGGGCGTCTATAATTGAGGTTAACAATTCTGATGGCAGTAAAGAAGAAAGTAAAACGAGAGAATTGGATATAACACATGAGACTCCAAGATATACAGGTACGCAGGAAGAGATCTCAATAGAAGGTATCTTTGAATTGGAGAACCTAGAACAGATAGATATCACTTTTAATAATTCTATATCCTCGATAAACATTGAAAAATATGGTGACTTTACTATACCCAATGTAGTAGAAAATCTAACTTATGTAGATGCTGATTTCATTCGGACATCTGTTGATAATGGTCTAGTTGAGTGGAAGACCATAACTGACGAGATGAATAACTCCATCGAGGAGATCGAAGATGAGATGCCGGGTTTTTTCGAGGGGGTAGATTTCATTTACAATGACCCTGGTATAGATACGGGGACTATTATCCGGAAATACGAAGTCGAAAATTTCCAACCCAGTATTACAACCGATGATGAAGACATTGATATCGACAATGAACTCGTTGAAAGTTTGATGAACAGTGGGGCAACCATTGATTTTGGATTCTCAGGAATGGGTGAAGAATACGATGATTATTCCACACTTCTAAAGATAAGGACCCCTGACTTCATGGTTTTACATGATTCTGGTGGTGAAATTCCCCAAGAAGATGGGTATTACGAGATCGACCCGAAAGAAGATTTCGGTGGTGAGTTCCGTTCAAATCTAGAGGAGGAAGAACTGCCCGATGAACAATCGATAAGTGTAGATACGGATATAGATATAGAAAGCGTTAACCTAGATTTTGATCTCAATGCGGTAGCAAATACTAAAGTAGACGGCAAAATTGAAGTCGAAGCTGTTGAAGCTACACAGGATATGAAAGATTCTCTTTCTGAAGAAATCACATTGGAATATGCTATGGCTGATCTGATCCGACAGGTAGAAAAGCGTGACATATTCGATAAACAGCAGATCTTGAATATGACTAGAGATGGTGAAGATATAGATGATTTTGAGGGCATGGACCAGATACTAAGAGACGCTCTTGGAAAAGAAAACGTAGATGTTTCTACCGAATTCCAAGAGGGCACTTGGCAATCCGTAGATGAAGAGATTCAACCCATCGTTTTACTCATCGATTCCGAATTCGAGTTACCATTGAGAGAATCTGGAAACGGAAATGCATTTGATATATATAGTATGGAGATGGGTGAATTTGAGATACCATCTGTTGAAGGCATAGAAACGGACTTTCGAATTATATTTCCCTCTAGTATAAGGGGTGAAGTCGAGGAAACAGACAATGTAAAGACGGGAGAGACTTCTGATTCAAGGAGTTATATCGAAGTGAATATGCCTGGAGACTCAGACGACTCGATAACAATAGATCCTGAGATAATAATAACGTCAGGAATATTGTTAAGCACGGATATATGCCTGTATGGAATGCCATTAGTTATGATACCTATAATTATTATCTTAATAATTTCCTCGATAGTAGGGTTGGTAGTTTGGAAAAAGAGAGGCCCAGATAAGGATCAGAAAAAGAAGGAACTGATAAGGAGAGGTATGGAAGATGCCTTGATGAAAGAAAATGATCCAGACAGATGGTTAGCCTATATCCCTCAGGAAAAAATAGACAATTACCAGATCACTCAAGATACGTTGTTCGAGTTAGGGCTCGAGGAAGAACTGCAGGAGATGAGAAGAAGGATGGACATAGAAAAGGTACCACCACCTCCACCACCTGGAGAAAAAACTTATAGAGAAGACCAAAGGGTTGAAGAAACTGAAGAGATCGAAGAAACAGAAGAAGACTTGGATACTTTTCAGGAAGAAAACGAAGCAGATGAAGAAATTGAAGAAATAATTGATCAAGAGGGAGTTGATGATGAGATGTTCGAAGAGGAGACAACTGAGGAAGAGGCAAAAGAAAATCAAGAGGACTTAGATAGCGAAAAATAACTGTATGAACTAGACAAAGATACGCTCAAAAGTCAACTTATTTATAACACTATGATTTCTTCATTCAAACGATAGCATGATAGACGATGTAAAAGTCACACAACGGATAGTTGATAGGTATTTTGAGGAATTTTCAGATCATACGGAAGTGGATGTAGCTATAGCCGGGGCCGGGCCTGCAGGTCTTGTTGCCAGTAGATATCTAGCCGAAAAGGGACGGCAGGTGGTCATCTTTGAAAGAAAATTATCCCCCGGCGGAGGTATGTGGGGAGGCGGAATGGGTTATCCCGTGGTAGTGGTTCAAGAGAGTTCCGTAGAAGAGTTAGAAAAGGTTGGAGTCGATGTAAGAGATACAGGTGAAGGTTATTATACAGCGGATTCGATAAGTTCGGTCGCAAATCTTTTATCTTCGGCCATCGAATCAGGGGTGAGGATTTTCAATATGGTGACTGTCGAAGATGTCCTTTACGAGAATGAAAGGGTCAACGGAGTGGTGATAAATTCATCACCTATAGAGATGGCCGGTCTTCATGTTGATCCAATCACGATAAGAGCGGAAGCTACCTTAGACGCTACTGGACACGATGCCGATGTTTGTACTGTAGTGGAAGAAAAAGCAGGTGAATTGAATACAGAGGAAGGAAAAGTGCTCGGGGAAAAATCAATGTGGGCTGACGTGGGAGAAAGGACGGTAGTTGAAAATACCCGAGAAGTCTTTCCTGGTCTATGGGCTGTGGGGATGTGCGCAAACGCTGTTATGGGAGCACCGAGGATGGGACCTATCTTTGGAGGTATGTTACTTTCAGGGAAAAAAGCAGCTGAACTAATCGATGCTGAAATTGGATGAACATAACAGCAGGGAACATTAATATAGTATAAACAAAAATTGTTAGAGAGTGTCAGACTATGGTGGAAAACGAAACCCCCGAAGGAAAAAGAGAGGGATTCACCAAATTCAAAAGGATGGAACTGCCTCGAAATGTCGTAGTAGGAAATGATGCTTTGGAGAAAGTGGGGGATACATGTGACAAGCTTGAACTTAAGAGAAACGCCATCATAGTTTGCGACCCGATAACTAGAAAAGTGGCTGGAAATAGAGTCGGTGAAATCTTATCTGATCATGATTATGAGGTCGATATTGGAGAGATAACAGAAGCTGACCAGAATACCATAGATAGTATAAGCGAAGTGATCACCGAAAGAACGGGTTTCCTGCTAGGTGTAGGCGGCGGAAAATCCATCGACGTGGCTAAATATTCCTCTTATCTGGCGGAGATACCCTTTTTGAGTATACCTACAGCTTCATCCCACGATGGAATAGCTTCCGGTAGAGCCTCTATAGAAAGAAATGGAAATAAAACTTCAGTTGAAGCTCAGTCTCCTCTTGCCATGATAGCTGATACAGGTATAATAGCTGATGGGCCGAATAGATTGATGTCAGCAGGTTGCGGTGACATAATCTCCAATGCAACGGCGGTCAAAGATTGGAAATTGGCAAGGAGGTTAAGGAACGAGGACTTTTCCCATTACGCCGCCAATCTTTCACAGATGACTTCTGATATACTGATGAAGAACGTTGATAACATAAGGCCAGGACTGCAGGAAAGTGCTTGGCAGGTAGTGAAGGCCCTTGTCAGTTCGAGCGTAGCTATGAGTATCGCCGGATCTTCAAGACCCGCAAGCGGTAGTGAACACAAATTCAGTCATGCTCTTGATGAGATTGCGGAGGAGCCCGCATTACACGGAGAACAATGTGGTGTCGGAACAATAGTAATGATGTACCTTCACGGTGGAGATTGGGAAAAGATAAAGAACGCTCTGCAGGCAGTCGACGCACCCACAACCGCTAGAGGGCTCGAAGTGGAAGAAGAAGAGGTTATCCAGGCCCTCATTCATGCACCCGAGATAAGACCCGAAAGATACACCATATTAGGGAACAGAAAGATGAATAGGGATGCAGCCGAAGAAGCCGCTAAAGAAACTGGTGTCATTTAAAAAGGTGAGATATATGAGTTCTGTAACATTGATAGGAAAAAGTTTAGCTAAAGAAGGTATGAAATTTAGATTTGGAGGATGTCTTTCAAAGTGCCAGGACTGCGAATTAAAAAACTCGTGCTGTGGACTCGAAAAGAATAGATGGTATGAAGTAACCGCTGTAAGAGATAAGGAGCACAGATGTAAAGTCCATCACGGAGAAGTGAAAGTAGTCGAGGTAGAGCAGATACCTATAGAGACTACAGCCTCGGAAAAATCGGTCATAGAAGGTTCCGTGATAACCCTGGAAGACAAAGAATGCGAATATGTAGATTGCGAATATTTCAGTATGTGCTATCCAGTAGGAATAGAATTTGGAAAAAAATACAACATCGAAGAGGTCGGAAAAAAAATAGATTGTAAAAGGGGAAACGACCTGAAGTTGGTCAAGTTGAAGTGACTTCTCAAAGATCTATTTTCCTCTGATTCTATCAAACCAACTTTTATTTTTTTCCCTCTCAATATTTTCAAACTGCCCTAGTATTTTTTTCTGCTCATCATTAAGATTTTCAGGTATCTTCACATCGATCTCGATCAGCTGATTGCCGTACCCACTCCCTCTTCGCTTTTTCAGTCCCTTATCCGGTATCCTCAATGTATCTCCAGGCTGAGTTCCAGGAGGGACTTTAACTTCAGCTTTTCCTTCCAATGTCGGGACCTCGATTTTCGTGCCTAAGGCGGCCTCCGTCATGCTGACATTCGCCCTTGTAAGCACATCGTCCCCTTTCCTTTCGAATCTTTCATCCTCCCTTACCCGAAGCGTTACGTAAAGATCCCCAGCCTGTCCACCCCTTGGGGCGGCCTCACCCTTTCCTCGTACCCTGAGTCTAGTACCGTCTTCTGCTCCTGCAGGAACATTGATAGTTATGGTTTCAGTTTTTTCAACAACTCCGCTGCCGTTACATTTGGGACAGGGGTCCTCTACGATCTCCCCGATCCCATCACACCTATCACAACTTGTTATCCTCACAATCTGTTGAAAACCTCTCCTTTGGGCCTGTTTTACTTCACCAGCTCCACCACATTTCGGACAGGTTTTACTCCCGCCGCTTTTACTGCCGCTACCACCGCACTCCTCACACTGTGCCTTACGATTGATTTTTACCGTCTTCTCCGTTCCCTCTTTGATATCGCTCAAATCGACTTCGAAACTGAGCTGTAAATCTCTACCACGTTTTTTCTCCTTCCTTTTGCTTCTCCGACTACCACCGAAAAAGTTGTTGAAAAGATCTTCAAAACCACCGCTTCGCCTTCGACCTCCACCAAAAAATTCTGAAAATATGTCTTCGACTTCTTCCCTATGTGAGAAATCAGACCAATCGAAGTCGCCGCCGCTAAATTCCTGTTTCACACCCCGTTTACCGTATCTATCGTAACGTTTACGTTTCTCATCATCAGCTAGAACCTCGTAAGCTTCAGAGATCTTCTTGAATTTCTCTCTCGCTTCCTCTTGATTATCTGGATTTTTGTCGGGATGGTACTTTTTCGCTTTTTTTCTATAAGCTCTTTTTATCTCATCCTTCGAAGCGTCTTTGTCCACACCTAGAACTTCGTAATAATCTTCCTCAGCCATGATTTTCTCACTTCTGATTGGTTTCAATGGTCAGGAGATAGACCACTAAGCAGCATAGTGAAATATTTTTTCCTCCTGAGCTAGAATGATATAATAAGAAAAAAAGGGTTTTTAGTCTTCATCGTCCTCCTCTTCATCCACGACTTCATAGTCCGCATCTACGTATTTTTCATCCTGGTCTTCACCGGAAGCTCTGTTAGCTCCTGCTCTTGCACCAGCTCCTTGTTGTGGGCCTTGTGCTCCCGCTCCTTGTCCCGAGGCAGCCTGCTGGGCCTGATACATCTGTTCTCCGATCTGTTGAACTTTCTGCTCCAACTCTTCCTTCCTCTTCCTGATCTCTGTGTGATCTTCATCATCTATAGCATCTTGGAGATCATCTACCTTTTCCTGTATCTCGTTCTTTAACGACTCGTCGATCTGGTCTTCCATTTCCTCTAATGTTCGCTCGGTAGAATAGACGAGCTGCTGGGCTTCGTTCTTAGTGCGTATCCTTTCCTTTTTCTTTTTGTCTTCTTCAGCGTGTTTCTCAGCCTCTTCCTTCATCCGTTCTATCTCTTCCTCGGACAGCTGACTTGTCGCTTCAACCGTTATGCTTTCTTCTTTTCCTGTGCCTTGATCCTCGGCTGAAACGTTAAGTATCCCGTTTTCATCCATCTGGAAAGTCACTTCTATTTTGGGTACGCCCTTAGGTGCGGGAGGTATACCCGTTAGGGTGAATCTCCCCAAACTGTGATTATCCTTCGCCATGGCTCTTTCCCCCTGGACCACGTGTATATCAACGCTGGTCTGGTTGTCAGCCGCTGTAGTGAATACCTTGCTCTCTTCGGTCGGGATTGTAGTGTTTCTGTCGATCAAAGTCGTCGCGACTCCACCGAGGGTCTCAACACCTAGGGAAAGAGGCGTAACATCTAACAGAACGATATCGTCTTCAACATCGCCTGAGATGACACCCGCTTGTATAGCGGCTCCTACCGCAACACATTCATCGGGATTGATCTTCATGTTCGGGTCCTGATTGAAGAAGTCTCTTACGAAGTCCTGTATCGCCGGTAGTCGGGTCGAGCCGCCTACCAATATGACTTCATCTATTTCATGCGGCTGAAGACCTGTGTCTTCCATGGCTATGTTGACAGGTTCCTTTGTCTTCTCTACCAGATCTTTAGTCATTTTCTGGAATTCAGCTCTAGTTATCTCTAACTCAAGGTGTTTAGGTCCGTCATCATCTGCCATCAGGTACGGAAGATTGATGTCCGTTTTCTGTGTGCTGGAAAGTTCTTTTTTGGCCTTCTCTGAAGCCTCAAATATTCTTTGGAGAGCTTCTCTATCCTCACCTACGTCTTTACCTGTCTCCTCTTTGAACTTCTCCACGCAGTGATCGACTATCCTCTGGGTCCAGTCTTCTCCACCTAACTCGGTATTACCCGAGGTCGCGAGTACTTCATAAACACCGTCTCCGACCTCGAGAATAGATACATCAAATGTACCTCCACCAAGATCGTACACTAGTATCGTTTCAACGGTCTCTTTCTCTTCCATCTTATAAGCCATCGCTGATGCCGTAGGTTCATTGAAAACTCTCTCCACTTCAAAACCTGCTATTTCACCAGCGTTCTTGGTAGCTTCTCTTTGAGGTTCGTTGAAGTAAGCCGGAACCGTTATTACCGCACGGTTTATCTCATCACCAAGATACTCCTCAGCATCTCTCTTCAATTTCTGAAGTATCATCGCCGAGATCTGCTCTGGAGTATATTCATCGTCATCTATCTTTACTTTGTGATCGGTACCCATCTTTCTCTTTATCGACTCGATGGTTCGTTCTGGGTTCTTTACCGCTTGTCTCTTAGCCATCTCTCCTACCAATCGTTCGCCGTCTTCCTTGAAAGCGACAACTGAAGGCGTTGTCCTATCACCTTCAGAATTCGGTATGATAGTCGGTTCTCCACCTTCCATTATCGCCATCGCGGAGTTCGTCGTTCCTAGATCGATTCCCAATACTTTTTCAGACATATTATTCACCTTTGGATTTTTATATAATCATCATTTTGCAACCTTTACTTTTGAAGGTCTGATGACCTCATCATTCAACTTATAACCATCCTGAAATACTTCGATGATCTGGTCCTTTTCGACATCGTCGTTATCTTCAGACTGCACACACTCATGGTACATCGGATCGAACTTTTCTCCTTCTGCCTCGATCTTCTCTAGACCGTGGTTTTCGAGGGTTTTCATGAATTTATTGAAAATCATCTTAACACCATCTCTATCTATGTCTTCCTCATTGTCTAGTGCTCTCTCGAAATCATCCAATACTTCAAGAAGGTCCACCATAAGCGATTTGTTAGCTAGTTGTCTGATCCTCTTTTTATCCTTGATCATCCTTTTCTTGTAGTTATCGAAATCGGCCATAACTTTTTTCAGCGAGGTCTCTAGTTCTTCTACTTCCTCTTGAAGTTCTTCTTTCGTTAGTTCTTCCTCGTCGACCTCTTCACTGTCCTCAAGTTCCTCAGTTCGATCTTCTTCAAACTCAGTTTCGTCTTTCTGAACTTCTGATTGTTCTTCCGACATATTGAAACCCTTCAATCTATCTCTATGGATTGACCCATCTCTTCAGTTATTTTATCAAGTTCGACTTCCAGTACACCGTTGTTGTAATTGGCGTCAGCTTGCTGAGGGGCCACTTTAGCCGGCAACTTAATTTTTTTCTTGTATCGCCTTTTACCCTCAACCGAAACTATCAGTATGTCGTCCTTCACGTTCAGATCGATGTCTTCTTTTTCAACCCCCGGTATATCGACTGTCACCATCACTTTATCTCCGGTATCCTGAACATCGGTTAAAGGAGTCCATTCAGATTTATCTCTGGTCTCGTCATCTCCGTAGAAATAGTCCTTTGCATTACCGAATTCATCTATCTTCGGTTTTCCATCAGGTCCCTGTCTTATAGAAAATCCATAAACGAAGGGATCTTTAGAAGCTCTATCCCTGCGCTGAGACATCATCTTCTCGGCTATCTTTCTCATCCTCTCGAACTCTTTGTCGATGTTCGAGAAACCGAACATGTCACCGAAACCGAACATGTCACCGAAAGGATCCCTTCTTCTGCGGTCTCTTCCTCTTCGATCTTTTCTATCTTCGTCTTCTTCATCGTCGTCGTAATTTCCATAATTCATATTATCACCATATATTTGTTTTATCTTTCATATTTTCCAATATATTTTTGATCTCATCTTCCCTAACATTGAAGGATTTAGCTATTTTTCGGGGATCAGTTATTCCAGAATCCAATACATAATACAGGATTTTTCTTTCTTCATATCTATCGAAATTTTCATGTATGTAATTATACGCTTCCGCTAAAGCCTTCTCTTTCAATTTTAGTAAGTATTTTCTCTCTTTCTCCAACTTTCTTATCTTCCTTCCTATGTTCCTTATTATCTTCCGGTGACCTTCGAGATAGCCACCTTCGATTATACCCTCCCTTACTCTTCCCTCGATCTCTTCGTAATCCTCGATCTCCTCATCTTTAAGGTCTTCCAGTTCCGTGTCGAAGAGCTGAGGTCCGAGGTCTATCCTCAAGGAAAATTCTCTATTTAACGAGTATTTCTTCGTCGGCGGACCCCCTTTTTCACTCTTGCACCTTTTCGATATGACTAGGCCCTTTTCCTCCAATCTATCTAGATGTTTTGAGATCGACTGCTGGCTTGTATCTAGATACCTTGAAATAGCTAGAGGGTAATTCTCTTCCTTACTCAACAGCTCGAGTATCCTCCTTCTGGTTTCATTTTGAAGGATCTGGATCATCTCATCGAATTCTTTCTTTTCCATCTGTCTCACTCATATTATGTCAATAAAAGAAAGAGGGAAAAGTTTCTAGTCTACTCGATATTTATCTTCTTGCCCTCTTTCACTTCGGTTTCTTTTTTTGGAAGATCGATGGTCAGTATACCTTGCTTGAGTTCTGCCTTGATCTCATCCTCTTCGACCTCTTCAGGTACCGGAAGTTGTCTGTAGAACGACCTGTACCCTCTTTCTTTTCTCAGATAGTCTTCGCCTTCCTCTTCAGTCTCTTCAGTAGTTTCAGCTTGGATCACCATACTGCCATCCCTAAGTTCGATCTCGATATCATCTTTGTCGATACCTGGTATCTCTGCTTCTATCAAGTATTTCTCTCCTATATCTCTCATGTCTAGGGCAGGTGCTCTCATACCCTCTCTTCTTGCTCTCTCACGTAAAGGTCTGCCGAAGAACCTGTCTAACGTTCGGTCTAAATCCTCGAATATACTGTCCATCTCTTGGAAAGGGCTGAAACTTCTCCTTCCAGTTCTTTCCGCAAGCCTTCTATCTTCTTCATCTGCCATTTTTACCACCCTTATTTAACAACTCTTTGTTGTAATGTTTGCATTCAATAGTTAGTAAAAAGTGATATTTAAAGATTTCGTTGAATGTGTGCTATAAAATAGTTAAGAGAATTTGAAAAAGAAGATAAGGGTTTTTTTCAATCATCCCGCATCTTGTAGCTCAGCACCGAATCTCTTATCGCTTTAGTTTCATCCACTCGTCCTACCGCGGTATTGTGTGGAGCTTCACCAATAACTTCATCATCCTCTTGCATTATCGATGCAACAGCCTCTGCAAATTCATCCAACGTCTCTTTCGTTTCTGTTTCCGTTGGTTCGATCATCAGAGCTTCGTCCACTAACTGCGGAAAGTAGATCGTCGGCGCGTGGAACCCATAATCCAAAAGTCGTTTAGCTAGATCGGTTGTCTTCAAGCCCTTGTCTTTCATCTTTTTACCGGAGAGAACGAACTCGTGTTTCCTCAATTCTCTGTAAGGTAAATCAAGATGTGGCTCTAGCTTCTTTCTAAGGTAATTGCTGTTGAGAACTGCCCTTTCTGTCGCCTCTTCAAGACCGTCTTTACCTTTCTTCTTTATGTAAGTGTAAGCTTTCAATAAGACAAGCCAATTACCGTAGACCCCTTTAACTCTACCTATACTGTTCTCTAGATCATAATTTAAATGATACTCATCAACTTGTTTTTCAACTATAGGTACAGGAAGATAAGAGGCGAGTTCATCCGTGACTCCGACGGGTCCTGATCCAGGTCCCCCACCACCGTGAGGCGTACTGAAAGTCTTATGGAGATTGAAGTGCATTATGTCGAAATCCATAGCTCCCGGATCTGTTTTTCCCATTATCGCGTTCAAGTTTGCGCCGTCGTAATAAAGGAGACCTCCGGCCTCGTGTATTATCTCCGCTATCTGACACGCGTCCTTCTCAAAGAGACCCAGAGTATTGGGGTTGGTGATCATGAAAACTGCAGTATCTTTACCAGCGGCTTCTTCTAAAGCCTCAAGGTCTACACAGCCGTCCTCCGAAGGTATCTCAACAAGATCATATCCTAACATGGATACGCTAGCTGGATTAGTTCCATGAGCAGTATCTGGAAGTATCACCTCTTTCCTGTCGTCATCGTTATCCTTATGGTACTGATGTGCGATCATTAGACCAGTTATCTCACCGTGGGCGCCGGCCGCCGGCTGAAGGCTCACAGCGTTCATGCCGGCCAACTCCGCCAAGAGTTCCTGCAGTTCATACATTATTTCTAAAGTTCCCTGAACCATCTCTTCCGGCTGATAAGGATGAATATCAGTAGCTTTCGGATGCGATGCTATCTTTTCCGTAAATTTAGGATTGTACTTCATGGTACAGGAGCCTAACGGATAAAAACCCGTATCGATACCATAGTTCATCTGAGACAATCTGTTAAAATATCTCACCACTTCGTGTTTGGGAAGATCGGGTATCTTTGGTGCTTCATCCCTCGCTATTGTAGAGGGAAAAGGATTATCTTCAACTTTTCTAGGATCCGCTCTTCCAACTAAAATATCTTCTTCATAACGCGCCTGACGATAATCAGGAGTCATTCGACCACCTCCTCAAAGGTTTCCACTAATAAATCCATATCTTCATCAGTATTCATCTCTGTTACAGCTGTCAAAAGCAAATCAGGTAAAGATTTGAACTTTTCTTTTTCATCCAATGGGATGCCGGGTAAGACTTCTTTTTCTGCACATCTTTCAAATGTCTCTTTAGAACCTTTAGGCGTCTTTAAAGTGAACTCCTTATAAAATACGCTTTCAAAATAAGGTGCTTCAAAACCTTCGATCTGGTCGATCCTTTCTGCCAAACTATGCGCTTTTTTGTAATTCTTCCTAGCGAGATCCTCTAGACCCCGACCTCCTTTGATGTGAGTGTGAACGGCAGATGCTAGAGCCATCAATGATTGGTTTGTACAAATATTAGAGGTAGCCCTTTCCCTTCTGATATGCTGCTCTCTCGTCTGTAGAGTCATGCAGTAAGCACGTTTCCCGTTAGAATCTTCAGTTTCACCTATTATTCTTCCGGGCATCTTTCTTATGTACTTTTCATCCGAAGCAAAAATACCCACTGTAGGACCGCCATAGGAGGGATGGATCCCCAAAGGTTGACTCTCTCCAACGACTATATCGGCACCCCAATCTGATGGCGATCTCATAAGAGAAAGAAGCACGGGGTCAGTTCCAGCAGCGAGAACACAGTCGAAATCTTCCTTCAGATCTTTGAATGCATCTACATCTTCTTCGATGACGCCGAAAACGTTAGGAGTTTCGACATAGAAACCGAAGACTTCTTCATCCAATTTAGATTTTAGATCTTCTTTATCTACCTTTCCGGTTTCATCGAACTGTATCTTTTCGATATCTATATCTTTTCCTCTCAGGTAGTTTTTCAATACGGAGTCTTTTTCCCAGTGTATGTTCTCTGGGATAAGAAATTTCTTTCCTTTTCTGCTTATACGTGCGGACATCAAGACGGCTTCAGCTAATGCGGTAGGATAATCATACATGCTCGTATTTACTGCACCCAATCCTGTCAACTCAGCTATCAGACTTTGATATTCGAAAAGCGCCTGTAATAGTCCCTGGCTGATCTCGGCCTGATAGGGGGTGTATGAGGTATAAAACTCCGACTTCCCTACTACCTCTTCAACGGCAGCCGGTACATAATGATGGTAAATTCCGCCTCCAAGGAATGAAGTCAATTCATTTAGATCCTTGTTCTTCTCCAGCTTGCATTTCAGATCTGCCATAACCTCTCTCTCAGAAAGACCCTCTGGGATATCAAGATCGGTTCTGATCATATCAGGGATGTCTTGGAAAAGTTCGTCTATTTCGTCAAGGTCTAGAAAATCTAACATCTCTTTTTCTGCGGACATCTGCACACCGCTCTAGGTAAAGATAGGGGAGTAAAAAGATTTTCGCGAGTTGCTTTAAATAAGTAATCTAATAGGGGAGAGAAAAATCAATTCTGTCAAGGGAAACAATTATATAGAACATCAATAATCCGACTAATACCTGATAATAAGGTGAATAATTATGATGGGAAATCAACCAATACTGTTGTTGAAAGAAGACACAGAAAGAGAAAGAGGCAGAGACGCTCAGAAGAACAATATCGCAGCCGCTAAGGCGATAGCCGATGCGGTCAGAAGTACATTAGGTCCTAAAGGTATGGACAAGATGTTGGTCGACAGTCTGGGCGATGTGGTCATTACGAACGACGGCGCAACGATACTTGACGAGATAGATATCGAACATCCTGCAGCCAAGATGGCCGTAGAGATGGCAGAAAGTCAAGATGACGAGTGTGGTGACGGAACTACTACTGTCGTTGTTCTCGCAGGTGAGTTCTTGAAATTAGCTGAAAATCTAATAGAACAGAACATCCATCCCAGTGTGATAGCTAAGGGTTTCAGATTGGCTTCTCAAAAATCTAGAGATATACTAGAGGATAACAAGATAGAGATAGACATAGATGACGAAGAGAAACTCAGAGAGATAGCGATGACAGCGATGACAGGAAAGGCTATCGAAGGTGATAGGAAAAGGCTAGCTGAATTGGCAGTAGACGCTGTAAGGCATGTGGCTGAGAAAGAAGATGGTGAATACACCGTCGATATCGATAACGTGAAAGTGGAGAAAAAAGCAGGAGCCGGAGTAGATAAGACTGAACTCATCAACGGACTCCTGTTAGATAAGGAAAGACCTCACGCTAACATGCCCTCTGAAATAGAGGATGCAAAGATCGCTCTACTCAACTCTGCAATGGAGATAAAGGAGACAGAAGTCGACGCTGAGATAGAGATCACCGATCCTGATCAGCTTGAACAGTTCGTTAATAAAGAAGAGGAGAGCATCAAGGAGATGGTCGAAAAAGTGAAAGATGCTGGAGCGAACGTACTTCTATGCCAGAAAGGGATAGACGACCTTGCTCAGCACTATCTTGCTAAGGAAGGTATCTTCGCGATCAGAAGGGTCAAGAAATCTGACATGAAGAAATTGGCAAGAGCCACAGGTGGAAATATAGTGACCAATCTGAATGATCTCAGTGAAGAGGACCTCGGTGAAGCTAAATCCGTAGCCGAAAAGATGATAGGTGATAGCCAGATGACCTTCGTAGAAGACGGAGAGAAAGGAAAGGCTGTTTCTCTCCTACTTAGAGGAGGTACAGAACACGTTGTAGATGAGCTTGAAAGAGCTGTACATGACGCTCTTAAAGTCGTTGGAGTGGCCATCGAAGACAAAGCTATACTACCTGGTGGAGGAGCTGTCGAGATCGAGCTGAGGAACAGATTGAAAGAGTATGCAGGAAAGGTCAAAGGTAGAGAACAACTAGCGATAGAAGCTTTCGCTAACGCCCTAGACGTCATACCGAGAACTCTCGCAGAAAATGCAGGTATCGATGGAATAGACGTTTTGATGGAACTGAACAACGCTCATGAAGAGGAAGGACTGAAAAACCACGGTATAGAGATCGTCAGTGGCGACATCTCAGACATGATCGAAGCTAAGGTCATCGAGCCTTTGAGAGTTAAGAGTCAAGCCATCGAAGCCGCTACAGAAGTCGCCAACATGATCCTGCGCATAGACGACGTCATCGCCTCCAAAGGTGGAGGAGAAGATGGCGGCGGACCACCAGCCGGTGGACCAGGAGGTCCCGGTGGAATGGGCGGCGGAATGCCCGGAATGATGTAAAGTCATCGAGTAAAACATGTGAAACACGCTCTAAAAACCTTTCAAAACCTCTTAATTTTTTCTACATCTTTGGCTCAGTATTTGAGTTTCAAAACCAATAATATCCCGACGAAAGTGATCCCAATCGAGTTCCCGATTATGTAAACCACGTTGCCAACCTCAAAAACTGTATAAGTCTGCAGACCGAGGAACGAGATGAAAGCCACGATCAAGAACATGAGGGATAGATCCCGGGTCTGCTTGGTTTTTATTACTTGAAACAGTTGAAGCCCCCATCCCATATTTAGGGCGATTATCGAGACTAATCCCAATAAGGGCAAAAATTCGATCATTCGATCCCCTCAGTTTCCCTGTATATCAGTTCTTTGACTCGCAGAAGTACATCTTCTAGACTCTGCTCGGCATCGATTATCTTCCAATCATGCCTTTTCGCTAAAAGAAGATAATTATCTCTAACCTTATTAAGAAAATCTTCCCGTTCATACTTGGTCATATTTTCTCTATTAGTTATCCTCTCTAAAGATACTTCTGGATCTATATCGAAGAGGATAGTTAAGTCCGGTTTTAAGATGAACGGCATCTGTATATTTTCAGCGTAATCCAATTCGATCATCTCATAAGCGGCTTGGTAAGCTGCGGTAGATCCCCAATACCTATCACAGATAACTGTGACATCGTCATCCAATTTCGTCTTGATATTTTCTGTGTGATCGACTCTATCTGCTAGATACAAAAATAAGTCTCTAAATGGGTTAGTCTCTTCATGGGCCGATTTTTGAACCAATCTTCCAGCAGGAAGGTCAGTAGGTTCTTTAGTCAAGAACATCTCTTCATGTTCTTCCTTAAAAAATCTGGCTACACTCGATTTCCCCGAACCGTCTATCCCTTCTAACACAATGAAATTTGACATCTACCTCATAATCGAAAACTTACAAAATAGTTTTTCGGTCTTTCAAGAAAAGATGAAGGATATCTGTATTAATGATATTGACTAATAAAAAGAAAGTAAAGAAAAAGTAAGGGATTTTATTCGAGTACGATGCTGGTCAGT
>JBMCXO010000023.1:0-17402 GCA_048621055.1 Candidatus Natronoplasma sp. | reverse complement strand
TACTTAAGTTTCCTCGGTTTTTTAGAAGTGATGACTTACAAGACTATTCAGGATACCGTGCACGGTAGCGTAAAATTCAGCGGTCCTTTCTTGGAACTCATGGATTGTCCCGAGATCCAGAGATTAAGAGGTATAAAACAGCTCGGTCTCACAAATCTAGTCTTCCCAGGAGCAAACCACACGAGGTTAGAACATTCCATAGGAGCCTATCACGTAGCCGAAAAAATGTCCCAGCAACTTCAATTGGAAGAACAGGAGAAGAATACTGTCAAAGCTGCCGCACTTCTACACGATGTAGGACACGCACCGTTCAGTCATACGTTGGAATTCATAATAGAAAACCAGAACGATCAGGATCATATGGATGTTACTCAAGAGTTGATCAAAGGAGAACGTAAGATAGAAGACCGAGATTACCCTACTATACCTGAGATATTAGAAGATCACGGCATAGACCCAAAAAAAGTGGCAGAACTTATCAAGGAAAAGCCTGATCATGTGAAAATTACCGACTTCAACGTTCACGAGGAACAGGGTTATTTCGGCGAAGAGAGATACATGTACCAGATGATACACGGGTCTTTAGATGTGGACCAGCTCGACTACCTTTTGAGGGATTCTCATTATACTGGAGCCGCTCATGGGATAATAGATTTAGAAAGACTGATTCAGACCGTTGAGATATACAACGGAGATCTGGTAGTATCGAAAGGTGGAGTCGCAGCAGTAGAAGGGATGCTGGTAGCTAGAGGACTGATGTACTCCTCAGTTTACTTTCATAAAACTGCTAGGATAGCAGAATTGATGTTAGCTAAATCAGTAGATAATTTAGGTAAGATACCTGATGAATTTTTCAGCATGTCTGACGATGAGTTCATAGCTTATCTAAGAGAGCAAGGTGGTTTCCAGCGGGAGATAGTCGAACGACTGAAATACAGGCGACTTTACAAAAAGTGCCTCAGTTTGGATAGAGACGAGGTTCAGGAAGCTAAAGGTATACAGCTTGATGAGATAGGAAAGCTGAAGAATATAAGAGATCTAGAAAGAAGGATAGCATCTAGAGGAAACATAGAAGAGAATTCCGTATTAGTTGACGTACCATATGAAGAAGTTAAATTGTCAGAACCTAGACTTTCCCGAACAGGCATAAAAATTTTGGACGACAATGACCTAGCGCCACTGTCCAAATATAGTCCATTGGCTCGTGCATTACAAAGACGACCACCTCAACCATGGGCTTTAATGGTATTTTGTCTGACAAAAATGAGAGGGGAGATAGGTAGAAAAGCAAAAAAAGAGATAATGAACGAGTGAAAAGGCGTTTTTCCAAAATTATTGGTATAAAAGAGGAAAAGCTTTTAAAAAGGAGGACTCTAATACCTACATGGATGGAATAAGTCTGACGGAAGCAGAGATGAAGGACAGCACTCTAACCGAAGAGGACCAAGCTTATGGGCGTGTGGGGATCACTTTTGGGGATGTTGGAACAACATCACTAAAATTCAATGTTTCTTCACCTGTAGATAAGGGAGAATATATCCAGATCTCACATCCTAACATCGGTTGGGTTTTAGGGCAGATAGAAAAAGTAGAAAGGCAGAGTGATCTCTCAGTAGATAAGGCAAGAGAAATGAACGAGGGTAAAGAAGTAGAAATCGACGATACCGTCGTCGCTAAAGTCAATATAATTGGTTATAGAGATGATAATGGACTGTTGAGGCCTCCTGGTAATCCTTTCCGCGCTGGAGAACCCGTCTATTTAGCGGAAGAGAAACTCATCAGAGAGGTTCTAGGTTTAAAAGAACTACAAGAGGGAGCCTTTATAGGAAAGTTAAGAGGGCATGAAATCGATGTCAATATTAATATAAATGCGATAGTTCAGAAACATCTTTCGATTCTTGCCAAGACCGGTAGCGGGAAAAGCTATACCGCGGGCGTTATGATAGAAGAGATGTTAAAGAACGACGTAACCATGGTGATACTCGATCCACACGGAGAGTATTCTACCTTAGCGAAGCCCGGAAAGACCGTGAACTCCGATAAGTTCGACATCGAACCTAGAGGATATGGCGACAAGATCGCCGAGTTTTCTCCAAATCCGGAGATAAATAAGGACGCCCAGCCTCTAAAATTCACCTTCAGGAACATGGATTCTAAAGAGATACTAGATATGTGCGGGATGAGTAAAAGACAGACCTACGTGAACAGTCTCGAGAGTGCTAAATCTAAACTTGCCACGACGCAAGGAGATTTCACCATAAGTGAAGTGATAAGACTGCTCAAAGGTAATGAAGAAGATAATTCAACTACTTTGATCAAAGGTCTTGAAAATCTGAAAGAAAAGGGTTTATTCGCAGGAAAAGGATCCCGCCTTGACGAGATAGTGAATGAGGGGAGAGCATCGATAATAAATCTTAGAGGAACTCCTCCAGATATGCAGGGATTCATAGTCGATAAACTCGCCTCTTCTATATTTGAATTAAGAAAGAGAGAAAAAGTTCCTCCTCTGATTTTATTTGCTGAAGAAGCACATAATTTCTGCCCCCAGAGAGGAAAGGTGGAATGTTCCGACACATTCAAAACTTTAGCTTCCGAGGGCAGAAAATTCGGTCTGGGTTTAGGGATAATAACTCAAAGACCGGCCAAAGTGGACAAAAATGTATTGAGTCAGTGCAATACGCAGATAATACTGAAAGTTACGAATCCCAACGACCTCACAGCTATCGAAAAGTCAGTCGAAGGAATGACTAAAGGGATGAAAGAAGAGATCAGCCGTCTACCGGTAGGAGAGGCTATAGTATCGGGTGCCGGTCTTTCAGAGCCCCTGTTGGTTCAAGTCAGGCCAAGAGAGACCAAAGATGGTGGAGAATCGGTCACCGTCATATGAGGAGAGGTGGAGCATGGTCTCTAAAGAGAGAGTTGAAGAATACATCTCTAAAACGGAGGAAGCTCTAGATAAGATGGAAATATCTCAACCAGAAAGATCCCATCTTTTCAATATTGCAGAAGATTTTCTTGAAATGGCCGAATCTTACTATGAGGACGCTACTCACTTTTATGAAAAAAGAGAATTAGACACAGCCTTCGCATGTATAAATTATGCGCACGGGTGGATCGACGCCGGAGCTAGATTGGGGCTGTTCGATACAGGAGGAGACGATCAATTGTTCACGCTTGCTAAAGGATGATCTAATTAAAACCTTTTCTTTCTTCAGAAATACTTTTCGTCCAACCACCTGTCTTTCCAATGATCAAACCGATGCCGGCCCCTACCAATACTATGAACAATATTATCCATCCATAATTCTGCTCTATTATCAACCAGAAACTTGTCAAGACTCGTAAAACTCCAAGAGTTAGACTACCTTCTTTTTCAACAGATATCAGGTAACCAGCATTATGTAAGCTGTATAGCTCTCCATCCACCGACTGTATCGAACTCACACCTTCGAAACTAAAACCGTAGTTCGCATCGTGATATCGGTGACGCCAAAGTTTTTCCCCGTTCTCCGAAGAAGCGGCGACAACAGTGACATCAGACGATCCGCTGTAGACTACTCTATTGTCTACGTGAATTGAAAGAATAGAATCATCATGAGAGGGAATACCACCATGGTAGGTGTGAGCCCAAATTTTTTCCTCTTTTTCGGGATTGTAAGCTATCAGTTTTCCATTTCTATCACCACTGTAAACAACACCATCTTGGACATAAAGCGAGTGAACCCCGCTATCATGTAGTTGATGGGTCCATATCCTCTCACCATTTTTTGCGCTTACGGCTGTCACATTGCCATCTCCCGAAGCACTGTAAACAGTTTTGTCCTTAGCATGCACCGAGAAAACTGATTGATCATGATATCTGTGCATCCAAATCTTTTCTCCAGTTTCCCCATCCGTCGCAGCGACGGTTTTATTTCCTGAAGCGGTAAAAACCATCCCGTCATAAACATAGAGCGAATTTATCCTAGTTGTATAATCACCTTCATGTAATGAATTTCCCCATAACTTTTCTCCAGTTTCCGCATCTGAAGCAATGACGTTACCGTGAACATCTCCACTGTAAACCGTACCATTCGATACGAAGATAGATAAAATCCTAACGCTCCTTTTAGGAGGACCGTGATGGCTGTGATTCCAAATTATCTCATCGCTTTCTAAATCCAATGCGAAAACATAACCTGGTACTCCGTACCCTTTTTCAACATTTTTCGCCGCAGCGTACAAGACCCCATCAGAGATATGGAATTCACAATCATTATCAATATAAAAATTCCCTTCTTCGCCATATCTTCTCTCTATCTTCCGCATGACTCTCCCGGGGTCTTCCCTATTTCTACCCCCAACAACTATGAAAGTGAAACTACTAGCCAAAATCAAAACCAAAACTAAGATGATCACCCAAGTTTTATTTAATCTTGAATACATATTTACCACTCATTCATTGATTATTTTCACTTTATATTTTTTTGGTTTATGTGTTTAAATGATTGAATCAAATCACCCTTACACCTTCATTATCTATATCTGTTATATAAATGTCATCTTCATTCACGTCATCTATCAAGACATTTTTAAGTTCATCAGTATCACCGAAGAAAAAGACGGAATTACCTATCATCGCCATGCTGCCTTTTCCGACTTCGTTCCCACTCTCGAGCAGTTTCTCGACCTTCTCTTTTGGAAACTCAGTCTCCTCGGCAAATCTCCGAGAGAGTTCTAAAAATCTATCGAAGCCGTCTTCAGGAAGAAACACATCCATTATGTCCTCACCGACCGCGTTTATCCAGCCAGCCATAAATGGATCTCTAAGAACATCTGGAGTCAATAAAGGATTGCCAGCTATAGCTATTACCGCTTCTCTATCGATCTTGTTGACCTTTATCTCACCATGCGGAGGCAAACCACCTTTCACACGGATTTCAAATCCGCCATGGTATTGACCTACAACGTCTCCCATACCTGTTCTACAGAACATCTCAGCTTTGTGAGCCGCAGATAATGCTTTTTCAGTATCTTCCCCCAGTTCTTTAAGAACCGCTGTACCGGATGCAAGCGCACAAGCCCCACTCATACCGAAACCCTGGCTGAACGGGAGATCTGTCTCTATCTCTATAGTGCCTCCTTCGGCAAAATTGTAGACTGTTTTTTCTACAGGCATAAAAGATGTAGGTTCTCCGTTCACAAAGATGTTCCATCCTTTCCCATCAACTTCGACCTCGGAAGTAGCTCCAAGTTCGATAGAAAAACCTGCTCCTCTCGATCCTTCTTTGTCTCCCATCTCCTCGCTATCCAAAGGCAAACTGAAGAAACCTGTTATATGAGCGGGACAGAAAGCTTTAGTCGTCATCTAAGTTCCCTTTCCAACCTGTCTAATATCTCCTCGGCTATTTCTCTTTTACTACCTTCTATCCACTGATCTTCACCTGTGATGTACACTCTATTTTCTTCTAATGAAACATCTTCAAGAGAATTCGCTATCACCATATCTGCACGTCCTTCTTCGACCATCTCTTCAGCCTTTTCCACAGCTTCGTCCCTACTATCTTCAGCTTTGTAGGCTATTAAGAACCCAACCTTATCTTTGATCTCACCTATAAATTTCGGTGTAGGTTCTAATTCTAGTTTTAGAGATTGCGAAGATGATATCTTCCCATCATCTTTATTTCTGGGCTTAAAATCAGAAAGTGCAGCAGGAACTATCACCGTACCTTCTAAATCTGAAGACATCGCCAACAAATCGTCAAAACTTTCAAAACTCCTATTCGGTATCCAATGAGGAATCTCAGATTTCACATCGCCATACCAGAGTTCAACATCCGCTCCTCTCCTGTATGCTTTTTTCGCGATCTCTATTCCGCTTTTTCCCGAAGCGCGATTAGTGATGACCCTCATACTATCGATCGATTCTAAAGTTCGTCCAGTTATCACTGTGATGCGTTCTCCTTCCAATTCATCGTGCAGTTCTCTTATCACAGTATCGACTATCTGATCTTTTTCAGCGACTTTAGCCGCACCCTCTTCGATCTTTGGACCTATAACAGTAACGCTCAGCTTTTCCTCTAACTCTTCCAAATTTTCCATAACGATAGGATGATTGTACATGGTCTGGTGCATCGCCGGGACAACCATTATGGGTATGTCTGACCCAACACAGGTGGTGGCAAAAGTGGTAACTGGTGTATCATCAATTCCTTTAGCCATTTTAGATATCGTGTTAGCTGTAGCGGGAGCGACCAAGAAAAGATCGGCTTTATCTGGAACGTTTCCACAGTGACTGACATGTTCGACCTGGCCGGTCAATTCAGTGATTACTTCATTGCCTGATGCGAACTCCAATGAATTGGGATGCACTATCTTCGAGCCCCAATCTGAAATCACACAATGTACTTCCGCCCCCTCTCTGATAAGCTCTCTAATCAGTTTTACGCATTCAACCGCTGCAATACTTCCAGTCACACCTAAAATTATCTTCTTGCCTGAAAGATCGGAACCCTTTGAACCTCTTAACTCTTCTGAAGGATGCATTGTGAGATTATATTTGAGTTGGTTGTTATATTTTTTTCCTTTTACCATCAAAATGTTTCATAAATCCCCGTATGGAAGTTTTTCTTATCCCTTGATTTCAGTATTGCATCTTTCCCATCATTCAAATCCTTAACCATCACCCTGTACCACAAATCTTCATGCCAGGAATATCCCGATTCCTGTAATAATTCTTTGTGAGATGGATTGACGTAGGAAAGCACGATATAATCTTTATTAGAGATGCCTTCAAGTCCTCTCAATAAAGCTTTTAAATTATCTTTTTCCGCCGCAAATTCTTTGACTGAAAGACTGTTCCTAGAAGATTCATACATGGCGTAACCAATCTTTTGACCTTCTCTATAAGCGATCTTTAAATTGTCATTATCGGGCCATCCTCTCGCTTCGGCCATGTCCCAATAATCTTCTTCTCTCACAACCAGGCCTGAGAAATCTTTAACGGAATTCATATACAACCATCGAACGTATTCCGGATCCACTTCATCTTTGAATTCAATTTCAGGATGTCGCTCTTCAATTCTTTTGTATGCTCTAGGAGGGACATGGACGGTTTCATAACCTAATTTTTGGTAAAGATTGTAAGCTACACCAGATTTTGAGGTCATCAAAAAAGAAAGATCTACGTTCTCACGCAATATCTCATGGGCTCTGTTCATAAGTTGTTTTATAATGCCTCTTCTAGATCCGGAAGGTCTAGAGCAGACATTTCGGATACCGCCGACTTTTCTTACCTTTCCAGATACCTTAACTTTGGGATAAAGTATGCCAACGCAGCCTAATACTTTATCGTCTTCTTCAGCATAAAGCTCGCCGCTCCACTCAGGCATCCTTCTATCGGCCTCTATCATCTTTTTAAGGTGATACTTTGAGTAGGTATGATTAAAACACGCGAGCATGAGTTCAGTCATCTCTGATTCATCGACTTCGTCAAAATGCACTATATTCATGTTGGTTACTACTGATTTTGAGTTTAAAAAGCTTGGTATTGACCTACTCCTGCTGAATTATGAGGAATTGAAAATTCCTCTCATGACGAGGAAGCTGTGCTCCCTCAGAAAGACGGAGGTATGCGGGCTTAACTTCAATCATAAATTAAATAAACTTGTATTTGCATACAATCACGATCAAATATGTCTAAAGTTTACTTCACTGACCTGACCTCAGATAGTAAAGATGACAATTTCTACTCAAGACTCAAAAAGCTCTACAGTAAAGCAGGAAACGATCTTGAATTTAAAGAGAACGAATTGGTAGCTCTCAAACTGCATTTCGGAGAAAAGGGTATCGATACTTTTCTTCGACCGATTAGAGTCACTCCTATCGTTGATTCTGTAAAAGACTCGGGTGGTAAACCATTCCTAGCTGATTCTAACACATTGTACAAAGGAAGCCGTTCTAACGCCGTAGATCATCATAGGACCGCTCAAGAAAACGGATGGGTCCGACCAGTGATCGATGCTCCAGTGATTATAGCGGATGGACTTCACGGTAACGAGTTTTACTCCGTGGAGATAGATGGCATTCATTTTGAAGAAGTTAAGATAGGCGCTGGATTCTATCAGGCCGATCATGTTTTCGCTGTGTCGCACTTCAAAGGTCACGGCATGACCGGTTTCGGAGGCGCTTTGAAGAACCTCGGCATGGGCTGCGCTTCTAGAGCGGGGAAGCTGATGCAGCATTACAACGTGAAACCAGAAGTCAATATCGAGGAATGCATAGGGTGCGGGGAATGTGCGATCTGGTGCCCAGAAGATGCGATAGAAGTCGAACAGTATGCGGAGATCGACCACGAAAAGTGTATAGGATGCGGTGAGTGTAGGATCGTCTGTCCTGAAGGAGCCATTGAAGTGGAAGAATCCTCATCTGGAAAGGAACTTCAGGAAAAAACGGCGGAATATGCATATGGTGCGTTGAAGGGAAAGCAGGAAAAAGCGATCCATTTCAACTTCGTGATGGATGTCACACCGGAATGTGACTGTCCGCCCTGGAGAAAGGAACCGATGGTTCCGGATATCGGGGTTGTAGCTTCTAAAGACCCCGTAGCTCTAGACCAGGCTTCATTCGACTTGGTCAAAGAAGCGGAAGGTAAAGATTATAAAGCTGATGAAGATAAGTTTATGGCCGCCCACGGTGTTGACACATCTCATCAACTGCGGCATGCGGAAAAGGTGGGGCTGGGAGAAAGAGGATACGAGCTGATAGATATAAATGAGTAAGACTAGAGGTGAAAATATGAGTAAAAAGATATTCGTCACAGGACCATTTGGACAGATAGGATCCGAATTAGTACCGGAATTGCAAGAGCGTTATGGAAAAGAGAACGTAGTCGCTTTAGGGCACAGCTATATACCTGAAGATTACGACGGCCCTTTAGAACAGGGCGACGTGAGAGATGAGGAGTTCATGAACGAACTATGGGAAAAATACGAGTTCGATGAAGTTTACCATCTAGCTTCGATACTTTCAGCAACGGGTGAAAATAAACCGGACCTTGCATGGGACGTGAACATGGACGGGCTAAAAGCGGTGTTAGACTTGGCTAGAGATCACGATAATAGAGTTTTCTGGGCAAGTTCTATCGCGGTATTTGGTCCTAACACGCCTATGGATAACACTCCGCAGAACACTATACTTGAACCTGTGACTATGTACGGAGTTACAAAAGTATCTGGTGAGCTTCTTTGTCAATACTATCATGAAAAATACGCATTGGACGTTAGAGGCCTAAGATATCCTGGGCTTATAAGCTGGAAGGAGAAACCGGGAGGAGGCACTACTGATTACTCGGTAGAGATGTTCTACAAAGCGATAAAAGGTGAGGATTACACCTGTTTTGTGAGAGAGGATACAAGATTACCGATGATGTATATGGAGGACGCGATCAGAGGAACTCTCCAACTGATGGATGCTGACAACGAATCGATTGATATACGGACAAGTTACAACCATTCTGCGCTGAACTTCGAGGCCAAAGAGCTGGAAGAAGAGATAAAGAAATATTATCCAGATTTTAATGTTGAATACAAACCTGATGAGAGACAGAATACTGCAGATTCGTGGCCTAACAGTGTGGACGATTCAAAAGCTACAGAGGACTGGGGCTGGGAACCGAAATACGATCTTGAGAAAATGACAAAAGTGATGCTCGAGAATCTCGAAAGAAAACTAGAAAAATAAGAACTCAAAAACCATTCATTTTTTACCATTATACTATACATATCTTTAGTTAATTCTCTTTTATTTACTGGGTAGTTTAAATACTAAAAATATTGTATCAACTATCGATGTGATAGTATGAGCGAAGATTGTTGTGAAACGGAAAGAGGAAGACACCATGGCAGACACAGAGGTCATGGAAGAAAGAGACATCATGGGCAGGGTAAAAGGGATCATGGATGTTCTTGCGGATGCAGCTGTGGATGTCATTGTTAATGCCACTGTTCTTGTGGGCATCACGGTGGACACACCTGTGAACACGGAAAAAGTTCATAGAGAAAATTCACATCTAAAGAAGAAAAAAGAGAAAAATTTGAAGAGATGTGAATATCAAGCTGAAGCAGTCTTGATTCAAAAAAACCAATTAATCACTTTGATTTTTATTAAAAAATAATAAAGAAAAAAGTTTTTGATTATTGTTTTTTCTTTTTCAGTGTGTAGTAAGCAACTGGTATAGCTACCGCTATCAGTAACATCGGAGTACCCAAGAAAGGTATGCTATCCTCTGCAGACATCTCTATGGTCTGCGTGCTGAAATGTTCTATTTGGAACACGTACATCGCTCTTCCACCTGCACTTGCGTTCGATTCATCCAAACCGTCGTAGTTCACTGCATCACTTGTTTCTATGTTCAAGTCTCCTTCAGAATCTGCTAGATGCTCGTCTGCGAAAGCTTTGTTTAGCAATATGGTTACGTGATTGGTGTCGTTACCATCTGTTGCCTCTATTGTGAGAGTATCGTCCTCGAAGCTCACTGTCACTGCATCGACTCCCGCTGGATCACCAGCATTGATCACCAATGCAGCCCAAGGCTCGTAATCTTCAACGTATAGGAAGGTCGCTGCTCCGCTAGACGCTGCGTTCTCTGCCTCATTTCTGAAGGCCTCACCGTTTCTGTTTGGCGGATTGAACGGCAGGTCGGGCTGACTAGACATCTCTATGGTCTGTGTACTGAAATGCTCTACTTGGAACACGTACATCGGTCCTCCACCCGCACTTTCATTCGATTCGTCTAGACCCTCATGGTTCACCGCATCGCTTAATTCTATCTCCAAATCGCTTTCTGCGTCGGCTAGATATTCGTCTGCAAAGGCCTTATTGATGAGTATACTGACGTGATTGGTGTCGTTACTGTCTGTTGCCTCTATAATGAGAGTATCTTCTTCAAAGTCGACTGTAACTTCATCAACACCCGCTGGATCTCCAGCGTTTATCACTAACGCGGCCCATGGCTCATAACCTTCGACTTTTAGGAAAGTCGCTGCTCCATCTTCTGCCGCATCTTCAGCTCTATCTATCGCTCCTTCCGCGTTCTTGTCATCTACAGGCAATTCAAAAGGCGGTCCTTGCTCACTTTCTTCACCGTCATCCTCGGATGCTAAGGAAACACCAGAAGATATCGCTAGTCCAAAAACTGATAGTATCAACATCGAAGCCAACCATGCTACCAACATGGTACGTATTTTTGGGTTCATCTTTATCACCATTCTATATACGGTAGATTAGGACATATAAGTCTTATTTAACAGAATTCGAACAAATCTTCTACAAGACTAAAAAATCATACCTAAAGAAAGTGATTCCCATAGATCTATGAACTCATCGATGACATCTTTTGGAGGTTCGTATTTGACTAATAAATTTGATATCTCCTCTGGATTGGTTAGCCAATACTGTCTCCCTTCTTTTGTTAGAAGACCTTTTTCCCGCATCTTTTTTAAATGATAGGAAAGGGTAGACGCAGCGATATCTAGTTTTTCCTTTATCTCCCCATGAGAAACTGGTTCGCCTTGACTCAGCAAATAAACAACCACGGATAAAGGAATCTCCTCTCTTAACAGGGCCAAATACTTCTTATCTCCAAAATCAACCCTTCTTTCACCTTCTTTAGGATAATACCTTTTATATTCACCTTCCTCGACCTCCTCTACAACATCGTATTTTTTTAACTGACCGAGATGGTAACGGACCAAATTCATACTCATATCGGTTCTTCTTTTTATCTCCCTCATATGTAATCCTGGATATTCTTCAATCAACTCATAGATTTGTTTCCTGTTTTCAACTTCGATCTCTGGTTTCGGCATAGGGTTACCCCTTCAATAATGAGATATACAGCAGGACCAGTATTAAACAATCTAAAATGGCAACAGGGATAAGGAAGGGGGCCCAACTCTCTCTTGGAATATTAAAAAGCGAGTACGTCAACCATAAACCTTTAACAAAAAAGAGTATGAATGCGATCGAAACTATCAGCAATTTTCCTCTCTTCGAACGTCTATAGGCCAGTATAGAAATAACGGAAAGAACAAGAGCCAAAATTGTAAGAAATGCGAAACTTAAATTATATATCAAGCTTAATGACATGCTCATCAACCTTTATAAATGAAAGAAGTAAATAGTTTTAGTCTTTTCGGACCCGGGTCTCTTTATCCTTATCTTTTTTGGATGTGTTTATCCTTTTTTCATTCCCTTCCCCTTTATCGTAATTTTTGTGATGCTTGTCAATAGATATTCTCCTATCGTTTTTATTCTTATCTTTCTTTTTTTCCTCATTTTTATCTCGTTTACTATAAAGCAGTCCAAAGATCACTAATCCAACTGAAGCTGTTGCTGCAGGGACATAGTAACTAAGAGAACCCAAATACTGATTTACTGCATCGTTGATATATTCAACCGTTATCGAATGAGTAGAGAACTCTGGAACATTCACAAGTATGTGTGTTCCCTCTTCTCCGCGGATAAGCGTATAAGAAGGATCATCTGACTCATTCAATTCTGAGAAGGCCTCACTTAATTCGGTTTCATCCAATTCTGAGAGGTCTCCAATTAATTCGGCTGATTTACCATCAAAACGCAGGTCTATATCTCCTATAGAGGAGATGTCCATCACATTAGATGATATGTCTAGAAGCAAAAGAGTACCTTCATCGCCTAAACTTTCAGATGAAACGAGCATATCAAGTGTGGTTTCACCTCTCATCTGAGCTTTAATATTTACATCTCGATATGGGATAGAGGTATGATTGTATTCTTCCTCCCTCGATTCGATTCTAAATTCAGCACCTAATCTTCCTTCTCCCGTTCTTTTTCTAACAAAGTTTCGTACTCCCTCTGGAAATCCGTCTATCTCCATCCTGAAGATGAGAGTGGCTCTATCTTCAACGGTGAAATTTATGAATTTATCGTTTTCTCCATCTACTCGTTGAGCATGACCTGGAATATCCAAGGATATCAAGTTGCCAGAATAATTATAATTACTGATTCTTACCGTGTTGTTCTCCCTTTTATCAACTTCCATATCCCCCAGCTTGAAACTTACATCACGATCGGACTCACCAAGAGAATACACATCAAGTTTTAAAATTCTAGAAGATGTATCATACAACTGAAATTCAGCAGCATTGCCCTTCAAAAAGTACATAGGACCCGCAACTTTTTCATCGTACTTCCCAAATTCATCTATCGATACTTCATCAAATATAGAGATGTCCTCACCATCTTTACGAAGAGAATAGTTGGAAATACCTTCATCTATCGTATCAAACGATACGAAGGAACCCGCCTCCTCTCCAAAACCACCGATCATATCAGGGGGACCTCTATCGTCCGGAGGACCTTGTGTATCCTCACTATCTTCCAGGTAATCTAAAGATGGATCTGCCGTTGCAGGGGAAACTACAGTAAATGTAGAGAATATCAATAAAGCTGTAATGAAGGAGATAATCAATGCCTTTCTGATGCTTTTATGTATCATGGGAATCCATGTTAAGATAGGAAAAGTAACCAATATATAGTTTATTTAACAATATTCGAACAATCATCTCATTTTCTATAGTTTTTTCTTTTTTCGCTGTGGAGAACAACGGCAAAAATCATGAAGAATACCAGTCCAAATAAGACTATTATGGCAGGTACAACCGGTATCTCTCTCTCGATAAGCCATTCAGGTAAACTTTCCGGGGTCTCATCCTCTACGGGGTCAGTTACGTGATCCTCGGGGACTTCTAACCAACCGGTCATAGCCTTTTCACCTTCCCCTTCCTCATTTATAGCGCTGACCGAATACCTGTATTCAGTATCTGAATGGACAGTCTCGTCAAAGTAAGTAAAGGTTTCACCATCAACTTCTTCTAGTAAATCGTCCTCACCGCTTTTCTCTTTTCTGTATAGCATATAGGAGGTTATAAGAGAAGTGCCGTCATCAAAAGGTACCTCCCAATTTATCTCAACACCCTCATCTAAAAGTTCCGCCTCAATGTTTCTAGGTGGACCAGGGACTACTGGTTCCTCACGAGGAGTTGCCCAAACAGTCTTGCTTTGGAAACTTTCTCCTTTCTCGTTGAAAGCCGTGACATAATAGCCATAGTTGACCTCATTTTCGACATCGGTATCCTCGTAACTCAACTGTCCTAGCCCCACTTCAGCTATCTGTTCTTTTTCTTCATCCCTTATTCCTCTATAAATCCGATAACCTTCAACTGATGATAATCCTTCCTCCCAAGGTTCGTCCCATTCCAATTTTACAACAGAATCATCAGTGTATTGAACTAAATTCTGTGGTGGAGTCGGGACTTCACCTCCAGCGGCCAAGTAGGCGTTGACAAGACCATGTCCGTAATAATATTCATCACCTAGATCTATAGCGGTTTCCTGCAGAACTTCTCTCACTTCTTGATTGCTCTCTCCTGGGCGAGCGCTCATCCTCAGTGCCGCGGCCCCTGTGACGAAAGGACAGGCCATAGAAGTCCCTATCTTGTTACCATATGATCCATCAAGTATAGTTGAGAATACAGGTCTTTCCGAATCTCCTCCTGGGGCTACCATCTCTATCCAGTCACCATAATTGCTGTATTGGGCTTTCTCTTTGGTAGAATTAACCGATGAAACTCCTATCACGGAGTCGTAAGCTGCAGGAAAGAACTCATCGTCTTTGTCATCATTTCCTGCGGCTGCTGTTAATAATATTCCCTCGTTGTAGGCATCATTTATACCCCTCTCAACGGGAGGCCTTAGTCGACCTCTTTCAGCTCCTAAACTCATCGTGATTATGTCTGCCCCATTTTCTATAGAATAATCAATAGCATCTCTGAGATTTTTCCAATCACCTCCTTCTTCCTCGATCACTTTCAGCGCCATAAGCTCGGCTTCAGGAGCAATACTAGAAACGATACCAGCTACATGTGTTCCATGACCGTCTTCGTCCATCGGATCGTCATCATCATTCACAAAATCATATCCCATCCCGTCCCACATCTTGTCTTCTAAATCAGGATGGTTGTAATCTATCCCCGTGTCTAAGACCGCAACCAAAACCTCATCTCCGTACTCATCCATCTGGTGAGCATACTGGGTTCCGATCATCTCCCACGCCCATGGATCTCCAGGATAGGGAAATTCACCTTCCTCGGTAGTCTCAGATATTTCTCCAACAGTAGCTAGACCACTAATGGAAAAAAGGAGAACGATCACGATCATCATCACAGCATATTTTTGTGTTTTCATCTTTATCATAGTGATCAAAAACTTCGATATTATCTAATATGGCAATAACAGCCAAAAAAAACTTTCGGCTCGATTTAAAAGGAATCCTCATCATACAGCAAAAGTGAAGCACCACCAATGACCAACATTATCCCGAGGGAAACAAAGCCGAGATCGTAAGAGCCGGTGAGAGCTACGATAACGCCAACTGCTAAAGGACCAATTATGCCAAAACCGTTACCTATCCCGTTCATCAAACCGGTCGCAGAACCCATCTTCTGAGAACTCACTCTACCCTGTAAGATAGTAAAATAAAGTGGTGGAGCCATCTGTCCAGTAAAAAAGACCATCACGAGGAGAGATATGACTAGATATATGTTCATCACTTCAAACAGTGATAACATCAAGATGAATAAACCTCCAGACAGAAGTGCAAACAAAATCAGTTCCTTTCTTTTACCTAACCTATCACTCACATAGGAGCCGAGATACATGCCAGTTATAGCTCCAATATAGGGAAGGCTGGCCCCGTAAGAGATCTGACCGAGTTCTAAACCTTTAGCTTCGACAAGATAAGTCGGTAGCCATAGGCTAAGACCCCACCACACGGAGGACATCAATGTATAGCCTATCAACAAGACCTGAAATTGTTTGTTCCTCAAAATTCCCGAGTAAGCTAGTTCTTGTTTTTCGATGCTTTCGCTTTTAACATCTTTTGGATCGCTTGTGATGAAAAATATAACAGGTACAATCAACAAAAGCCCCATCAAAAATACTAGGAAAAAAGATAATTGCCAAGTAGTTCTTGTTATCACTGGAGTCAAGATAACCGGAGTAAACAAAACGGCCCAAGGACCTCCACTAACGTAAATGGAGTTCGCCTTTGCCCTTTCGTCTGGAGAGAACCAGCTAGAAGTGATCTTGCTAGCTATTGGAAAGAGCACGCCCTGAGATAGCCCCAACAAAAATCTTGAGGATAATATCACGTAATAGTCGGGGATCAAAGCACCGATCAGTAAAGAAAAAGACCAAAGTAAGATAGAAAAAGACAACATCAATTTGCTGCCGTAAATATCGATATATTTGCTGAAGATTATATTCGAAATTCCGTATCCGAGCAAGAAAATGCCCAACAAGATCCCTCCCAAACGTCCCTGCTGTTCTATATCCCAGGCGAATTCTCTTGAGATAAAGGGGAGAGCGACAGAGATAGACATCCTAGCAACATATCCTACGAATATGGAGATTACCAAAATCAAAAGGATGAACCATCTCTTGTTGCGTTTTAATTGGATAAACCGATCTTCGAAACTCTTCATCTAAGAGTATGAGCTTAAAATGTTTTTATTAAGTTTTGTCTCAAGTGTAACAACTACATAAGAATTTAATTATCACTTGACCCTTTATAGTAAATATGTACGAAAAAGTCATCGTACCTACCGACGGCTCTGATCTTTCACTAATCGGTTTAAAAGAGGGACTAAAAACTGCAAAGGCTTATGACATACCTGCGGTAGCGGTCTATGTTTTGACTCCAGATGCCATGTCAGGTATGGCGGCTCACAGGTTCGAAGATGTGGGAAAGGAAACTATGGATATCTTGAGGGAGCATCGTAAAAAGGAAGGGGAAAAAGTCTTAAAAAAAGTCAAAAAGATGGGAGACGAGTTAGGAGTGGCTGTGAAGACTAGGATCGAAGAAGGGGAACCTTATGAAGAGATAACAAAGCTCGCGAACGATGATGACATAATCTATATGTGTTCTCACGGAAGATCAGGTCTTTCTTCTCTTTTCATAGGAAGCACAACTGATAGAGTAATAAAACACACAGATGCGACTGTAGCTGTAGTAAAGGCTAAAAAGAAAAGCGACTGAACAGTCCAAAAGAAATAGATCATCACTAGAACCTTCTTTCATATTCGGAATAAATGTCTCTGATAAGATCTCTCCAATAATGATTAAAGTAAACGAACGTGAACAGTACAGTCAATATCAGGATGCTAACTAGATATACCAAGAAAGACATTAAGAAGACCTGTAGATTTATCCTTTCAAAAGATAATCTCACAAAGGTGATAATGGTCCCTAGAGCCACGAGAAGGCTCAAAACCCTTCTCTTCAGACCCTCGTAAAGCCTAAAATTTTTTGCAGGGGCCTCTAT